>JBBQTY010000266.1:0-4943 GCA_038234445.1 Lysobacterales bacterium
GAGTGGCGATGGCCTCTCGCATATTCACGCCGCACTGCACGGCACCGAAGGCGGCCCGCGTGATGGTCGCACGTTGCCGTTGCGTGATCCGGCCGACATCGTCGCCGCCGCACTCGATGGCCACGATCTCGATGCGCGCCGTGCACTCGCGCGTTTCTGCTCGGTGCTCGGCAGCGTCGCGGGCGATGCCGCGCTGATCCATGGTGCGCGTCGCATCGTCATCGCCGGCGGCATCGTGCCGCGCTTCATTCCATTCCTGCGATCGAGCGCGTTCCGCGAGCGATTCATTGCCAAGGGGCGTTTCTCGACATGGCTCGAAGCGGTGACAGTCGAAGTCATCGTGCACACCAATCCGGGCCTGCTCGGCGCCGCCGTCGCCCTGCATCAGACCTCAAGAGGATAATACCGATGCCGTCATGGACTGCCGAATCCCGCGCCACGCGCGTCGATGAATTGCTCTCGCAAGCGCCGGTATTGCCGGTGCTCAGTATCGAAAACCTTGATGATGCGATTCCACTTGCGCGTGCCCTTGTCGATGCGGGACTACCCGTGCTCGAAATCACCTTGCGCAGCGCGGTTGCGATCGAGGCGATCCGGATAATTTCTCGCGATGTACCAGGCGCGATTGTCGGTGCGGGCACGGTGCTCGATGCAACCGCCTTGCGCGCAGTGACGAATGCCGGCGCCTTGTTCGCGATCGCACCCGGTTCGACCGAAGCTCTGTACGCTGCCGCCGCCGATGCGGATATACCATTCCTGCCCGCGATCGCAACCGCGAGCGAGTTGATGCGCGGCCTTGAGCATGGCCATCGCCGTTTCAAATTTTTCCCGGCAGAGTCATCAGGCGGCATCGCGGCACTGAAATCCTTCGCGGGACCGTTTGCCGATGTGCGCTTCTGCCCAACCGGCGGCATCGATGCGGTGCAAGCACCCGGCTATCTCGCGCTGCCGAATGTGATCACGGTTGGTGGTTCGTGGATGGTGCCGAAGTCGGCGCTTGATGCGCGTGATTGGGAGGCGATTGCGAAGCTTTCGCGGGAATGCGCCAGGCTCGCGCCGCGCGGCTGATCGAGCCTCTGCCGCTATTTTGCTCGCTTCTCTCCGCTCGTCCCGCCGGTGAAGACAAGGGGTTGGTGACTCTGTCTCCCAAAGCACGCTCCTGCGTCGCGTGGCGAGGAAAACCCGGCATGCTGCACTGCAAGACGCCCCGCGGCGCGCTATCCGGTAAAAAGGACGCTTCGCCTCTGCTGTGACGCTCGCCTCTTGAGCTCTAAAGGTAAAGCCACGTCATTCGACATCGCCTACGAGGCTGGGGTCTCGCAGTCGACGGTGTCGCGTGCGCTGAGTGGCAGCACCCTGGTCAGCCTCGATACGCGGCGCAAGATCCAGGCGATCGCCAAGCAGCTCAACTACAAGGTCGACAAGAATGCCTCGTGCCTGCGTCGGCAGAACTCGGTCACGCTCGCCCTGCTCTTGTTCGAGGATCCAACACCGGATGATTCGCTGATCAATCCGTTTTTCCTGTCGATGCTTGGCTCGATCACGCGTGCCTGCGCGCGTCAGGGCTATGACTTGCTGATTTCGTTCCAGCAGTTCTCGAACGACTGGCACGCCGACTATCAGGATAGCCACAAGGCCGATGGTTTGATCCTGCTCGGCTATGGTGACTACCTCGTCGCGCGCAGTACGCTGAAGAAGCTCGAAGAGCAAAATACCCATTTTGTACGTTGGGGTGCCGTTGTCGATGGCCAGCCCGGCATTTCAGTCGGCTGCGACAACCGTAGTGGCGGTCGCGCGATCACCGAACATCTGATCGGTCTCGGCCGTCGACGCATTGCCTTCGTCGGCAGCATCGGCGAGGAGTGTCCCGAGTTTCGTGATCGGTGGCTGGGCTATTGCGCAGCGCAGGAAGCCGCCGGCATTGCGATTGATCCGTCCTTGCAAGTTGATGCGCTCGATTCAACCGAGCAGGTCGGTCATCAAGCCGTAGCCAACCTGCTCGCCAAGGGCATTCAGATCGATGCGGTGTTTGCCGCCAGCGATCTGCTTGCGATTGGCGCGACGAATGCCTTGCACGAGGCTGGCCTCGACGTTCCGAAGCAAGTCTCGGTGGTCGGCTTCGATGACCTGCCTATGGCGAGCTACGCGAGTCTGCCGCTGACCACGGTGCAGCAGGACACCAAGCTCGCCGGCGAAGTGCTCGTCGAAAAATTGCTGCGTCAGATCCGCGGCGAACCGGTCGAAAGCGTGATGCTGCCGGCGCGCGTTATTGTGCGTCGCTCGTGCGGCGCTCACGCCCAGCCATAAGCTGATCGAGTCGCGCGCGGAGTGAAGGCTCGGTGATTGGCGCATCGAGCAACCACACCGCGACACCGTGTGGCCCCACGTCAAATTCCGCCTGGTTGCCTGATGCGATTTTCATCGGCGCAGCGGATGCATTGAAAGCATCGCGCCAGCTTCCGGCTTGTTGATGGTCACCGAGCGTGAAGCGCTGCTTCTGATCACCCTTGTTCAACAGCACAAGCGCGGTCTGCATCTGGTCCGCGTGCTCATACACCCGATAGAACGCCGCACGATCACCACCGAGTTCGATATCGAGTTGCAGTCCACGCTGCAACGCGACTGAACCTTCGCGCACATGTGCGACGCGCGACAGTGCGCTGCGGATAGGCGACTGGCGCGCTGCGGCAATGCCTTCGGTGCCGAAATAGTTGCGGTTGCCATGATGCTCCACGCGACCACGCATGAAGCCCGATTCGGAGCCGTAATAGATGACCGGAATCCCGCGCGCAGTGAACAGCCAGTTATGCGCATCGATGAAACTTTCGTCGCTCGCATTGAAGCGGGCCATGTCGTGGTTGTCGTAGAAAGTCGCAAGCTCGTAGGGGTTCTGGTACGGGCCGCCTTCGAGATTGAGCGCGCCCGCGAGTTGCGCGTAGTCACCTGACGCTTTTTCAAAGACCTCGCCGATCGCTTTCTTCATCGGGAAATCGAGCACGCTGTAGTGGCCGTTCGCATCCCAGGTGTACGACGCGATCTTGGCCGCGTCGTAGTCGAAGGCTTCGCCGAACATGAAGAAGGCCGGATGCTTCGCGCGCAGGCGATCGGCAAAGATCTTCCAGAACGCCGTCGGCTGATGGCTGATCGTATCGACACGAAACGCCGCTGCGCCTTGATCGATCCATTGCTCGTAGGCACCGCTGAGGTAATCGATCACGGCCGGATTGTCCGGATCAAGGTCGCCGAGCTGGGCCAGATCGGGTTTCGTGTTGTACCAGCGCTGCAGCGGATTGTTTGCCGGATCGAGTTTGTCCGGTGGCAAGTTGGCGTGATCAGCAAGCAGCGTACCGTCGGCGCCGAACACCTGACCGAAACCCGGCTGCTTGACCGGCATCGACCACGCGGGCGAGCTGTGGTTGGCGACGATGTCGAGCACGGTCTTCAGACCCTTGCCCTTGAGTTCGTGCGTCAGATCGGCGAACTGCAAACCCGGACTCGGCAGATGCTCATCGACCTTGTAGAAATTCATACCCCAGTAACCGTGATAGCCGGCCTTGCCGCGATCGGTCAGGAACGAGGTGCAGGTGACTTCATCGCCACCGGTGAACGCTTCGTCCGGGTTATCGACAATCGGCGTGATCCAGACCGCGCTGAAACCCATCTCGCGGATGTAATCCGCGTTGTCGAGCAGACCGCGGAAATCGCCGCCGAGATAGCCGAGATGCGCGACCACACCATCGGGACAAGTCAGCGGAATGTCGAACGTCGGATGCGCGCCGCCCTGATCGCGATGGTCATTGCCGGGATCGCCATTGACGAAGCGATCGGTGACGACAAAGTACACGGCCTCGCTGGCAAACGGCTCCAGCGTACCGTAGTAGTCCGACGATACTGCTGAAGTATTCGAATCGGTGATTGCGGCAGGATTGTTCGAGCAGCCGGCAACCGTCACTGCAGTCAGCGCAACTGTAACCAGCATTTGAGCGATGCGCATTTCAGGCTCCTTGCTTGATTGCGAAAGCTTTCACCGGCGCAGGTTCGGGCACGCGCAGCATGCACAGACCGGCAATGATGAAACTCGCACCGCCGATGGCCAGTGCGTAGATCGGCTGATTTCCGAAGAAGGACTTCAACAACACCCCGAGCACGCTGGCCGCGAGCAACTGCGGAATCACGATGAAGAAATTGAAGATGCCCATGTACACGCCCATCTTCTTCGCCGGCAGGCAATCACAGAGCAGCGCGTACGGCAGCGACAGGATAGAGGCCCAGGCAAAACCGATGCCGATCATCGGCACCAGCAACCAGTTCGCATCACGCACAAACAGGAACGAGATCAACGCCGCCGCACCGATCCACAGATTGAGGACATGGCTCGCGCGCATACCGATGCGTGAAACCACCAGCGGAATCACGATCGCGGCCAGCGCGGCAAACCCGTTGTACGAGGCGAACAGCACGCCAACCCAGTTGGCGCCTTCGTTGTATGCGGCCGAAGTCGGATCACTGCTTCCGAAATGCACTTGGGTCACGGCGGCAGTCGTATAGATCCACATCGCAAACAGCGCGAACCACGAGAAGAATTGGACCAGGGCCAGCTTGCGCATCGGCCCCGGCATCGCCTGCATGTCGGCCATGATCTGCGCAAACGCGCCAGTCGATCGGGTCTGACTGACCAGCAACAAGGCGATGCCGTAACCCAGCAATCCACCGGCCAGGATGAACAACTCCTTGGCCAGATCGCCGAGCACAATCCAGCCAAGCAGGCCCGCACCGAGGACGATCCAGATCATCGCGCCGCGCAATGACGAAGCGCTCGATGTTGCCACGGTTGGCGGGTGCGCATCGTCGAAGGATTCGAGTACTTCAGGCGGATATTCACGCGTGCGAAACACGGTCCAGCCTACCGCCGCGAACATCACAAAGGCGCCTGCATAGAACGC
>JBBQTY010000267.1:0-4943 GCA_038234445.1 Lysobacterales bacterium
TCATGCCGCCGTCGACGAGTCGAACGATATGGTTGTGCTGCAAGCGCGCGAGGATGCGTCGCTCCTGCAGGAAACGGCGCAGGATCGCATGCGTGTCCATGCCGCGCTTGAGCACCTTGACCGCGACTTGCTGCTCGTACGCGCCATCGGTACGCTCGGCCAGCCAGACCACGCCCATGCCGCCTTCGCCGAGCAGGTGCAGCAGTCGGTAGGGACCAGCCATGCCATCGGCAGGCATCGCCTCGACTTCGCGGCTCAACACTTCGGGCAAGGCAGAGACGGCGTTGCCGTCGAGCAGGCCGCCGTTTTCTTCATCGGCGTCCAGCAACGCGCGCACTTCGTCGGCCAGTTCGCTGTCTGACAATGCGATGTCGGAAAGACGCCTATTCCGCTCATTGCCATCGAGCTCGACCAGCTCATCGAACAAGGATGAGATCTGCGACCAGCGATCGGATGAGGCGGTCATCGATCAGGCGGCCGTCATCTCGCGTTGCAGGAACGCACGTGCGCGGCGCCAGTCACGTTTGAGCGAGCGCTCGGAGCGATCCATCACGTCGGCGATCTCGCTGAGCTCGAGCCCCGCATAGAATCGCATCTCGACGAGGGCGGCCAGCGGCGCATCAATGGCGTCAAGACGAGCCAGCGCCGAATCGAGCGCCAGCACTTCCTCGCCACGATCCGCCGCCGCCGCTTGCATGGCGTTCGTGTCCAGCGAGGCGATTTGCACATCACCACCGCGCCTGAGTGCCGCACGCGAGCGTACATGGTCGATGACTATCTGACGCATCACTCGCGCAGCAACCGCAAAGAAGTGGCTGCGATCGTTGACATCCAGAGTGCCGTGCTTGGACAACTTCAAATAGGCCTCGTGCACGAGCGAAGTGGTACGCATCATCTGGTCGCCGCGCAACTGACCCGCCGCAAGGCGACGCAAGTCGTCATAGAGCAAGGCAAACACGCGCTCCGACGCCGCCTGTTCGCCGGCGCGGGCGCGACCCATCAATTCGGTGATTTCGCTCATGCGCGTTGGCGGCCTCCTGATCCGTCGACGGAACGTCCGCTGCAGCGGCGACAAATCGCCAGCCAAGGTCCCCAAGCCTGGCGGCGAATCGCGGTACGTTTCGAGGTCAGAGAGTAGCCTCATGGATGGCTCTTGTCGCGGGCTTTGTGACTCATTCTGCAGGCAGGCTTACCCCTGCCTTGTATTCGTTGGAATGAATGAAGCGACTCCAGCCTCATCATCCTGGCTCGGCTGCGCTTGAGGCAGCAAAAAACGCTTGAAGGTATTTCAAGGGAACAACGCGATGTTCGCGCGATTGCGAAGGCTCTTGATCGAGCGCAATGAAACCGCGGCAGTAGTTGACAAGTCACTCAGTCGAGCAATGTTAGGGGTGTTACCCATGTAAACGGAATCCGGATTTTCCGGGGGCCAAGCTCGTTGACCTCCGATTGCGGCCCCGGCTGCACGACAAGCGTGATCCGATCGGCATAAAGGGTGCGCAGCAACCCGCATGACGAAATCACTGCCCGCCATTACCATGTGGGTTCATCAGAGTGGGGAGATGTCATGCGATTCATTGTTTGTGCGTTGTTGGTTGCGCTTTCGGCGAGCTCCGCCGTTGCCGGGGAAAACATCATGCTCGTGCTCGATGCTTCGGGTTCGATGTGGGGACAAATCGCGGGCAAGACCAAGGTCGAGATTGCGCGCGAGACGGTCGCCGACGTGCTCGGCACCTGGAAGGCCGACAACGCGATTGGCCTAGTCGCCTACGGCCATCGGCGCAAGGGCGACTGCAACGACATCGAGACCTTGATCGAGCCGGGTCCACTCGACAAGGCCGCGTTTCTGTCGACGGTCAACAACCTCAATGCCAAGGGCATGACGCCGCTTTCAGCGGCGGTCAAACATGCCGCCAGCGTGCTCAAGTCGACTGAGCGTAAGGCCACCGTGATCCTCGTTTCGGATGGTGAAGAAACTTGCAATCTCGATCCCTGCGCAGTCGGCACCGAACTCGAAAAGAGCGGCGTCGAGTTCACCGCTCATGTGATCGGTTTCGATGTCACCGATCCAAAGCATCAGGCCCAGTTGCGTTGCCTCGCCGAGAACACCGGCGGTCGCTATTTCAATGCGCGCAACGCCGATGAGCTCGGTGCGGCGATCGAAGGCGCAGTCAGTGCGAGCACCGAACCGCCACCACCACCGGCTTCAGCCAAGGTTGCTGCAAACGGTGCGCTGACAATCACCAGCGACGTCGAAGTTTCCTGGAGTGGTCCGGCTGATCGTGGCGACTATGTGGCCTTCGCACCGGTCGGATCGAAAGACAGCGCGTATCTCGAATATGAAGTCGTCGGTAAAAAGGAAAAGATCGCCGATAACGGAGTCATCACGCTGCAGGCGCCGGCCGCTGCGGGCGCAGTCGAATTGCGCTACGTCAGTCCCATTCGCAAATCCAGCGTGCTCGCTCGCGTCGTCCTTCAGGTCGGTGATGCACAAGCCAGCATCGAAGCGCCTGACAGCGCTGCGGCCGGATCGAAAATCAAGATCACGTCGCATGGTCCGATCGGCAAGCGTCATTGGGTCGGCTTCGCACCGAAAGGCAGCGATATCCGCACCTACCTCAGATATGAGCGTCCGCTGGCAGCAGTCAGCGAGATGGAATTGTTGACGCCGTCTGAGCCTGGCGACTACGAGTTGCGCTATGTCCTCAACGAGTACGATCGAATTCTCGTCTCGCGGCCAATTCGGATTGTCGCGAGCGAGGCCAGCGTCAGTGGCCCGGCAACGGTGATGGCAGGTGACACGATCACGATCAAGGCCAGCGGTCCGGAAGGTTCAGGACATTGGATCGGCTTCGCTCCGGCGGGCAGTGCTGCCGGGACTTACCTCGACTACGTGCGTCCGCAAGGAACGAGTACTGAAGCGACCGTGATGGCGCCGACCGAGGCCGGTGAATACGAATTACGTTACGTGCTCAACGAAAATGAAAAAGTCATCGCTTCGCAGCCGATCAAAGTTACTGCAGCCGTTGCCAAGCTTGATGCACCGACCAGCACGACAGCGCAACAAGCCATCAGCGTGCATTTCGAGGGACCACGACACAAGCGTCACTGGATCGGCTTTGTGCAACGCGGCACGGTCGACTACCTCGACTATGCCGATGTGCCGCTGGAAGGCGATGCGGTCAGTCTGCGTGCTCCCGCCGACGCAGGTGACTACGACATTGTCTTCGTCGTCGACGGAAAAGCGATCGCACGCAATCCGGTTTCCGTGCGCTGAAAGTAGAATGGCCGGAGCACTGCTCCGGCCATTTTTTACTCCAGGGTTGAATCGATTGATCAGGCTGCACGACGCTCGTGTTGGCCCTCAGCAATCTCCTCGATCAATTTTGAATTGAACGCGGCGAGATCCTTTGGCGTACGACTGGTGACGATGCCGTTGTCGACGACGACTTCCTCATCAAGCCAATGTGCGCCGGCATTCTCGATATCCTTGCGGATCGTCGGCACGGATGTGACCTTGCGGCCCTTCAGAACGCCTGCGTCAGCGAGAATCCACGGGCCATGGCAGATCGCAGCGACGGGTTTGCCCGCCTTGACGAACGCCTGCACAAACGCGAGTGCCTGCTTGTTCACGCGAAGCTGATCCGGGTTGAACAAACCTCCTGGCAGAACGATGGCGTCATAGTCTTCGGCGTTCGCCCCGCTCAACGGCTTGTCGACCGCAACCTTGACGCCTTTTTCGAGATGCTTGAACGCCTGCAACTCGCCGGACTCGGGCGACACGATATGGACCGTCGCGCCAGCAGCCTTCAATGCATCGCGCGGACTGGTCAGCTCGCTCTCCTCAAAACCGTGCGTGGCGAGAATCGCAATTTTCTTTCCTGAGATGGTCTTGCTCATGAAATGTTCTCCTTGGCGTATTGCCGTACATACTGCACAGCGTTGCCAGGAGACTAGCGGGACGCGTTTTAACCTCCGGCAACCAAGACATCCGAATCTAACTCGAGGTTCAGAAAGGCGATGAAAACGCCCGGCCCTATCGCATGAAAACCCTGCTGATCATCTGGCACAGCCGCACCGGTGCGACAGAGCAAATGGTTCAAGCTGCGGCCGATGCCGCGAAGGCCGAGGAAGGCGTAAGTGTGAATACGTTACGGGCAGAACAGGCATCGGCGGCCGACGTGCTCAGCGCCGATGCCCTGCTGTTCGCCGCGCCGGAAAATCTCGCGTCGCTCTCGGGTGCGATGAAGGAATTCTTTGATCGCAGCTATTACGACTTGCTTGATCGCTGCAACGGCAAGGCCTATGCCTCGATCATCTGCGCCGGATCGGACGGCGAAGGTGCGCAACGCCAACTCGACCGTATTGCCATCGGGCTGCGCCTGCGTCGTGTCGCTCCACCGATGATCATCAACACGCTCGCGCAGACTCGCGAAGCGATCCTAGCGAAAAAGCAATTGAACTCTGCCGATCTTGAATGTGGCCGCGAACTTGGCGCTTTGTTGAGCGCAGGTCTTGCCCTCGGCATTTTCTGAACGGCCAATAAAAAAGCCCCGCATCACTGCGGGGCTTTCTTGTATCAGTACAGCTGAGCGGGGCGCTCTTAGAAATCCATACCGCCCATGCCGCCCATGCCGCCCATTCCGCCGCCGCCACCACCGTGGCCGGGGCCTTCTTCCTTCTTCGGCGCGTCGGCGACCATCGCTTCGGTCGTGATCATGAGACCAGCGATCGAGGCGGCGTTCTGCAGCGCGGTGCGGGTGACCTTGGTCGGGTCAAGAATACCCATCTCGACCATGTCACCGTATTCACCGGTGGCTGCGTTGTAGCCGTAGTTGCCCTTGCCGTCAGCGACCTTGTTCAAGATCACGCTCGGCTCGTCGCCGGCGTTGGTGACGATTTCGCGCAGCGGCGCTTCCATCGCACGACGTGCGATCTGGATG
>JBBQTY010000268.1:0-4934 GCA_038234445.1 Lysobacterales bacterium
GGCCGGTTCATTGGCAAACTCGTCCGCGGGATTGATGACGCTTCTGGATCACTCGGGTGACTCCAAATCAGGCGGTCACTACTTCACACATTTCCCGATCAACAATATCGGCATGCAAGTTACGTGCGGGTTCGGCTTGTAGCTTGCCATCGATCTGCATGGCGTGAATGCCAAGTCGCGCGAACAATTGCTGATCGGCAAGCACATCGGGATTACCCGTGGTCAACAATTTTTCGCCGTAGAAAATCGAGTTCGCGCCTGCGAAGAAGCATAAAGCTTGCAGCTCATCGCTCATTTCCGCGCGTCCGGCCGAGAGTCGTACCATCGATTCCGGCATGAGGATGCGTGCCGCCGCAATCGTGCGCACAAATTCAAACGGATCAAGCAAGGCCGTCCCGGCCAGCGGCGTGCCCTCGACCTGGACCAGACGATTGATCGGCACCGATTGCGGATGCTCGGGCAAATTCGCCAGCGTCTGCAGCAAGCCGCCGCGTTGATCGCGCGTTTCGCCCATGCCGACGATGCCGCCGCAGCAGGTCTTCATGCCCACCTTGCGCACATGCCCAAGCGTATCGAGACGATCCTGATACTCGCGCGTCTTGATCACATCTCCGTAAAATTCCGGAGCGGTATCGAGGTTGTGGTTGTAGTAGTCGAGCCCAGCCGCCTGCAGCGCCTCGGCCTGCTCGCCCGAAAGCATGCCGAGCGTGGCACAGGTTTCCATACCGAGCGCATTGACCGCACGAATCATCGCGGCAACTTTCGGAACATCGCGATCCTTCGGTGAGCGCCAGGCGGCGCCCATGCAGAAGCGGGTCGCACCGGCGGCCTTGGCCGCTTGCGCACGCTCGATGACGGTTTCGAGTGGCAACAACTTTTCGGCCTTGACCCCAGTCGAGTAACGCGCGGCTTGTGGGCAGTAAGCGCAATCCTCGGGACAACCACCGGTCTTAATCGAGAGCAGGGTCGAGACTTGTACCGCATTGGCGTCGTGATGCGCGCGATGCACGGCGTGGGCGCGCTGCAGCAGGTCGGAAAATGGCAGATCGAGGAGGCCAAGCACCTCGTCGCGGGACCAATCATGGCGCAGGTAAGACATCGCAAGCATCCGACATTCGGTAAAGTGCGGCGAGTCTGGATTCAGCATCGGAGGCTGTCAACTTGGAATGGAAGCGAAAGGTTGACGGCGTTCTCGACAGCGTGATTGCCGCCGTATTGCCGCCGCGGTGTCTGCTCTGCGGCGGCGAAGGTGTGCAAGGGCGCGATCTGTGTGCAGGTTGTCGCGCCGATCTGCCAATCAATACCTGCTGTTGCGCACGCTGCGCACTGCCGCTAGAACATCCGGCCGAACGTTGCGGCATCTGCCTCAAGCGCGAACCACCGTTCGCTTCGGCATGGGCTCCATTCCGCTATGCGCATCCGCTGGACTTGCTGGAAGCGCGTTTCAAGTTCCACCGCGATCTTGCTGCCGGTCGCCTGCTCTCGGAATTGATGATCGAGGCCGCAAGTCGGCAACTGACCGGTCCATTGCCCGAGCGCCTGCTGTGCGTACCGCTGCATCAAGACCGATTGCGCGAACGCGGTTACAACCAGGCACTCGAATTGGCCAAACCATTGGCCAAGGCCCTCGCCATTCCACTCGACCTCAGCGCGCTGATCCGCGTGCGCAGCACGAGCGCACAAACCGGTCTCGATGCCAAGGCCCGCCGTCGCAATCTGCACGACGCGTTCACCGTCAAAGTGGATGCCACGCTACCCGCGCACATCGCCATCCTCGATGACGTCATGACCACCGGAACCACCCTGCGCGAATGCACCCGCGTGCTGCTGCGCGCAGGGGTCAAACGTGTCGATGTCTGGGCCCTCGCGCGCGCGCCGGCAAAGCGCTGATCAGCAATTGCCGCTCCCAGATTCCTTGAGGTTGAACAGTTGACGCTTCGCCAGCTCGTGCTTGGGGGACGCAAGAAATTCATCAAGAAAAAGGGCCGCACAAGGCGGCCCCAAGATTTTGCGATGACGCTTGGAATCAGAACTTGATGCTGGCTTCAACGTAGCTGTAGCGACCCGGCAGGTCATAGGTCGATGCGTCGTAGCCATTGAGCGAGCAGCTCTGACAGATCGGCGGCTCCTTGCCTGTGACGTTGTTGACGCCGCCGGCGATGGTGAAATTCAGTTCGGTTGGCAACTTCCAGCTTGCACGCACATCGTGGAACGTCGTCGCTCCAAGATGGTTGGTGCCGGCTACAGGATTGCTGCAGTTGTTGAACGAGCCGATCGTTGTGCAGTCTTCCTCGGTCAGGTCGGAAATATAGCGTGCCGACCAGCTCAGGTTGACGTCACCGATACCCCAGGTCAGGCGCGCGGTTGCGCGCCAGTCCGGAATCGCACTGTCGTTGACTTCGATTCCGACCACGCGGGGTTCGGCGAGACCGGAATCAGTGGCGATCGCCTCGTAGCTGGTGACCTTGGTTGCCGAGAGGCTCGCTCCGAACGTGCCCACACCGGTTTCATTGCCGAGCCAGCTGATGCCGAAGTCGATGCCCTTGGTGTTGACCCTGCCGAGATTGAACAAGGTGTTGTCGAAACCGTTGATATTGCCGCCTGAGGAGCGTGTGATGCCGCCGCAGAAGGTGGGATCAAGCGTCGCTACGCAACGATTCAGCTGGGTCTGCGCATCGGAAGCCTGGATCGCGTCCTTAATCTTGATGTTGTAGTAGGTGACTTCGAGGTCGAGCTTCTGCGACCAGCTCGTGTTGGCACCCCAGCTCGGGCTGTAGATTCCGCCGACGGTCAGGCTCGTCGAGGTTTCCGGATTGAGACTGGCGTTGCCGCCGGTGACTACCGAAATCTGCGAGTTGGCTTGCTCGAACGTTGCCGGATTCGGCACGCCAAGGGTTGCACAGTTGGCGCCGAGCTGGCCGGTCGCACCGTTGCAGGGATCGGCGATCTGCGCGTCAAAGCGGGCGAAGGTGCCATATAGCTCGCCGATCGACGGTGCGCGGAAGCCTTCAGCCCAGGTGCTGCGCAGAGTCAGGTCATCGTTAATCTGCCAGCGCAGGCCGACTTTGCTGTTGGTCGTATTGCCGAAATTCGAGTAGTCCGAAAAGCGCGAGGCGACACTCAGATCGAGATGCTTGGCGAAGCTCATGTCTGCGAGCAGCGGCGCATTGAGTTCGAGGTAGAACTCGCTGACCGAATACTCACCGCTGGTCGGCCCGGACGGCACGCCATTCGATTCACCGGCGGTAACGATCGAATCGGGTGAGTACGAGCCACTCTGCTTGCGATGTTCGTAACCGCCGGCGAACGCCAGCGGGCCCGCCGGCAGATCAAACACGTCACCCGAGATGTTGGCCGTCCAGGTGCTGAGCTTCTGGCGGCTGCGATCGTTCTCGATGAACTGGATGTAGTTGAGCATGTCCGCTGTGATCGAGCCTGGGCCGCCGAACAGATCCAGTGCAACGCAGGGCGCGGTGCAATCCGCAATTGGTCCGAGAGCACGCTGGATATGCGCGATGTTGTAGGTGCCGTTGACGGTCTGGGTGGCTTTGTTCTCGGCATTGACGTAATTGACATCCCAGAAGAACTGACGATCGCCACCACTGAAATCGCCGTTGAGGCCAGTCGAGAAGTAGCTGGTGTCGACGTTCTGCTTGAAGATGCGCGGGCCGCCCTCGACCGGTCGGCGCGTAATGAACGAGCCTTCCGGGGAAATCGTGCCAAACGGGTTATATGGATTGCTGGCATCGATACCGACGAAGTCAGCAAGTCCGCCGCTGCCGGCTTCGGAGCCGAGGAAGATCGGCTCGGGCGCGGCCTGGTTGACCGACTCACGCTTGGTATAGGTACCCTTGAGGTTCCAGCTGACGTGATCGCTGATGCGATAAGTGCCTTGGGCAAACAGGCCGGTACGCTTGGACGGCGTCAGCAGCAGGTTGTACGGCGAGAAGTTGAAGCGCTCGGCATTGGTCCACGGGCGGAAGCCGCCAGCGCCGTCACCAGAAAGATTGCAGAACGAAGCTCCCCCATCGACAGGACAAAGGCCGCCAAACGTCTCGGTCGGATCAGCTGGTGCAAACACTTGGCGACCGTTTGGTGTGGCCGAACTCCAGGCGCCTGGATTGACTGCACCGTTGATTCCCGGTGTCGGGTAGCGCGATTGCTCCCAGTCGTTCGAGCTGATGCGTTTCTGGTCGTAGTAGCTCAGGTCGACGAAGAAATCGAACTTGTCGCTGCTGCCGCCAAGCGAGATGTTGCCTTGCTGGGTTGCGCCGTCGCCGGTCGAATAATCGCCGTAGTAAAGGCGTGCGGCACCGCCATCCTGCTTTTTCTTGGTGATGATGTTGACAACGCCAGCAATTGCGTCCGAGCCGTATAGCGCGGAGGCGCCGTCAGTGAGGATCTCGATGCGATCAACGGCGCTGGCCGGAATCGTGTTGAGATCAACTGCCGCAGACACACCGGAAGCGGATGATTCGCTGACCCAGCGCAGTCCATCGACCAGGATCAGGGTGCGCTTGGCGCCGAGATTGCGCAACGAGACGGTGGTTGAACCCGAACCGACACCTGAGCCATCCGGACTGAAACCGAAGTTACCAGCCGAATTGAACTTGGTGTTGAGCGAGGAGCCACTGACCGAAAGACGCTGGATCACATCACCGATCGAGCCGAGTCCGGTCGCTTCAATGTCGGCGGCGCTGATCACCTGAACGGGCGTCTGGCCTTCGACGTCGGCCTTCTTGATGCGCGAGCCGGTGACCTGAATGGCCTCCAGCTTCTGCACGTCATCGCCGCGATCCTGTTGCGCGAACACGGCGGCGCCGGGGGCGGCGACCAGGCCTGCGGCCAAGGCAAGTTGAATCGCTGAACTGATTCGGCGGGTACGGTAATTCATACGGGAGTCTCCAAAGAGATGGGCGAGCGGGACAACACGA
>JBBQTY010000269.1:0-4886 GCA_038234445.1 Lysobacterales bacterium
ACATTGCCGGGCCACGCATAGGCGCAAAGCGCATTCATCGCTGAAGGTGAAAAGCGCATGCCGTCACGCTGGTAGCGCTTGCCGAAACGTTCGAGGAAGGATTGGGCGAGCAGCGGAATATCTTCGCCACGTTCGCGCAATGGCGGTAAATGCAATTCAACAGTGTTCAGGCGAAACAGCAGATCCTTGCGGAACGCGCCGTTTGCCACTTCAGCCGAGAGGTCAGCATTGGTCGCGGAGATCAATCGCACATCGACTTTGAGCGTGCGCGACGAGCCCACACGTTCGAGTTCGCCATCTTCGAGTACACGCAACAATTTTGGCTGCTGGGCAACCGGGATGTTCGCGATCTCATCAAGAAAAAGACTGCCGCCATCGGCCAGCTCGAAACGCCCGATACGATCAGTCTTGGCATCGGTGAACGCGCCACGCACATGACCGAACATCTCGGCCTCGAACACGGATTCCGGAATGCCTCCCATGTTGACCTTGACGAAACTCAAGTCGGCGCGCTTGGACGCATCATGTAGCAGACGCGCGATGACGCCCTTGCCGGTGCCGTTCTCGCCGAGAATCAACACGTTCGCATCCGAAGGCGCGACCCGCGCGAGGCGTTCGAGCAACCGTTGCATCGACGGCGCCTCAGCAATGAAGCCATCGGCAGCCGGACCGCGCAACAAGCTGTTCTCGGCTTGCAGACGCTGGCCGCGACGCCGCGCTCGACCGAGCGCGCGCTGATTCGCCAGTACGCTCATCAGCCGCTGGTTGTCCCAGGGTTTCTCGATGAAATCACCCGCGCCGTGACGCATCGCTTCGACGGCGACGTTGATGGTGCCCCAGGCCGTCATCACAACGACCGGAAGTTCTTCGTCGCCTTTCTTCAACTCGCGCAACAATTCGAGCCCCTCGGCACCCGAGGTGGTATCGCGCGTGTAGTTCAGATCGATCAAGGCGAGATCGAAGCGCTTTTTCTGCGCTGCGTCGAGCGCTTCGGCCGGGCCTTCGACCGTTGTGCAGTTCCAGCCTTCGCTCTTGAGCAACAGGCGCAAAGCTTCACGAACATCGCGTTGATCGTCGGCAATGAGGATGTGCGGTTTGTCAGATGCTGACATGGGGCCTTCCGTGATCGGCGGTTCGTTGCAAAGGTGGCATCCTGCGTCGCAACGTCTGCTCGCGCAACACCCGCATCAATTCTTCTCGACCCAGCCATCACGCAAGCGGATGATGCGCTGTGCCTCAGCCGCGTAAACCTCGTTGTGGGTTACCTGGACAATGGTCATGCCTTCGCGATGCAGCTCGCCGAGAAGATCCATGATGATGCGCGCCTGGCTCGAATGCAGTGCGCCGGTCGGCTCATCGGCCAGCAACACTTTCGGTCGCGTGATGACTGCCCGCGCCACCGCGACGAGCTGCTGCTGACCGCCGGAGAGCTGGCTCGGATAGAGATCCTTCTTGCCGACAATCTGGAACCGGTCAAGTAGATCGGCAACGCGCGCCGCGCGCTCCCTGGCCGGTACATCGCGGTATTGCAGCGGCAGATCCAGATTTTCCCAGACCTTAAGATCATCAATCAGATGATAGTGCTGAAAGATGAAACCGATCTTTTCGCGCTGCAGCGCCTGGCGTTGCTTGCCGTTGAGCTTGTCGACGCCAACGCCGTCGAGTGCATAGCTGCCCTTCCAATCATGGTCCATCAAACCGAGCACATTGAGCAGTGAGCTCTTGCCCGCCCCCGATGGCCCCATGATGCTGACGAACTCGCCATCGGCGATATCGAGATCAACGTTGCGCAGCACCCAGCTTCGGCCGCCTTCAAGCGGATAGGATTTTTCTATTTTTTCAAGATGAATCATGGGATTTCCTGAATCAATGAATGGGACGAATACTGTAAGAACCCGTTTACGGGCGAGCTCTCCCGCAAATTCCCGAAAGGCTCGCCCGTAAACGGGCGCCTACGGAAGCCGATTGCGGCCGATATCGAGATTGATGTGTTGTTTGACTACTCATCACGTAAAGCCACGACCGGATCGGTCTTCGCGGCGCGTCGTGCGGGGAGCCAGCAGGCCAGCAAGGCGACAAGAACAACACAGGCAACCGCGGCAGACCAACTCATCACATCGGTGAACGCAATCAGAAACAAACGATCGCTGAACAGTCGCGCCAACGGTATGCCGAAAAACAATCCAAGCAGGCCGCCGATGACAATCAGCAATCCGCCTTGCTTCATCACGAGGTTGCGCACGCGACCCGGAGTCGCACCGATCGCCATTCTTACGCCAAGTTCAGCGGTTCGGCGTCGAATCGAAAAGCTCAGCACGGCGGCGAGGCCGATGCTTGCGAGCAAAAGGGTTGCGAGGCCGAATCCGCCGATTGCTTCAAGCAAGGCTCGGCGTGGAGCGAGGGTTTCAGCGACGCTGTCAGCCAGCGGCTTGTTGAACATGATCACCGTGCCGGGCTGGGCACTGAGAATGCGCTGTCGCACCGTCTCGGCAATCCGATGGATATCACCTGATGCATGGGTCAACAGAAAAGCGACCGGAACCGGCGCCTCGACAAGCTCATAGACGATCGGCAAGCCACCCGATTCGTCCAGCGCCTCGTGCTTGATCGTGTGAACGACACCGATAATCCGCGCTTTGCGGTAGTTGTCTCCGCTCTCCGATACTTCAACGAATGAATCCAGCGGGTCGACACCTTGCAGATATCGCTTCTGGTAGGCCGCATCGACGATGACTGGCGCGGCTTCGCCAAAATCCGCGACCGCGAAATCGCGACCTGACAGCAAGCCGATGCCAAGCGTCGCAAAGTAGCCGGGACTGATGGCTCGTGAACGTGCGTTCTGCGTTACTACCACGCCGGGCACGCGGATCGTCGAGACCGCTTCGCTGTGACTGAATGGAGGCGCATCGGCAAATGCGACGCGATCCACACCAGGCAACTCTGCCACTTCATCCCGAATCCGCTGCATGGTCGCGCGCAAACGCTGGCGATCGGACCCCGCTGTGAATACCGCGTTATCGACGCTAACACCGAGCGGATCGATCATCGTCATCAGGACGCCTTGTTCGTTGAAGCCACGATCGGTTGAAACCAGATTGATCGCACTGCGCAACAACAAGGCACTGCCGCCGAGCAAGATCGTGGTCAGCATCACCTGGCCCACCAGCAATGCCGGCCGCAAGCGCCCCATTCCGGCGATACCCGCACGACTCGACAATCCCTGTTTGCGCTGTGCAAGCCAGGCGGCGAGCAGAACGGTCACCACGATCAAGACGGTCGCGACGCAAGCAGCGATGATCGCCGCAGGCCCAAACGCTACGCTCTGCGGCAAGAATTCCGGCAACAAGCCACGATCGGCAATAGCGCGCAAACCGAAGGGTGTGAACGCCAAGCCAAGCGCCAGGCCGATCAACGCGGGAGGCAAGACATCGGCGGCAACATCCCAAGCGATAGCACGCTCACTGGCACCGAGTGCCCGTCGGATACCAAACTCACGTCGGCGCACCAGCAGATGATCGAGGTTGAGATTGATCAAGTTGGCAACCGCGACGATCAACAGGATCAACCCGGCCAATTGCAGCAAATCCAACGCCTGCTCATGCCCTGAAGAGTAGCGCTCGCGCCACGGCCGCACGTTTGCCTGGATATTTGCCGAAGCAGCGAGTTCGGCGAGCTGTTTATCATTTGCGATCAACGACGCAAGTACATCGCGGGCCTGCTCGAAAGACGTCCCCGGTGCGGCTCTCGCCACGACTTCAAGATCGCCAAACGATCGACCGCTATTGCCATCGACGTAAGGTCGCCAAGCGTCGATCTGGGTGTCCGGAAATGCAAATCGGGGCGGCATGACGCCAATCACCGCCAGCTTGATCTTGCCGAAATCGACAACCCGTCCGATGACGCCGGGATCGGCATTGAATCGTTTGTGCCAAGCACGATCCGAGATTACGACGACCTGGTCCGCCCCTTCGATCGCATCGCCATCGACGATGCTGCGCCCAATCGATGGCGCTACGCCAAGCACCTGCTCGAAATCTGGCGTCACCTGAGCCAGCCGCCAGCCCTGCCCCGTCGCATCGATACGCTCCTGGCCTGCTCCGGTAAATCCCGCGACTCCGGAAAAGTGCGCGTGATCGGCTGCGAGTGCTTCGCGCATTCGGGCGTTGAGTCCGCCGATGAATCCAAAATTCCGCATGTCGCCACGCATCTCCAGCAAGGCATCGCCATCGGCATACGGCAAGGCTTTCCAGCGCAAGGCATGGATCGCTGAAAACGTGCTCGCATTGATCGCGACCACGCTCGCTACGAGAACGATCACGATCAAGGCGAACATCGGCGCGCGTTTGAACGAACGAGACAATGAGCGGCCAATCATCCAACCACCTCCATCAAGAATCGAATCTGAAGACATATCCAGGCCTCGTCACGTAGCATTGCCAGAGCCCGTTTTTGTGGGAGAGGCCTTAAGGCCCGATGCTCCGAGTCGACGAGGCAGAGGAGCATCGGGCCTGAAGGCCTCTCCCACAGGAGCCGATGGTCGTGTGTAGAAATCACTCATTGCGAAGCGCCACCATCGGATCGACGCGCAGGGCGCGGCGGGCGGGAATCAAGGCGGCGAACAGCAAGGCGATGGCGAGTACGCCGATGACCGTCGTGTAGACCAGTGGATCGTTCGATGCACCGGGCATCACAACAGCGCCGAGCAATCGCGAGAAGCCCAGCGCGAGCGGAATGCCGATGAAGAGACCGATGATGACTTGACGTGCGCCGCGCTTGAACACCATGCCGAGCACGCCGCGCGTGCCTGCGCCGAGCGCGCGACGCACGCCGATCTCGCGGGTGCGTGCGTTGACGTCGAAGGCGAGCACGGCGTAGATACCGGCGAC
>JBBQTY010000270.1:0-4855 GCA_038234445.1 Lysobacterales bacterium
CTGCCGTCATCGAGACGCAGGCCTTCGTGGTGCAGCCATTGCCAAAGTTGTGCGCGGGATATCTCGGCCGTCGCGGCATCCTCCATCAGATGGTGGATCGGCACGCAGCCGAGGCCATCAAGCCATGCGGCGAGGTAGCGCACGCAAATATCGACGTTGTTCTCGAAACCGCCAGGGCTGATGGTGCCAACCGGCGCGATGAGAAGGTCGTCAGCGCTGACGTGGACATCCTCACGCGAGCGGTCCAGTTGATTGGGCCCCGTCAGCACCTTGTCGAACTCCTCAAGCGCAACCGGAATCAAACCGGGATGGGCAACCCAGGTGCCGTCGTGGCCAGCGCGTGCTTCACGTTGCTTGTCCGCGCGAACCCGCGCGAGAGCTGCATCATTGGCAGCGGGGTCGCTGCTGATCGGAATCTGCGCGGCCATGCCGCCCATCGCGAAAGCCCCTCGGCGATGGCAGGTCTTGATCAGCAGTTCGCTGTAGGCCTTTAGGAACGGTGCACTCATGCCGACCTGGCCGCGTTCGGGCAGAACATGGTCGCGGCGCGCGCGGAAGGTCTTGATATAGGAAAAAATGTAGTCCCAGCGGCCACAGTTGAGGCCGACGATGCGGCTGCGCAGCGACCAAAGAATCTCGTCCATCTCGAACGCAGCGGGCAGGGTCTCGATCAAGACGGTTACCTTGATCGTGCCGGCTTGCAGGCCGAGTTCGGTCTCGGCGTAGCTGATGGCAGCATCCCATAGTGCAGCTTCGTGGTAGCTCTGCAACTTGGGCAGATAGAGAAACGGCCCGCGCGATTTTGCTTGCAGCGCCGACGCGTTGTGAAAAACGAACAAGCCAAAATCAAACAAGGACGCGCTGATCGGAGCGCCATCGACAAGCACGTGCTTTTCCTCAAGGTGCCAGCCGCGCGGGCGCACGATGAGTAAGGCAGGATCGGTTTTCAGCGTGTATTGGCGGCCTTCTGGCGATTTGAAGTCAATGGTGCCAGCGACGGCATCGGCCAGATTGACCTGACCCTCGATGAGGTTGTCCCAGGTCGGTGAGGTCGAATCCTCGAAATCAGCCATGAATACCTTGGCGTCCGAATTCAGTGCATTGATGATCATCTTTCGATCAACCGGGCCGGTGATCTCGATGCGGCGATCAAGGAGGATCGGTGGGATGGGCGCCACCTTCCAGTCCGATTCACGGATCGCGGCGGTTTCCTCAGCGAATCCAGGGGATTCCCCGGCATCGAATCGCGCCTGACGGTGCGCCCGACGAATCAGCAGAGCGCGCCGCTCCGATTCAAAATGTCGATGCAGACTCGCCACGAAGGCCAGCGCGCCTTCACTCAGAACGCGCTCGTTTCCAGCTGCACGGAGTTCGACTCCGGTGGTGATGTTCTGACTCTGAGAAGGTATCTGGTCGGAGGGCATACGCAGAAGCATCGTTGGCAGTTCGGATCGTCACGGTACATCGTTGGCTTTACGTTTGACAAAACGAATGTTTCAATGCAACACATTGAGTTTGTTGATAGTACGCCCAAGTTATTGAATAAAAGGCGGTTGCTGACCCGTTTTGGAAGCCGATAAATGTTGCGACGCGACAAATCCAAGGGTGGAAGCGGCCGTGGCAAGGTCTCGCGTTCCGCGGAATCGCAGCCGCGCTTCTACTACAAGGGCAGCCGACTCAAGCAGTTGCGAGCTTTCTGTTATGCGGTGAAGTTCGGCACACTGACCCGCGCCGCTGAAGCGCTTTTCCTCTCCCAGCCCTCGGTGAGCTTGCAGCTGGGCGCACTCGAATCGGAGTTGGGCTGCGCGCTGATAGAACGCCGACGCCGCAGGGTCACGCTTACCGTGGAAGGCCAGGCGCTCTATGAAATCGCGCGGCCGCTGGTCGAAGGGCTGGAGGGACTCGACGAGGCATTCTTCACAGCCACCCGAGGCAGCCGGCGCTCCACGCTCGACATTGCCTGTGGCAATTCGACGATTCAATACTTGCTGCCGGACATGGTTGCAGCATTTCGCGGCCAGCATCCGGATATCCATTTGAACCTGCACAACGTCACCGGTACCGATGGCCTCGCCTTGCTGCGCTCCGACGAGGTCGATTTTGCGGTGGGCTCGATGGTCGACGTACCAAACGACCTCTCCTACGAAGCGTTGCATCACTTTGATCCGCTGCTGATCACGCCCCTCGGTCATCCACTGGCCAACAAGGCCGAGGTGGCCCTGGAAGACCTGTCCCCATTCGGCCTGATCCTGCCGCCGAAGCGACTGACAACGTATCGTCTGGTCGACCTCGTCTTCCAGGAGCGCAAGGTGCCGTACGAGGTCGCCATCGAGGTTGGCGGCTGGGAGGTGATCAAGCAATACGTAGCCATGGGGCTGGGCATTTCGATTGTCACCGGCATGTGTATTCGCGAAGCCGATCGAGAGCGCCTTGCGGTACGCAATCTGCGTTCGTATTTTCCGCAACGCAGCTATGGCGTGGTGGTGCGCAAGGGCAAGGTGCTGAGCACGGAGGCGCGTGCATTCATCAATCTGATTCGTCCCGATTTGTTTGTGCGCCAGGATTGGTTTGCAGCCGGTCACTCGGAACGCTGAGGTCAACGCGGTGACAACACGATCTGACCGGTATTGCCGGCAGCGATCCACCGATCGGCGGGCTGCCGCTTGCGGGCCACTTTCTGGTAGCGTTTGCAGCTGTTCGCCAATGCTTGGCGTCGACCATTCGAGCTTGGGTTTTCGGGGAATAACATGACACGCTGGATCATGATTGCGCTGACCTTGATTGGCCTGGTAACCGCCATACTCACGCATAGTCCGGCCATTCTCGGGCTCGCGCTGCTCGCCCTGCTGGGTGGTTTGTTTGGAACGGTCATGTCGTTCGCTGCGGATCGCATCTCGGCGAGTTCGCGCCCGGAAGTCGCGATGTTGCCACCCGAAGCCTTGAAGGCCATTCGAGACAAGGCCAACGCAAAACGCGATGTCGTTCGACAACGCGCAGAGGCTTCGCCCAGCGCGACCGTTACCAATTCGAAATCCTGAACGTCTTGAGTTGCGCTGCACCGCCTGATGCTTCGGGCCCGGTGTTCCGGCAGTATGGAGGCGCCGCGACTCGCGGCGCAGGTGGGGAATGTACCCGTGACTATTGAAGGTCTGTTGATTCTGCTCTTGATCGGAGCCGTCGCCGGTTGGTTGGCCGGGATGATCGTAAAAGGACGCGGTTTGGGTCTGGTTGGCAATATCGTCGTCGGAATCGTTGGCGCTTTCATTGCCAGCTGGCTTCTGCCACAGATCGGTATCGTTATCGGGGGTGGCATTATCGGCAGCATTATCAATGCCATGATCGGCGCGATAATTCTCCTGATCATCGTGCTGGCGATACGCAAAGCCTAAACCAGCCGATGGTGCGCTCTGACTCGATTGTTTGATGCCGCTCTGATGTAAGTCCGAGGGCCTGACAAGGTCGTTCATCGTGGTGTTGCGGCAAAGGCAAGTTATTGCCGTTTCCGCTTTAGTGCAATACGGCTATCGTCGAGGTGCAGGGGTGCTGAAGACAGCGAGACTGTCTGATACGAGGGTGCAGGCGGAAATGAGATGGCGCAGTTTCCTGGCAGTGACCACAGTTGTCTTGGTCGGTTGCGGCGTCGCGCTCGGGTTCGCCGCGCGCAAAGCGGCAGTGGACATCTCCGAATCCCTTGAACCGCTTGCCACGCTGACTTATTCCGGTGCGGGTATAGCGTTCGACGGCAGCGTGCGACTGCAATCGCCACGACTGGAAATTCACCGCGGTATCTGGAAAGGCAAGGTTGAGGCGCGAGTCGCCGAAATTCGGGGCGCCAATGCATTTTGGATTGTTTGGCGGTCCTTGGCAGGGAATTCCCGCGCGCCTGACAATCTAAGCGTAAGTGCTCGTGGTTTGCATCTCGTCGCGCCGGTGGCTCAGGGCCCCGTTTTGGAGGGCTGGCTGGGGAGCTCGGATCTGGTCGTTTTCGAGAATCTTGGTTGTGGTAGCGATGCGTTGGGCGACAAGGATCGCTTGCGCATGGGAGTGGACACCCACGAGCGCGTCGATGAATTTCACTTCCAATATGATCCCGCTCGCAAGTTATTGAATGCGTCTTTCGAGCTCGAAAGCGAGGGCATTGCCGCGATCAATGCCCATGCCGAGCTATCAGGTGTGGATCTTGAGCGAATTGGTGATCCGACTGCGCTTTCAACCGCGCGATTGATCCGTGCTGGTTTGAGTTACGAGGATTCCGGTTATTTTTTTCGACGCAACCACTTTTGCGCTCAGTGGTTGGGCTCCAGTTCCGGCGAGTTCGTCAGCCGGCATGTGTCCGCAGTAGCGGATTTTCTTTCCTCGCGCGGTATTGTTCCGAGCAAGGAACTGTTGGCACTCTATGAAAAGCTGGTCAGTCAGGGAGGTACGTTGAGCCTGACCAGTCTTCCCGATGCGACCTGGATTCCCGCTGAGGTCGCCGCCTATCCGCGCGAGGCCTTGTTGCGCCAACTCAATATCACCGCGCGCCTCACCGATGCGCCGCCGATCATGCTGAGGCTCACGTTTGCCGACCCGGAAGCGCCGCTCAAGGTAGCCGAGACGCAGAGTGTCGCAGTCGCGGCGCCAGTCGATGTCGAGCCTGCTAGCGAAGCGCCCGCTGCGGTGTTACCGGAACCTGCAAAGAAATCGGTCTCGGAGGCTTCCATTCCGACGGCGCCAGCAGCAACTTCGGGTTCGCGCGTCGTGACGACGGCCCCGGGCAAGGTTTCGGATTCGGTTGCTCCTAGCACCGTGGTTGCTAAGGTGGCTGTTGTCCCATCGGTTGCCGCCGCAGACACGCAATCCGATCCGCGCGACG
>JBBQTY010000271.1:0-4844 GCA_038234445.1 Lysobacterales bacterium
GCGAGCTTTTCGTAACGTCAAAGCGAAGAGCTCGCCCCTGAAGGGGCTCCTACGGAATGCGCCGATCATGGGGCGCGGGCTTCGACGGCGGTTGCGGCGTTACGGCTTCGGTGTTGGCTTGATGCTCACCGCCTTGAACAACGCATCAGCGTCATACAGGCGATCACCTCGGATAACGGTGCGGACCTTGCGGATGTCGGCCATGTTGATGGTGGGGTCGCCGTCGACGAGGATCAGGTCGGAAACAAAACCCGGGGCGATGCGGCCGTACTCACCATCGCGCTTCATCACTTCGGCACTGCCGCTGGTGGCGATGCGCAACACATCCATCGGTGGAATGCCGGCTTCGACATAGAGCTCCAACTCACGCGGCAAGGTCATGCCGGCGAGGCTATCGGTGCCCGCAACGATATGCACGCCACTGCGATACAACACACCGACCATGTTGACCATGTTCTGGTACGAATTCCGAAACAGCGCTTGCTGGCCGGGCTTCATTTCAAGACCACCCGATCCTGACTTGATCTGACGTTGCCAAGTCGTCGGAAACCGATCAGCGATGGCAGCGAAGCCCGGACTTGGCACACCGGGGCGGCTAAGGAACATGTCCTCGAACGTGCCAACCGTCGGATCGATGACGATGTTCTTGTCCTTGAGCAACTGGATGAAATCACGTACCGGCCTGGAGCTCAGATCTAGCGCTGCTCCGTATTCGGCTACGGCGGTGAAGCGCGCCGGCGTGCGCGTGTCCTGGACCTTGTCGAACATGAAATTCAGGAACAGCATATTGACGTGCTGAATCTCGTCAGCACCGTTCTCGACAAACTGGCGCGCGGTCATGAAAGCTGGCACGTGGCCGCTGACGCGCAGGCCCTGCTCGTGCGCGGCCTTGGCAATGATCGGCATGAGCTCCGGCTTCACCGAGCTGTAGATCTTGATCTGCTCGTGGCCAGTATCTTTGTACATCTTTACCGCTGCGAGCGCTTCCGCCTCGGTATCGACGAGTACCTTGGTCGGACCAGCGAACGGACCCTTGCCGTCGATGATGCCGGCACGAATGATGCGCGGGCCGATGTCCTTGCCGGCTTCGATGCCGTCGATCAAGGCCTTGAGTTTGTCGACCTGGTTGGCCATGTCGCGTGCGGTGGTGACGCCCGAAGCCAGATCGAGCAGGCCGTCGGCACCGCCCGAATAGTGGACGTGCATATCCCACAGGCCCGGCATCAGGAAGCGTCCGCCGCCATCGATTTCCTCGACGCCCTCCAGTGACGAAACACCGGCGTCGCCAATCGACACGATCTTGCTCTCGTCGATCAATACGGCGCGACCATCAACCACTTCGCCACTCGGCGGATCGAACACGCGAACATTGCGGATCAGCAACGGCGCGGTCAGCGTGCGCGTGAGTTCCTTGGCGCGTGTTTCGGCGAGACCATTCTCTTCGAGCTCCTGGCGCTCGCCAATCGTGCTGATCGCATCCTCGTAGCCTTCGCGAATCAACGTGCTCCAACCAGAGTAGGCGGCGAAAAAGCGCTGGTCCTGATCAAGCCAGACGAAATCCGGCAGCAAGCCGAGGCCCTTGATGGCATACAGATCGACCGTTTTTGCTCCAGCCTTGCCCTTGATCTCGACACTGGCCAGTTTGCGAATGCTCGCCTCACCGGCCGGAATCATCGCGAGCTGGTGATCGGGCGCCTTGAGCAGAGCGCGCGCAAGCAGGACCGAATCTTCAGGAACCTGGTTGAGGCCGAGAAAGAAGGCCGAACCCGACAACGTGCGTTTTTCGTCCTCCGAGGCATTTTTCCAGGTGATTGCAGCACCGGTGCGCGCATAGGTCTCAGCGACCGGTACCTTGAGATAATCGACGCCCTTCAACTCTATCGCCGTCGGTATGGCATTGGCGTTGACCGTATAGCTCGCATCGAGCTTCGGCCCGCGGCCGCGATCGTTGTATTCGAAATGCACGGCAAGTGTGCCGTTGTCGCCGTAGTGCGCTTCCTGGAAGCCGGCATTCGCGCCCGCCAGGATCATCACGCTCTTCTCGATCTTCTCAGCCGCCTGCGTCGAACCCGCAACGGCCAGCAACGCGAGCAGACACCCCATCAGTGGTTTCATCAGATTCCCCTTCTGCGAACCGGGTCATTATCGCTGCAAGTGGGTGGAGATGCCCGCCGGGGGCGATCGCGCTCGGCAAACATTCGTCATCCGCGTGATTCAGCGACTTCCATGACCTCCCGCACTTGGCGAATCCGGCCGTTCAGGACTATGGTGCGGGTCCATTTGCCTCAGGAGCCCTCCATGATCCGAACCGCACTTGCCGTCGCGTTGGTTGTCGCGCTGGCCGCCTGCTCGTCCCCTCCCCCAGATACCGCGACGCCGCAGGCCGCAGCACCCGCCGCCGCCCCAACACCTGAGGTCGCCGCCCCCGTGAATGCCTTGCTCACTGCCAGTACCTTGCCCTTGCAAGCGCCGCCATTCGACAAGATCCACGATGGCGACTATCAGCCCGCTATCGAAGAAGGCATGCGCCAGCAGCTGGTCGAAATCGGCAAGATCGCCGACAGCACCGACGCGCCGACCTTCGCCAATACCTTCGAAGCGATGGAAAGCAGCGGCGAAATATTGAACCGGGCGGCACGCATCTTCTTCGGTCTCGCCCAGGCCAACACCAATGACACCTTGCAGGCGGCCCAAGTCGCGCTCGCGCCGAAGCTCGCCGAGCACGGCGATGCGATCCATCTCAATGCGAAGCTGTTCAATCGCGTCAAGGCCGTCTACGACGCTCGCGAAACCAGCGGACTCGATGCACTGCAACTGCGCGTTGTCGAGAAGACCTACAACGATTTCGTTCGCGCCGGCGCCCAGCTCAGTGATGCCGATCAGACCCAGCTGCGCGCGTTGAACAAGGAGGAGTCGACCCTCTCCACCGAGTTCCAGAACAAGCTGCTCGCCGCAACCAATGCCGGTGCCGTCGAAGTCGACGACAAGGCCATGCTCGATGGCCTCGGTGAAGGTGGTATCGCCGCCGCAGCTGGTGCGGCCAAGGATGCGAAGTTGGCCGATGGCAAGTATCTGCTGACCCTGCAGAACACGACGACGCAGCCGGTACTCGGATCGCTGACCAACCGTGATCTGCGCCTGAAGGTGCTCGAAGCCTCGGAAACACGCGCGAGCCATGGAGATGCCAACGACACGCGCGCCACCATCCAGCGCCTCGCCCAGCTTCGCGCCGAACGCGCCAAGTTGCTTGGCTATCCGAACTTTGCCGCCTATAGCCTGGCCGATCAGATGGCCGAGACGCCCGAGCATGCGGTCAAGCTGATGACCGACATGGTCCCCGCAGCGACCGCGCGTGCACGCAGCGAAGCGGCCAAGATACAGAAAGTTATTGATGCGCAGAAGGGTGGCTTCAAGCTTAACGCCGCTGATTGGGATCTGTACGCCGATCAGGTGCGCAAGGCCGA
The DNA here is from genome assembly GCA_038234445.1 of Lysobacterales bacterium. Taxonomy (GTDB): domain Bacteria; phylum Pseudomonadota; class Gammaproteobacteria; order Xanthomonadales; family Rhodanobacteraceae; genus Dokdonella. Next base: position 3,465 of record JBBQTY010000271.1, read on the forward strand.
GTACGATCTCGACGAAGCGGCGGTCAAGCCTTACTTCGAACTCAACCGCGTGCTCAATGACGGTGTCTTCTTTGCGGCCAACAAGCTCTACGGACTGACCTTCAAAGAGCGCCACGACATCCCGGTCTACCAGCCGGACGTGCGCGTGTTCGATGTGTTCGATGCCGATGGCAAACAACTCGCGATGTTCTATGCCGATTACTACAAGCGCCCAAGCAAGAGTGGCGGTGCATGGATGGATGTCTTCGTCGAGCAGAACGGCCTGACCGGCACCAAGCCGGTCGTCTACAACGTCTGCAACTTCACCAAGCCGGCCGATGGCCAACCGGCCTTGCTCAGCTTCAGTGACGTCACCACGATGTTCCATGAGTTCGGTCATGCCTTGCACGGCATGTTCTCGAACGTCAAATACCCAAGCATCGCCGGTACCAATACGTCGCGCGATTTCGTCGAGTTCCCTTCGCAGTTCAACGAGAACTGGGCGCTTGAGCCGAGCGTGTTCGCCAACTACGCCAAGCACAACGTCACCGGCGAACCGATGCCGCAAGCCCTCGTCGACAAGATCGTCAAGGCGCGCGCCTTCAATCAGGGCTACGACACCGTCGAATATCTCGGCGCCGCCCTGCTTGACCAGGCCTGGCACCAGCTCCCGGCTGATGCGCCGCTGCAGGATGTCGACAAATTCGAAGCCGATGCGCTCAAGCGCTACAAGATCGACATGCCGCAAGTCCCGCCGCGCTACAAGACTCCGTACTTCGCCCACATCTGGGGTGGCGGTTATTCGGCCGGCTACTACGCGTATCTGTGGAGCGAAGTCCTCGACCATGACGCCTTCCAGTGGTTCAAGGAACACGGCGGCCTCACCCGCGAAAACGGCCAGGCCTTCCGCGACAAGGTCCTCTCGCGCGGCAACTCCGAGGAACTCGCTAAAATGTACAAAGCGTTCCGCGGCAAGGATCCGAGCGTCGAGCCGCTGCTTGAGTTCCGTGGTTTGAAGTAATGCGAAGTGTGCGTCGCTGATTGCGACGATGCATCGAGGAAAAGGCCGGCATTTGCCGGCCTTTTTTTGTCTTCGGATTGTTCGTTGAACAGTAAATCAGTACGCTTCTTGTAATGTTATTTTTCATAACGCCAGCGGAGGTCACATGAACCGGGATTTTTGTGATCTGCAAAAGCGATATGCTGAACTGCTCACGCTGCTCTCGCCGCACAGGCCCCGTTATTCGTCTCAAACAACCGTCCAAACTCGCCCAGGCGACGACGGTTCTGCGCACGTCGAAGTGGTCGATGGAAACTACCACTACGTCATCACAGAGCGGGGCTCGGAGATTGAGCGCAAGGTTGCCCAGAGTGCGGACGAACTGCTGTGCTGGCTTATGG
>JBBQTY010000272.1:0-4844 GCA_038234445.1 Lysobacterales bacterium
ACCGAGTACGGACGCAAGCGCGAGATCGATCAGTCCGGTTGCAACAAGGACTATTCCTGCGTGAAGGGCTTCTGCCCGAGCTTCGTCACCGTACACGGTGGTGGCTTGAAGAAGACCAAGAAGGCGGGTGCTGGCGAAGTCGATTTCGACAGCCTGCCGATGCCGACCTTCGCATCGGATTTCGAGCGCCCGTGGAATATTCTTGTCACCGGCATCGGTGGCACTGGCGTGGTCACCATCGGCGCGCTGATCGGCATGGCCGCGCATCTCGAAGGCAAGGGCAGCACCGTGCTCGACCAGACCGGCCTTGCCCAGAAAGGCGGCGCGGTCACCTGCCATCTGCGCATCGCGAAGAATCCGGAAGATATCCACGCCGTGCGCATTGCCGCTGGTGAAGCCGACCTCGTGCTTGGCTGCGACATGGTTGTCGTCAACGATTACTGGGCGCTGTCGAAGATCCGCGCCAAACGCTCGAACGTCGTCCTCAACACCTACGAGGCGATGCCCGGCACGTTCACGACCAAGCCCGACATGCAGTTCCCGGCGCAGAAAATCATCGATGCCGTGCGCACTGCGCTCGGTGGTGACGAACCCGAGTTGATCGATGCGACCCAGCTCGGCACCGCCCTGCTCGGCGACACCATTGCGGCCAACCTGTTCATGCTCGGCTACGCCTGGCAGAAGGGCTGGGTGCCGGTCAGCCTCGAATCGCTGATTCGCGCGATCGAACTCAATGGCGCCGCGATCGAGATGAACAAGACCGCATTCAACTGGGGCCGCATGGGCGCACATGATGTGGCCGTCGTGCGCAAGGCCGCCGGCGTCGGTGCGGCGAAGCTGCCGTCGGGCGCAATTCCGCTGAACTTGCCGATGCATTCGGCCAAGCCTGCATTGATGGCCGATGGACTTTCTACTGCGCAGGGTGCCGAAGCGCTGGACGACTTGACCCTAAGCACCTCGCTCGACGAGCAGATCGCACGCCGCATCGACTTCCTCACCGGCTACCAGAACGCGGACTACGCCAAGAAATTCAAGGCGCTGGTCGACAAGGTGCGCACCGTTGAACAACAGAAGACGCCAGCCTTCACCAGCCTGACCCAGGCCGTTGCGCGCTACGCGTTCAAGTTGATGGCCTACAAGGACGAGTACGAGGTCGCTCGCCTCTACACCAGCGGCGATTTCGAAAAGAAGATCCGCGAGACCTTCGAAGGCGACTACAAAATCCACTTCCATCTGGCTCCGCCGCTGCTCGCGAAGAAGGATGCGGACGGCCATTTGCGCAAGGCCGAATACGGCCCCTGGGTTTTCAAGGCATTCCGTATGATGGCGAAACTGAAAGGCCTGCGTGGCGGCGCCCTCGACATCTTCGGCTACACCGCCGAGCGCAAGATGGAACGCCAGCTCATCGCCGACTACTTCAAGCAGATCGACGAGCTGCTGGCCGGACTCGATGGCGAAAATCATGCGCTTGCCGTCGACATCGCTTCGGTGCCGGAACACATACGCGGCTATGGTCACGTCAAGGAGCGATTCCACGCCGATGCAATGAAACGTCAGGATGATCTGCTCAGCGCCTGGCGCAATCCGTCGGTGGGTCGAAATGCGGCATAGCGGGCTCTAATCCCCCATTTTATCTATTCATATCGACAAGCGGCGATTTGATTGCCAAATCGATCATCTGCGGCGACGCGCTGGAAATGATCGGTCAACTTATTGTTTATAAAAACGTTATCCTTCATATGCCATCGATCACATGAAGTAATCAGGCACTAAAAATTTGCCTGGATGCTTGACTATCTATTCAATCATCTATTCAATCAGGCTCATGACTGACGAGCGCCTGGATCGACTGGCATCCTTGCTGCGAATACGTGGCGCGCAAGCAGCGAGCGTGATCGCCGACGAACTCGGCATCAGCCAGCCCACCGTTTCGCGCCTGATCTCGGATGCAGGCTCGCGCATCGTGCGCATCGGGCGGGCGCGCGCAACACGCTATGCGCTGGCTCGCGAGCTTGCTCGCGCCGGCAGCCATTGGCCGCTTTACCGGATTGATGCCGATGGCAAGCCGCACACACTCGGCGAACTTCACGCGCTGGCTCGCGATGAGTTCTTTTTCGAGCCGAACGGTTCGCGCCCCACGCTGACCCACGACGCCTTTGCCTGCGGCCTCTTTCCGGGGTTGCCATGGTTTCTCGACGATCAACGTCCGCAAGGATTTCTCGGGCGCAGTTTTGCGCGTCGGATCACCACAGAAATCGGCGCGCCGGAAGACCTCAAGCACTGGTCCGCGGATGACATCGTGCTTGCACTGCTCCTCCACGGCGACGATGCGCCCGGTGATTTGATTCTCGGAGAGGCTTCGCTGCAGAAAGCCATGCAAAGCATTATCGCGCCTGCAGACACCGTTGCGCAGGATCAGCGTTCGACAATCTATCCGCAACTGGCCGAAGCCGCGCTGCGTGGCGAAGATGTTGGCTCCTCAGCCGGCGGTGAGCAAGCCAAGTTCACGGTGACGCTGCAAACCAGCGAAGGCAACAGCCCGGCCATCGTCAAGTTCAGCGAAAGCACGGTAACGCGAGCGGGCCGACGTTGGGCCGATCTGCTGATCTGCGAACATCATGCCAGCGCAGTGCTGCTTGAATTCGATCTTCCCGCAGCGCGCAACGAGATCATCGAATCGGAAGGTCGCGTATTTCTACAATCGACCCGTTTCGATCGCACGGCTGCACTCGGGCGTCGCGGCTTCGTGTCGCTCGCGTCACTCGATGCCGCTTTCTATGCCAATGGCACGATGGATTGGTGGCGACTCGCACCCCAACTCGCACGCGACGGCTGGATCGATGATGCCGACGCGCATCGGCTGCGTGTCATCAGCTGGTTCGGTTTGCTCATCGGCAACTCGGACATGCATCTCGGCAACGCCGCACTGCATCTGGCTGACGAAAGACCGCTCGAACTTGCACCGGTCTATGACATGCTGCCGATGCGCTTCCGACCGGCCAACAGCGGCGAGATTGTCGAGCGCCGCTACGAGATCGCCTTGCCTGCTCCGGAACAGAAAACCGACTGGCTCGAAGCGGCACCGATGGCTCGGCGGTTCTGGCAGCGCATCGTCGACGAACCGCGCATTTCACGCCCCTTCCAGGTGATTGCCATCGACGCCATCGCCACTCTCGACCGCGCATTGGGCCATCTTGGCTCCTGACCCGGCTGCTGGCATGCGGCCAGTCTCGTGCAAAGGTGAGTCCGTGGCACGTTTTCAAGCATAGGCGTCAACTCCGGCCAGGAAACGTGCGCGCAGCTCGGTGAGCATCTGCCGCTCGGTGAGATCGACGGCCCATTGCGGGCGCAGCTGAAAATGAGGCTGATCCACCAGAGTCATCCAGTTGCCGCCCCATTCGAGGCCGAGCTCTTCGCCGAGGGCGCCCACCGCCTTGTACATCGGTGACTCGCCGAGATATTGGTTGCGTTCAAACAGACCGACGTCGAAAGCAATACCGAAGTTGTGATTGGAATAGCCCCCTCGCGCGTTGGTGACGACATTGCCTGGCAGGGTTCGTCCTTGCGCATACAGATTGTCCTGCTCCACATGCGTGCGCAGACCACTGATGATATTGATCACGAGATCATGGTCCCTGGCCTTGAAGTACAAGGCACGCGCATACGCTTGAACACGCGGATGCAATCCTCCAATCACTTTTTCACTGCGCACATTCGCGCGGTCGGCAGCTTGCGTCAATGCCGCGTCGAGGGGCATCGATCTGTCGACAATGCGCTTGTAAATTGCGCTCCAGGTTTGCGGGCCTGCGTGCCCATCAACATCGATGCCGAGCTTGGCTTGTACGCGACGCACCATCTCCTCGATCTGCATTGAGCTTCTCCGTGATTCAGCCAGCTTCAAGCATACGCTCATGCACTAATGTATAGAAGTAGCCAGCGTTTTCTGCGGGCATGTCATGCCGCTCAAATCCGTCGAACCCGAGCTCGAAGTCAAAGTCGCACAGTCACTTCCTGCTGGCTGAACGACCAGAGAGCTGAGTCGTCCGTGATGCCACTGGCTCCCAAAACCGAGCCGTCAGTCTGCTAAAAGTTCTGTCGAGTTCGATCTCGTGTCCGCCATCACACAATCCTGGCCGTTCATGCGGCACATTGCGCGGAAGACGAGTCAAAGCATTGCCTGCTTATGCACCAAGCCGTGTTCCTCGGCGCTTAGACAGGCAGCGCCGCATGCGGCGCGACCCGTCAAGAAGCCAGCACAATTGAGGATCCACCCATGCCGGTCACATTCGACGCCGATGAGTTTGAAAGCGCACTTCGGCAGCTCAACCCGTCCAGTCGGGTCCAGCCCGCATCCGTCGTTGTTGCGAGATCGAGCGCAACATCGAAACCGATTGAGCGCAGTGCCAGCGACGAGTTCCAGGTACGCATCATCACGGCACGAACAAAGCTGAAATTGATGCGTGATCGAAGCGACGCCTTGCGTGAATCTCTGCAACGTTTTCGCATGCAGCAGCGCATGGCCACTCGCGCCTGAGGATCGAGCTTTCTCCGGATTGAACCGGGCAGCACTCAAAGCGAAGCCCCACTGACCCGGTTTCACTCGACACATGACCTTTGCCCCCCTGAATTATCGACCGGAGTCGCTACAATCGGCGCTTCACCGGTTTGGGGATCGTCATGCTTGGACGTCTGTTTCTTTTCGCCGCATTGGCCATATCGAGCATCAGCGCGATAGCCCAGGTCGATCCTGGCTCGCTTGACCATCTCGATTGGCGTCTGGTCGGTCCTTTCCGTGGCGGTCGCGTACTCGCCGCAGCCGGTGTGCCGGGACAACCGCAGCATTT
>JBBQTY010000273.1:0-4837 GCA_038234445.1 Lysobacterales bacterium
GTTGGTCAGGGCGAAACTCGCATCCGGGGTCAGGCTGCCGCTGCTCGCGCTGACCGCATAGCTGCCCGCCAGATTGTTGGCTGTGGCACTCGTCGCAACCACGCCGTTGTAGTTGGTCGTGCCGCTGACGGTGCCCAGAACCGCGGAAGGACCGCTGGCCGGTGCCACGAAGCTCACGCTCTCGCCCATCACCGCACCGCCCAATGCGTCGACCACGCGTGCATCAAGCGTCGATGCGAACACCGTGTTGACCAGCGTGCTCTGTGACGTCCCTGCGTAGGCGACGATTGCGGTGGCCGCGTTGCTGCCACAAGCAGCTTGGCCAATCGGTGTCGCCGGCAGCGCATCGGCTACCAAGACATTACTGCCAGTCACCAGCGCTGGCGTGCCGCCATACCAGTTCGAGCCGACCACGAGTTGCTGGGTCTGCCCGTTGTTGACGTCCGCAATCGCACCACCGAGCACCGCATTGTCGAAGATGCGGATCGCCGTGTTCGGAACATTGCCGAAGAAGTTCGATGTCGAGATACCGCGATTGACCGCATCGATGCTGTTGCAGAGCACATCAAGATTGCTGACCTTGTCCGAGAAGAACACACCCGTGGCGACGCCGGAGACCGTGTTGTCGCGGATCACCATGCCAGTGACGTTGGTTGTCACGAACGCGTTCGACGTGCCGAGTGCGAGTGAATCACTGACCACATTGCCGGTGATCGTCGTATTCAGCACGGACCCATTACTACCGCCATTGACCTGGATCGCATAGGTTCGCGCGCTGTCGATATGGTTGTTGCTGACGACTGCATTGCGCGTGCCCTTGTAGAGCTCGATCGCCGCGCCGTTGATACCGGAGCCATTGATGTTCGAGAACAGGTTTCCAGAGATGTGCAAGCCGCTTGCCGGCGTTCCTTCACCGGGCTCGAACTGGATACCGACGCCGCTGGCGATATTGATGACGCGGTTGTTGATGAACTGCATGTCATCGCGACTCGCGCCGCCTGGAACCACCGCCACGCCGCTGGCAATCGTCGCGGTGAATCCGTCAACGATTGCATTGCTGGCCGCCAGTGTGAATGCCGAGCCGGAAGCCGGAGCAATCACGGTTTCGCCCACGCCAGCGCGTATCGGATCGAAGCCTGTCGTTCCGGCGAAAGCGCCTTTCATGATGACCGATTTGTTGACGTTGACGTTCTGATCGAACGAGCCATCTTCCACCGAGACCGTTCCACCCACGGTCGCGTAGCCGATGGCCGGGTTGATCAAGGCGTTGACCACGGTGTACATCACTGCAGTCGGATCGTAGTAGTAGCCGCGGGCCGAGCGCACGAAGACACTCGGAACACCCGTCTGACTGTCAACAAATGCGGCCGACGGAGCTGCTCCGGAAAGCGCCAGCACATGGGCAACACTGGCGTAGGTATTGCCGTCGCCGATGCTGAGTTTCGCCGACCCGATTTGCTGAGTGGTGTCTTCGACGTAGATTGCAGCGATGCCGATGTCCGAGAACGCCACGTTGCGGACAACGAAATCGCTGACCGGACCTGTGTAAAGCGTCGCATCGGTGGCGAGGACACCAGCGCCGACGTGGCTGACACTGCCTCCGTCGATCATGCTCGATGAACTGACCGTGCTGGTGATGTTGTTGAGCAGGTAGCCGACGGTTTGTCGGCTGCCCGCAACCGCTTGGCCATTGACGCTGTTGCCGCTGATGGTCACGGTTTGCGCACTGCCCATCGACTCTACCCAGAGCCCCATCCACTGCGAAGTCTCAGCGGCATTGGCCGCGGCGATAAACTGGTTACCGCTGATCGCATAGGTCGATGCGGCAGAATAGAACAAGTTGTGGAAAACGCCGGCTCGTGTGGCATGGATCTCATTGCCACTGATGCTCGGCGCGAATCCGCCGGGCGCGGCATGATAATTGTTGTTGGTCTGCACGCCGACGCGGACCTCGTCAAACAAATTGTCCGTCACCTGTGCATAGAAATTTTCCTGCAGGATGACGCCCACTCCAGTGGTCGAAGGGCGGGTGATATTGGCGAAGCGGTTGTGCCGGATTACGTTTCCGCCGCTGCCGACGTTGCCCACTTCATAGCCGTCAATACCGGAGTATATAATGTTGCGAAACACGCTGTTCTCGAATCGCGTGTTGTTGCCTTGCACAAAGATGCCGGTCGCAACGTCGGGATTCGCTCCATTGAGCGCCACAGCCGAGGTCAGAGCCGGGTTGTCCGCGTCGATGATCACACCATCGAGGATCACATCACTGCTGTAAATATCGATGACCGGATATTCGTAGGAATTCAGATTCAGGCCAGGCTGTGCGATACCCGGCACGATGATCGTTTCGTTCGCATTGACGATGGTGCGTGTGCGCGCATCCACACCGGCTTTCTCACCGATGATACTGACCGGTCGGCTTATGGCGAGCAGGTTTTCCGGGTACAAACCCTTGGCCACGTAGACCATGCCGCCCACCTGCACCTGAGCCAGCGCGTCGGCGATGGTGGCAAATGCGTTCTGTCCATAGACGGTTGAAATCGGTGCGCCGCCATTTACTTGTGGATGGGTGAAGCTCTTCGCGGCGCCCGTCATGCTTCCGGCAAAATTGTCATCGACATAGACATTCGCGGGACGTTGCGTAATCGAGGCATAGGCTTCGAGGGTTTCGCCTTGATTCTCGACCGAGCCTTGCGAGCCCGGGGGGGCACCGCCATAGGCCAGAAATTCGCCAGAAACCTGCTGTAGGCTCTTGATGTAGGTAAAACCGTTCTGGATTTGGATTGCGTAGGTGGGCGCGTCGAGCGCATCAAGCGCCTGCATCGCGAACGCCGTGGTCTGCGAATCCGCATTGGCGTCGTTGATTCCGCCAGCCGCGGTTGTACTGCCGACAAATCCTCCGCCGGATGCTTGATAGCCGAGCAACATCGCGGCGAGATCGGCTGTGCTGTTCGCGGCGGCCCATTTGCCGGTCGTCGGATCGAGATCGATGCCGGTCACCGCCGAAGCCCAGATGGCGCCGGTCAGGCCGACCACATCAAATGTGGTGTGCGCCCCATCGGAGGCGTTCAGACTTGCGAGAATGGCTTGCATCATCGCGTTGCGAGCCGTCGTTTCGCCGGCGATTTGTGCGGCGATGGCTGTCTTCGACAAATCCCAGGCGGCAAGATCGGGATAACCCTGACCTGTGCGGCTGGCAACCACCGCATTGGCGTAGCCGGATGCATCGAGGTTGGCGGTTGCACCGTAGATTCCCGCACTCAGACGACCCCAGAACTCGGTATCGACAAACGCGGCGTACTGCGGATTTCCACTGTCGATCGAAAGCTGTTCAAGGAACAGTGGATCATGGGTGGCGAAGCGGTGATGCGTATCCGGATAGGTCATGCCGACCACGCAACTGGTGATTTGGCAATTGCCATTCGCCACCGCGGCAGCGAGATCCCCGGCATGACCACTGCGTTCCCACGAGCGCAACAAGCCGAGAGCGCTGGCGCCCTGTGTGTTGGTTGTCGCTGAACCACCGGGCTGCCAGGGAAATGCGCCCGTATTGGCCGAAACGGTGATTTGCTGGCCAATTAGCCAGCTCGCCGCCTGGTCACTGACCAGATCGGCACTGGCCGCGCTGGCAAGGAAGAAGCTGGCAATGGCCAGCCCGGCAGTGGCTGCGCGGCGGCGCGCGAGCGAAGTCATGATTTTCATGTCGGTTTCCCATCCTGGTTGGAATCGATGCCCACGTACGGTAGTTGCTGCGAGTGCAACCACCAAGGCCCGATATCCCAAGCAAGACTCGTGCCGGATTGCGTTCAGGTTCCGCACCTGAACGCATTCATCCGGCCGTGACGCCCGTCCAATCTTTGACTTTACTGATTATCCACCCTGGCCCGCTGCATCGTGACGGCATCGATTGATGGCAAAGCCCAAGGTCAGAAGGCCTAGCAAGATGAGCGACCATGGCGATGACGCCGGGATCGGTCGCGCCTCGCCGGGACCGTCAACGATATCGTTGTCGACGATAGTAAGGGTCGCCGAAGATGGAACACCCAATATCGCGCCACCGGCCGGTGCGCCAAGGGTGAGACTCACGGTTTCGTTGGATTCCGGTGCGGCATCGTCGTTGACCGTGATCGTGACCGTGCGGTCCGTCGCATCGCCGTCGGCCCAGTTGAAATTCAGTGTCGACGTCGTGTAGTCACTGACGAGTGTCGCCGTGCCGCCGAGTGCGATGGTCGTGCTTATCGCACCGGCCGTTCCGCCGCTGCGGCTGACTGTGAAAGTCGCCGTGCCGACATTCTCCATCACGCTTTGGTTCGCCGGATTCGGCGTGAACTGCAGCGAGCCTGCGGCCGCATCGTTGGCGATGATCGTCAGCGTGGCTGCCGATGGAACACCCAAGGTCGCGCCACCGGTCGGAGCGCCGAGGGTGAGCGAAACGGTCTCGTCGGGTTCCGGCACGGCATCGTCGTTCACCGTGATCATGACGGTGCGATCCGTTGCATCGCCGTCGGCCCAGTTGAGATTCAGTGTCGACGTCGTGTAGTCACTGACGATTGCCGCGGTGCCGCCGAGTGCGATCATCGTGCTGATCGCACCGCTGCTGCCGCCTGTGCGCGTAACCGTGAAGGTTGCCGTACCGACGTTCTCCATCACGCTTTGGTTCGCCGGATTCGGCGTGAACTGCAGCGAGCCTGCGGCTGCATCGTTGGCGATGATCGTCAGCGTGGCCGACGACGGAATACCCAGCGTCGCGCCACCGGTCGGTGCGCCGAGGGTCAGCGATACTGTTTCGTCCGGTTCCGGTGCGGCATCGTCGTTGATCGTGATCGTAATCGTGCGA
>JBBQTY010000274.1:0-4831 GCA_038234445.1 Lysobacterales bacterium
CGGCGACAGATCGAATACGGCAGGCAGCGCAATGTGCCGTGGGGCATTTCGGAATCGGGCTACAACATGGTCGATGCCCACTCCAACTATCAGTACCGCGCGTTCGGCGTGCCGGGGCTGGGATTGCGTCGTGGCCTCGCTGGCGATCTCGTGATTGCGCCGTATGCGAGCATGATGGCCTTGATGGTTGCGCCGGATGCCGCGTGCGAGAACCTGCAGCGGCTCAGTGAGGCCGGCTTTTCCGGTCGCTACGGATTTTACGAGGCGATCGACTACACGCCCGAGCGCCTCCCGCGTGGTCAGACGCATGCGCTGATTCGCTCTTACATGGCGCATCATCAGGGCATGGGCTTGTTGTCGCTGGCCTATCTGCTGCGCGATCAGCCGATGCAGACACGCTTCTGCGCCGATACCGAGTTCCAGGCAACCCTGCTGCTGTTGCAGGAGCGCGTTCCGCGCACGGGTGCCTACCATCCGCATGTCCAGGAGGCAGCAGCCACCGATCTCGACACCAGCATCGACGAGACGCGACTGCGCATCTTGCGCAGCGTCAACAGTCCGCGGCCGGCCGTGCATCTGCTTTCCAACGGCCGCTATCAGGTCATGCTGACGAACGCAGGCGGTGGCTACAGTCGACGCGGCGATCTGTCGGTGACGCGCTGGCGTGAAGACAGCACCCGTGATCCATGGGGCAGTTTTTGCTATCTGCGCGATGTGGAAACGGGATCGTATTGGTCGACGGCCCATCAACCCGTTGCCGCCGAGGTTGAAAACTACGAGGCGATCTTCTCGGATGGCAAGGCCGAGTTCCGTGGCAGCAAGCATGGGTTTGACACCCACACCGAGATTGCCGTCTCGCCCGAGGATGATATCGAGCTTCGCCGTCTGACCATCCGCAACCGCTCGCGTGTAACGCGAACCATCGAAATCACGACGTACGCTGAACTGGTTTTGGCGCCGGGTATTTCTGACGAGCTGCATCCCGCTTTCAGCAACCTGTTCGTGCAGACCGAATTGCTGCCGGCTCAGCAGGCGATCATCGCCACGCGCCGTCCGCGTGCGATTCACGAAAAGCCACCGTGGGGCGTGCATCTGCTGGCCGTCCACGGCGGTGACGTCGACGCCATCTCGTATGAGACGGATCGCTCAAAGTTTGTCGGACGCTGCAACGATTTGCGTCGCCCGCAGGCACTGACCGGCGATGATGCGTTGTCCAACAGTGCGGGTTCCGTGCTCGATCCAATCGTCGCGATCCGCTGCCGGGTGACGTTGAAGAGGGAGCAGAAGGTCACCATCGACATGGTCACAGGTGTGGCTTTCAGCCGTGACGACTGCGTCGCACTGATCGACAAATATCGCGACCGCTACCTCGCCGATCGCGTATTCGATCTGGCCTGGACGCACAGCCAGGTAGTCCGGCGCCAGATCAATGCCTCGCAAGCCGATGCGCAGATTTATGAGCGTCTCGCCGGCATGTTGATCTATGCGCACGCCGCGATGCGCGCCGATCCTTCGATCCTGATCCTCAACAGCCATGGTCAATCCGGATTGTGGGGGCAGGGTATTTCCGGCGACCTCCCGATTGTGGTCGTCAAGATTGCCGACCCGACCAATATCGAACTGGTTCGGCAGATGGTCCAGGCGCATGCCTACTGGCATCTAAAAGGACTGACCGTGGATCTGGTGATCTGGAATGACGACCAGACCGGCTACCGCCAGCAGTTGCAGGATCAGATCATGGGCATGATTTCTGCTGGCGTGGAAGCCAACATCATCGATCGCCCGGGCGGAATTTTCGTGCGTGCCGCCTCACTGATTTCCCAGGACGAACGCATCCTTCTGCAAACGGTGGCGCGAATCATCGTCAGCGACAAGGCCGGCAGTCTGAAAGATCAGGTGCAGTACAAGGTGCCGGATCCGTTGCTGGTTCCGTTGCTATCGCCGAGCACGAGATCGCGCGTCTCATCGATCGCCTCCAATTCGATCGAAGCGGATCCTCACGTTATCGATCACGCCGAAGGGCTCGGAGCGCATTCGTCACCTGCTGTCCCGACAGCGCCGACGCCTTATCATGCGGCCGTCGAACCGATTGCACGCGACAACGGCATTGGTGGCTACTCGGCCGATGGTCGCGAATATGTCATCGATCTGCAGCCCGGCCAGACCACGCCGGCACCGTGGGCGAATGTGATCGCCAATGCCAACTTCGGCACCGTTTTGAGCGAGAGTTCTCTGGGCTATACGTGGGGCGAGAATGCGCACGAGTTCCGCCTCTCGCCTTGGCACAACGATCCGGTCGTCGAGCCCTGCGGCGAAGCCTTCTTTCTGCGTGATGAAGAGACCGGCCAAGTCTGGTCACCGACGCCGCTGCCACGTCGTGGAAGCACGTCGTATCGAACGCGCCATGGATTCGGCTACAGCGTCTACGAGCATGTCGAGCATGGCATCGCGAGTGCGCTCTGGGTTTTCGTCGATCGTGACGAGTCGATCAAATTCAGCGTGCTGAAATTGCGCAATCTTGATGGGCGTCGCCGACATCTTTCGGCCACCGGTTATGTCGAATGGATCCTCGGTGATCGACATGCCGCGACCCAGATGACCATCATCACCGAGCGCGATCAAGCCAGCGGCGTGCTGCTCGCGCGCAATCCGTACAACCAGGAGTTTGTCGGTCGCGTGGCATTTTTTGATGTCGACGCGCCGGACCATGCATCCGGGGAAATAACTGTCAGCGGTGATCGCACCGAATTCATCGGCCGCAACGGCAGCCTGCGTGAACCCGATGCCTTGCTACGCGAGCGACTTTCGAACCGGCTCGGCGCAGGGCTTGATCCGTGTGCCGCGATCCAGATCCCGTTTCAGCTCGAACCGGGCGAAGAAAGCGAAATCAACTTCCGCCTCGGACTCGGACCCAATCACGGTGCCGCCGTCAATCTGGCCACACGTGCGCGAGGCCAAACATCCGCACGTGATGCGCTGACCAAAGTGCATGACTACTGGCAGCGCACGCTCGGCGTGGTCGAAGTGGAAACACCGGATCGATCGGTCAATCTGCTCGCCAATGGCTGGCTGCTCTATCAGACAATTGCCTGTCGCTATTTCGCCCGCAGCGGTTACTACCAGTCCGGTGGCGCGTTTGGTTTCCGCGATCAGTTGCAGGACAGCATGGCCATGATCCATGCCGAGCCACGACTCGCGCGCAATCATCTGCTGCTGTGTGCCGCGCATCAGTTCCCGCAGGGCGACGTGCAGCACTGGTGGCATCCGCCGCTCGACCGCGGCGTGCGCACGCGCTGCTCGGATGATTTCCTCTGGCTGCCGCTGGCGACCTGTCGCTACGTTGAGCTCACCGGTGACCGCAGTGTGCTCGATGAGGTGGTTGCCTACATCGAGGGCCGATTGCTCAATGCCGATGAAGAGTCCTACTACGATCTTCCGGTGCAGTCGCATCTGCGCGAGGATCTGTATCGCCACTGCGTGCGTGCGCTAGAGCGCGGTTGGGGCCTGCTCGGCGAACGCGGACTGCCGCTGATGGGAAGCGGCGACTGGAATGACGGCATGAATCGCGTCGGTGATGGCGGCAAGGGCGAGAGCGTATGGCTTGGCTTCTTCCTGTTTGATGTGACCAAACGCTTCATCCCGGTGGCGCGAGCACGAGGCGATTACCTGATCGCCGATCGCTGCGAGGATATGGCGGCGCGGCTGCGCGAGAACCTGGAGAAACACGCCTGGGATGGCGACTGGTATCGGCGCGCCTGGTATGACAATGGCGTGCCACTCGGCTCGGCGCAGAACACCGAATGCCGCATCGATTCGATCTCGCAAAGTTGGTCCGTACTATCCGGCGCCGGCGATCCGGATCGCGCGCGCCAGGCGATGACGTCGCTCAACACTCATCTCGTGCGCCGCGATGCCGGTCTGATCCAGCTACTCGAACCGCCGTTCGACAAGACCGAAGAAGACCCCGGCTACATCCGCGGCTACGTTCCCGGCGTGCGCGAAAACGGCGGTCAATACACACATGCCGCGATCTGGACCGTCATGGCCTTCGCCGAACTCGGCGATCACGAACGCGCCTGGGAACTGCTGCGCCTGATCAATCCGCTCCACCATGCCGATACGGCAGAGAAGTTGGCCATTTACAAGATTGAACCTTATGTCATTGCGGCAGATGTCTATGGCGTCGCACCGCATACCGGCCGCGGCGGTTGGTCGTGGTACACCGGCTCGGCGGGCTGGATGTACCGCTTGATGATTGAGTCGTTGCTGGGTTTGAAGCGCGAAGGGCAGGGGCTGCGGATTGAGCCCTGTATTCCGGCTGATTGGCCGGGGTATACGTTGCGGTATCGGTTCGGGGAGACGGTTTATCGGATTGAGGTGAAGCAGAGTTTGGAGGCGGGGGCGGTTAGGAGTGTGCGGGTGGATGGCGTTGAGCAGGGGGATGGGGTTGTTCGGTTGGTGGATGATGGGAGGGAAAAGCTTGTCGAGATTCTTCGTGGAGTCGCGTCGCAGCTAAAGAAGACGTGAGTTTGTCGGGTTCCGTTTTGGCTGCGTGACGGGCATGGGTGCGCGAATCGGGCGATTTGGCGAGGTTGCCGCGGCTTGGAAGGATGCTTATGGAATTCGCTGATTTCATTGATGCCGCCTAGTCCGGCATTTATCCCAAGATTAGACCGATGGATTAGACCGTACGATGCCCAAAGAGCTTTGATTTCTTTATGATTTGTCTTACATCTTTTGCGTAATCAGTTATGTTAGGCTGATGGATTAGATCCCGATGTGGGATCGAATAGTAGTTGAACTAAACCGCTATCGCGGTAGCAGCAGATCG
>JBBQTY010000275.1:0-4735 GCA_038234445.1 Lysobacterales bacterium
GCATCGGTTTCGGCCGCTGCATTCCCTGATCAATCTGGAGATTCTGATGCGCATCGGTATTCCGTCCGAGACCAAGACCCTTGAAGGGCGTGTCGCCCTCGTCCCCGCGGCATGCGCGGATCTGGTGCGTCGCGGTCACGAAGTGTTTATCCAGTCTGGCGCCGGCACCAAGAGCGGCTTCAGCGACGATGATTTCGTGCGCAATGGCGTCACGATTGTCGCCGATGCCGACAAGCTCTACGAAATCGGCGAAATGATCGTCAAGGTCAAGGAGCCGATTGCAGGCGACCTGTCACGTCTGCGCAAGGATCATCTGCTGTTCTGCTATCTGCATCTCGCCGCCGAACCGGCGTTGACCAAGAGCTTGCTGGATATTGGATTGACCGGGATCGCATTCGAATCGGTTGAGGAAATGGATGGCTCGCTGCCGCTGCTTGCGCCGATGTCGATCATCGCCGGCCGGATTGCGGTGCAGGTCGGTACGCATCTTTTGCATCAACCGTCGGGCGGCAAGGGCAAGTTGCTCGGTGGTCTGCCGGGAACCGAGCGCGGCAAAGTCGTCGTGCTTGGTGCGGGTGCAGCCGGTGGCAATTCCGCCGCACTGGCTGCGGCTGGCGGTTCCAACGTCGTCGTTTTCGACAAGCGACCGGATCGCCTGGCCCAGATGATGGCACTCGGATCCAATGTGACGGCGCTTTATCCCTATGAAGAATATGTCGCCCGCGAGCTGCGCAACGCCGATCTCGTTGTCGGAGCCGTGCTCGTGCCAAGTGCGCGCGCGCCGCGCGTAGTCACTGCCGCGATGGTCAAGGACATGGAGCCCGGCAGTGTGCTCGCCGACATCTCGATCGATCAGGGCGGTTGTTTCGAGACCTCGAAGCCGACCACCTGGAAGGATCCGACCTATGTCGTCGACGGGGTTACCCACTTCGCCGTGACCAATATGCCCGGAGCGGTTCCGCAGACTTCCTCGCAGGCAATTTCTGCGGCGATCCTGCCGTATGTGCAACGCCTGGCCAGTGGCCCGGCTTGGCGTGACTACGCTCCGCTCAAGGGCGGTATCAACGTCGATGCGGGCAAGGTGGTGCATCCTGCACTGGAAGGCTTGGTTTGAATAAAAACAATCGCTTGCCGCGCTAATTTAAGGTAACTTCTGCGCGTGGCGCGAGAAACCAAAACCCAGAAACCCACCCTGCTCAACGACAAGCTGCAACGCCGCTTGCGCGAGGTGGGCTTCATCGTATTGCTGCCGATTGCGATTTATCTGTTTGCCTGTCTGTGGACATACGATCCCAACGATGTGGGCTGGTCCCATGCGGGAGGGCAGGAGTTGGCCGCTAATTTCGGCGGCAAGATTGGCGCGAATCTCTCGGATTTCCTTTTCTATTTCTTCGGAGCGCTGGCATACGCATTTCCGGCGTTGCTGCTGTTTGCCGGGACACTGGTACTGCGCGGCAATGAGCGAGCTGAAAGCTCGTCGGTCGAACCTGCACTCCGTCTTGTGGGAGGTTTGGCGTTCTTCATCTCTGGCTGTGGCCTCGCCCGGTTGCATTTCCAGGGACCGAGCCAGCTGCCGGCGCATGCGGGCGGCGTACTCGGCAACCTAATTGGAAATTCATTGCAAAATGGTTTCGGCCTGCTCGGCGCAACACTGTTCCTGCTCGCCTTGTTCTTGATCGCCGTCACGCTGACGACCGGCTTGTCGTGGTTCAAGCTGATGGACTGGATCGGGCGAAGCCTGATCACGTTGTTCGGCTGGGCCCGCGATCGATCGCGGCGCGCCGAAGACTGGAGTGCAGCGCGGCAGGCGCGTGTTGAGAGGGAGGTCGTGCGCAAGGTCGATACGGCCAGGCAGTCCAAGCGCGAGCCACTTAAGATCGAACCGACGCTTGCGCCAATCGGCAAGAGCGAGCGCGCCAAGCGCGAGACGCAGATCCCACTCTTCGTCGGCTCATCAAGCGAAGGCGGCGTGCCGCCGCTGGCTCTGCTGGACGAACCGAAGCAACAGCCTTCCGGCTATTCCCAGGAAACCCTCGACGCGCTGTCGCGTCAGGTCGAATTCAAGCTCAAGGATTTCCGCATCGATGCGCAAGTGGTCAGCGCGCATCCGGGGCCGGTCATCACGCGCTTCGAGATGCAGCCAGCACCCGGTATCAAGGGCAGTCAGATCTCGAGTCTCGACAAGGACATCGCGCGCGGCCTTTCGGTGATGAGCGTGCGCGTGGTCGATGTGATTCCGGGCAAATCAGTGATCGGCCTCGAAATCCCGAACATCAATCGCGAGATCGTCTATCTCTCGGAAATCCTGCGCTCGGACAAATACGACCAACTAAAATCCCCACTAGCGCTGGCGTTGGGCAAGGACATTGGCGGCGCGCCGGTCGTCGTCGATCTGGCCAAGATGCCGCATCTGCTTGTCGCCGGCACCACGGGTTCGGGTAAATCCGTCGCGCTCAACGCGATGGTATTGAGTCTGCTGTACAAGGCCAATGCGACCGACGTGCGCATGATCATGATTGATCCGAAGATGCTCGAACTCTCGGTTTACGAGGGCATTCCGCATCTGCTCGCGCCGGTCGTCACCGACATGAAGGAAGCCGCGAATGCCTTGCGCTGGTGCGTCGCCGAAATGGAGCGCCGCTACAAGCTCATGGCCGCGGTTGGCGTGCGCAACCTCGCGGGCTTCAACAAGAAGGTCAAGGAAGAAGAGGCCAAGGGTCAGCCCCTGCTCGATCCGTTGTTCCGCCCCGACGCCTCACAGCCGATGATCAAGGCCGAACCTCTGACGCCGCTGCCGTATATCGTCGTCATCATCGACGAGTTCGCCGACATGATGATGATTGTCGGCAAGAAGGTTGAAGAGTTGATTGCGCGATTGGCGCAGAAGGCGCGTGCCGCCGGTGTTCATCTGATCCTTGCCACTCAAAGGCCGTCGGTCGATGTCATCACGGGTTTGATCAAGGCGAATATTCCAACCCGCATCGCGTTTCAGGTATCGAGCAAGATCGATTCGCGCACGATCCTCGATCAATCCGGTGCCGAGACCCTGCTCGGCCACGGCGACATGCTTTATCTGCCGCCCGGTACGGCCACGCCCGAACGTGTTCACGGCGCGTTTGTTGATGATCACGAGGTGCACAAAGTGGTCGAGTGGCTGCGTGCCCAAGGCAAACCCGACTACATCGACGGTGTGCTTGAGGAAACACAGACCATGTCCGATGGCAAAATCATCGGCGAGACCGGTTTGCCACAGGATGCCGCCGATGCCGAGGGCGGCGAGGACGCTGTGCTCTACGACAAGGCCGTAGCGATCGTTACCGAAACCCGACGTGCGTCAATCTCGGGTGTCCAGCGTCATTTGCGCATCGGCTACAACCGCGCCGCGCGTCTGATCGAGCAGATGGAACGCGATGGCGTGGTCAGCGGTCCGGAGCACAACGGCAGCCGGTCGGTCCTTGCGCCGCCGCCACCGCGCGACTGATCGAAACCGGCAAGCCAGGCTTCAGCCCATTCGTGGGATCCTGCGCGCTCGCAGCCTTGGCCCGGCCAACGCTAGCCTTTCACTGAGAATCGAGGAATACCGACCGATGTTGCGCGCTATGCTTTTGTTGATCTTCGCTATTTCTACTTCCGTGCATGCCGCGGATACGGCGCGATCACGTCTTGAAGCCTTCTCGAAAGGTCTTTCGACGATCAGTGCCCATTTCGAGCAATCGATCGTCGGTGCCAAGGGCAGTCGTGGCGAATCGTCATCCGGCACGCTCGCACTCAAGGCTCCGCGCCAGTTTCGCTGGCAGACGACCACGCCCTACGAACAACTGATTGTCGCCGATGGCAATCGTGTATGGATTTACGATACGGATCTCGAACAGGTTAGCGTACGCAGCCAGGGTGCCGAAGAGGCGCACAGTCCGCTTTCAGTGCTCACCGATTTGACTCAGCTCGATCACGAATTCAGCGCGACCGAATCCGGTGAACGTGACGGCATGCACTGGTTGAAGCTGGTCTCGAAGGCCAAGGAGCCCGAGTTCGCTTTCGCCGAGCTTGGATTCGACAAGGCCAATCTGGTCCGCATGCGCTTCGAGGATTCGCTCGGCAATACGACCGAAATCCAGTTCACGAACTGGCAGCGCGATCCGAAATTGCCAGCCGATACGTTTGCTTTCACGCCGCCCAAGGGCGTCGATGTTGTTGGCGATCCGGGTGCTGATGCCGAGGTGTTCCCGATCAACGACTGATCGTCGCGCGTCGATCAAACTGACCGCAAGCTGAATAAGCTGAAGAAAACTCTTGACTCTGGACCACGGTCCAAGGTGCATGCTGCCGTCCTGGATTTGAAACCGGCACCTCGCATCTGAGGCGGTTCGGTTTCGATTCTGTAGGAGCCCGTTCACGGGCGAGCTTTTCGAAATGCTCGCCAAAGGACTCGCCCGTAAACGGGCTCCTACGAAGAGCTCGCAGCTTTCCGGGTTCGTCAAAGACGAATTCCTCAAGATCGGAGACGGCAATGACCAGCTTTGCAATCGGCCAACTCGCCAGCGCCGCCGGTGTCGCTATAGACACGGTTCGCTACTACGAGCGCAGTGGCCTGCTCAAACCCGCAGCACGCTCGGCATCGGGCTATCGGAAATACGGCAAAGGCGAACTCGATCGCCTGAACTTCATTCGTCGCGCCCAGCATCTTGGCTTCAGCCTGAGTGAGATCAGCGAACTGCTCGCAATCAGTAGTCGTGGT
>JBBQTY010000276.1:0-4662 GCA_038234445.1 Lysobacterales bacterium
GGAAATCGGGATGACGATGATAGTCGGTTGCTGTCAGCATCGGCAGGGCTGGCCATGAATTGCCTGTGTTTGCGCCCGCTTCCGCCAGCGTCTTGCCTTGGTTCGCCCGTGGGATGCCTCGATTGGCGCGTTCTGGCACACTGCGGCGCCTGTGCGGCGCAGCTGAACGCGCTTCGCCCGCCCTTACCGAACATAAGCATACGAGTGGCAAATGCAGTCGATTGAAACCAGAATCCGCGGATATGTTCGTGAAACCTTTCCGTCGCCCGAGCACGAGACGCTCGGTGTCGAGGACAGTCTGTTCGATGCCGGAATTCTCGATTCAATTGGCGTGATGACGCTGGCGACCTGGCTGGAAAAAGAATTCGACCTGTTCGTCGATGATGACGAGGTGCTTCCCGAGAACTTCGACGGCATCGGACCGTTGACGCGCTATGTCTCAGGCAAGTTGGGCGTGTCAACTACCAACGAATGATTCGCTTCGAGGAACTGCTGGCTCGAACCGCTCAGCGCGATCCGCATCGCGCCGCCATCGTCAATGGCGCACGTCAACTGGATTACGCGGAGTTCGACGCCGAAGCGGATCGATTCGCCTCGGCGCTTGGCGACTCGCAGTTTCAACGCGGTGAGCGCTGTGTTCTTTTCATCGACAACCGGATCGAAACCGCAATCGGGGTTTTCGGGACGCTTCGCGCAGGCGGTGTGTTCAGCGTGCTCAATCCATCGACCAAGGCCGACAAGCTGGCCTGGGTGTTGAACGATTGCGAAGCGGCTGTTCTGCTTACTCAGGCGAGTTTGATCACGGTCGCGCTCGCCGCTGCAGCTCAGGTGCCGAGCCTGCGTCGGATCATTGTTGTCGATGGCGGGACCCGCTCTGATTACTTGGGCTGGACCGATTTCATGGCTGCCGGATCGCGACAGGTGCCGAAAGCAGCGCCCGGTATCGACATCGATCTGGCCATGCTCGTCTACACCTCGGGTTCAACCGGCCAGCCGAAGGGCGTGATGATGACGCACCGGAACATCGTCTTCGCGGCGACTTCGGTGACGAGTTATCTGCAGATGCGCGGCGATGACATCGTGCTCAGTGTCTTGCCGCTGTCGTTCGACTATGGTCTCTACCAGTTGCTGATGAGTGTGATGGTCGGGGCAACGCTGATCCTCGAAAAATCCTTCGCGTTTCCGCAGAAGGTGTTGCCGCTGCTGGCCAGCCAGCGCGTCACCATTTTTCCGCTGGTGCCGACGATGGCTGCGTTGATCTTGCAGCTGCGCAATTTCGATCCGGTCTGGGCCTTCAGCGTGCGCACGGTAACGAACACGGCAGCTGCGTTGCCGCCCGCACATATCGCCAAACTGCAGTCTCTTTTTCCAGACGCACGCATTTTTTCAATGTACGGGATGACAGAATCAAAGCGATGCACGTGGCTGCCTCCGGAACAATTGGCGCAGCGCCCAGACAGTGTCGGCATCGCGATTCCGGGCACCGAGGTCTGGGTGGCCGACGAGGCGGGTAACAAGGTTGCGCCGAACGTCATTGGCGAGCTGGTGGTTCGTGGCGGTCATGTCATGCAGGGCTACTGGCGGAATGAAGAAGCCACCGCGAAAGCGCTGCGACCGGGCCCGTATGCATGGGAGCGCGTGCTGCATACCGGCGATCTGTTTCGCATGGACGAGGAGGGCTATTGCACGTTTGTCGGGCGCAAGGACGACATTATCAAGTCGCGCGGCGAAAAGGTCAGCCCGAAGGAAATCGAAAACGTGTTGTATGCGATGCCGGGAATCACCGAAGCAGCGGTAGTCGGTGTGCCTGACGAAATACTGGGGCGTGCGCTCAAGGCGATCATTGTGGTGTCCGAGGAAGCCAAGCTGAGCGAACGTGACGTTATCGCGCACTGCGTCGCACGACTGGAGGATTTCATGGTGCCGCGAATGATCGAATTTCGCGATTCATTGCCGAAGACTGCGACCGGAAAGATCCAGCGTTCTGTGCTGCAAGCCGAGGTTGATGCTGCGAAGAGATGAGGATCACGAGCAAAGGCACTGGGCCCCCGCCTGCGCAGGGGCGACGAGCGGTAAATTGGATCTTTGAAACGAGCTGTGAAATCCAGCACATGCTCTGGCAGGCAGTCATTGGGAAGTTCATCAACCCCACCTTTCGTCGCCCCTGCGCAGGCAGGGGCCTAGTGCCTTTGGATCGCGTAAGGCGGAACGAGCGCAGCGGATTTCGCCTCTCGGATTCTGCGAGCATTGAGGTTTTATACTCGCGCGAAACGCGGAATCGACGGCGGTAGTTCCGCCCTACGGCAGTTGGCAGTGGGTCAGGATTTACTCAAGGCAAGATGGTCGACGGGTCAGACCAGTGCCTCAATTACATCCGGATGGCTGAGAAAACCTCGAGGGCTCGCGCTGCGACCATACGCGCCGGATTGAAACACGACAATCAGATCACCCGGCTCAGCCACATCGAGTTCGGCTCGATCGGCGAGCAAATCGAGGGGCGTACACAATGGCCCGGTGACGCTGGCGATCTCTTTTTTCGAAGTGAGCCGATTGACCGCGACCGGATAATTTCGGCGCATGACCTGGCCGAGATTGCCCGAGGCAGCGAGGTGATGATGCATGCCGCCATCGACGACCAGAAATACCTGGCCATGGGAAATCTTGCGATCAATGACGCGGCTGACATAGATGCCGGCCTCACCGACCAGATAGCGACCAAGTTCGATGGCGAGATGCGCGGAGGGCATCTCGGTGCGCATGCGCGCATCGAGTATCGCGAGGTTATCGACGACCGCGCGAATATCGAGAGCGCTGTCGCGAATCGTGTACGGGATGCCGAATCCGCCACCGAGATTGAGTGATGCCGGTTCTGTGGGGCAACCGTCGAGCCAGCTCAATGCGAGTTCATAGGAGCGCGTCTGTGCCTCGATAATGGCATCGGCATTGAGGTTCTGCGAACCCGCGTAAAGATGAAAACCTTCGAAGGCGAGGCCACGTTCCTGAATCTGATCAAGCATCTTCGGAACGTCTTCTGCGTCGATGCCGAACGGGCGCGCACCACCGCTCATCTTCATGCCGGAAGCCTTGAGCTCGAACGGTAGATTGACGCGCAAGGCAACACGCGCGGCCGTGCCATTGCGTTCGCTGGCGCGACTCAGCACGTCGACTTCACGAAACGATTCGAGGTTGATCAAGATGCTTGCCGCATGCGCCTGTTGAAGTTCTGCATCCGACTTGCCTGGCCCGGCAAAACTGATCTTCGCGGGATCCATGCCGCTGTCGAGCGCGATACGCAGTTCGCCGGCCGAAGCGACATCAAGGCCATCCACCAGTCCGGCCATCTGGCAGACCACGGCCGGCATCGGATTGGCCTTGACCGCGTACTGCAACTGCACCGCGGGCGGAAATTGGGCGCGCAGCTCATTTGCACGTTGACGGATGCGAGCTCGATCGTAGAGATAGCAGGGAGTTGAACCGACGGCCGCAACCACGTTTGAAAGCGGTTGGCCCGCGACGATGAATTCACCGTCGGCGTTGCGTGCCCAGATCATCGCTGGTGAGTTCTCGGTCATCTGGCATCTACTTTCACTGATTCCCGTCCAAGCCAGCACGCGCTGACAGCATTGAACCTGACATGACACTTTTTCAATAGATTAAACCTGATAAAAATCACGGTACCACGTGACAAATTTCGCGACACCTTGTTCGACCGTCGTGGCTGGAGCATAGCCTGTGTCGCGAGTCAGTTCGGTAACGTCGGCATAGGTGTCGGGCACATCACCGGGCTGCAGCGGCAACAGGTTTTTCTCGGCCTTGCGTCCGACACACGCTTCGATCACCTCGATATAGCGCGACAACTCGACTGGATGGTTGTTGCCGATGTTGTAGACGCGATAGGGCGCTGATGATGAGGCCGGCGTTGGCTGCAACGGATCGTAGCCGGGATCGGGGCCGGGAACATGATCCAGCGTGCGCATGACGCCTTCGACGATGTCATCGACATAGGTGAAATCGCGTGTGTGCTTGCCATGGTTGAACACATCGATCGGTTCGCCGGCGAGGATCTTTCGCGTGAACAGGAACAGGGCCATGTCGGGCCGGCCCCAGGGGCCGTAGACTGTAAAGAAACGCAATCCCGTCGTCGGCAACTGAAACAGATGACTGTAGGTATGCGCCATGAGCTCATTGGCTTTCTTGGTTGCCGCATACAGGCTGACCGGATGATCGACCGAATCCTGCACCGAGAACGGCAGCTTGCGATTGGCGCCGTAGACCGAGCTCGATGACGCGTAGACCAGATGCTCTACGCCGCCATGGCGACAGGCTTCGAGGATGTTGGTGAAGCCGACGATATTGCTGTCGATATAGGCCTGCGGATTTTCCAGCGAATATCGCACGCCGGCTTGTGCGGCGAGGTTGACGACACGCTGTGGCCTGAAATCCGCGAATGCTTTCTCAAGCGCCTGGCGATCTTCAAGGTTTGCGCGCGCAAACTGGAAACCGGATTGTGGCGTCAGGCGCGCGAGGCGCGCTTCCTTGAGCGAAGGATCGTAATAGGCGTTGAGATTGTCATAGCCAAATACTTCATCGCCGCGCGCGAGTAATCGCGCGCTCAAGGCTGAGCCGATGAAGCCGGCAGCGCCGGTGACCAGTACGCGCATG
>JBBQTY010000277.1:0-4607 GCA_038234445.1 Lysobacterales bacterium
GCGTATGACGACTTGCGCTTTGTGCGCAATCGAATCTTTGATGAGATTGCGATCGGCGATCGGGTCAGCATCGAGCGCACGTTGAGTGCCAGCGATATCCAGCTTTTCGCGGTGATCTCGGGCGACGAAAATCCGCAGCAAGTCGATCCTTCGTTCGCAGATGCCTCGCGCTTCCACGGCGTCATTGCCCATGGCATGTGGGGAGCCACGCTGGTCTCGGGTCTGCTCGGCACGCGTCTGCCCGGTCCCGGCACGGTCGCCCTCGGCCAGACCCTGCGTTTTCTCGCCCCGGTGCGCATCGGCGATACCCTGACCGTTGCTGTTGAAGTTACCCAGCGCAATCCAGGCAACCACGAACTCACACTCGCCTGCACCTGCACGAATCAGGATGGCGTGATCGTCATCGAAGGCGAAGCGACCGTCATCGCACCGGACGAACGCATCGTGCGTCCGCGTGCGACCTTGCCCGAGGTGCGCCTCGGCAACGGCGATGGCGTGCGTCGCTTGCTCGATGCAGTCCGTGAATTGCCCGCGATCCGTTGTGCGGTCGTGCATCCGTGTGATGAAACCTCGCTGGCAGCGACGCTCGAAGCGCGCGATGCCGGTTTGATTGTGCCGGTCCTGGTTGCACCCAAAGCCAAGCTTGAGGCGATTGCAACGAAAGCAGGACTCGACCTTGCCGACATTGAAATCGTCGACGTCCCGCACAGCCACGCTGCCGCCGACTGTGCGGCGGGGTTGGCCAGGAGCGGCCATGTCGACGCGCTGATGAAAGGGAGTCTGCACACCGACGAATTCATGAGTGCGATCCTTGCCGCCGATGCCGGATTGCGCACAGCACGCCGCGTTTCGCACTGCTACCTGATGCAAACGCCGGCGTATCCACGGCCTTTCATCATCACCGACGCGGCGATCAACATCGCGCCGGATCTCACCGCCAAGGCGGACATCGTGCGCAACGCGATCGATCTGGCCCACATCATCGGCGTCGCGCAACCACGCGTGGCGATCCTCGCCGCAGTCGAAACGGTCAACGTGCACATGCCAGCGACGCTCGATGCAGCCGCGCTGTGCAAGATGGCTGATCGCGGCCAGATCAGCGGCGGCATCCTCGATGGCCCGCTGGCCATGGACAATGCGATCTCGATCGCCGCCGCACGCATCAAGGGCATCGTTTCGCCAGTTGCCGGCTGCGCCGACGTGCTCGTTGTGCCCGATCTGGAAAGCGGCAACTTGCTCGCCAAACAACTCGAATTCCTCGGCGGCGCAGCCAGCGCCGGCATCGTCCTCGGCGCGCGTGTGCCGATCATCCTCACCAGCCGTGCCGACTCCGCCGAGACCCGCATCGCTTCTTGTGCGGTCGCCCTGCTCGTCGCTCGCCACTATCAAACCTCGCCGCCATGACTAAAATCCACAACTGCATTCTTGTTCTCAATGCCGGCTCTTCGAGTCTCAAGTTTGCCCTCTACGACGTCGACCGCGGTGAGCCCGGACTTGAGGCGCGCTGGCGCGGCAAGATCGATGGCATCGGCGCCAGTTCGCCGACCTGGTCAGACAACAGCGGCGATCAAGCCAAGCCTCTTGTACTAGACGCCGAGCGACCGTTTCGTGCCGCGCTCGATGAGGTGCGCAAGCGCATCGTCGAACACACATCGGCCAGTTCGCTACGCGCGATTGCCCATCGAGTCGTCCACGGTGGCAGCCGCTATTTCGCACCCACCCGGGTCACTCCGGAGGTGCTTATGGAATTGCGTCGGCTGATTCCGCTGGCGCCGCTGCACCAGCCCTCAACGCTGGAAGGCATTGAATCCTTTTTCAGCTCGCATCCCGATGTGCCGCAGATCGCCTGCTTCGACACCGGCTTCCACCACGATATGCCGATGGTCGAAAAATTGCTGCCGCTGCCCTATGACGCCTGGGAGCGTGGCATTCGCCGTTACGGATTTCATGGGCTCTCCTACGAGTATCAGTCGATTGCACTACCGCGGCGTCACGGCGATCTGGCTCGAGGTCGCACCCTTGTCGCGCATATCGGTAGCGGCGCCAGCCTGTGCGCGATGCGCGATCTGTGCAGCGTTGCCACGACCATGGGCTTCTCGGCCCTCGACGGCCTCATGATGGGCACGCGTTGCGGGTCACTCGATCCGGGCGTCGTCCTCTCGCTGCTCGAAACGGGCCGGTTCACATCGGAGCGACTGGGCCAACTGCTGTACAAGGAGTCGGGATTGCTCGGTGTCTCGGGCGAATCCTCGGATCCGCGCGTGCTGCTCGCCACCGAAGGGCACAATCCGCGCGCGAAATTGGCCCTGGAGCTCTACGTCCATCGCATCGTGCGCGAGATTGGAGCACTCGGCGCCGTACTCGGCGGCCTCGATCTCGTGGTCTTCACCGCCGGTATCGGCGAACACAACGCGGTCATCCGCGAACGTATCTGCGCCGCACTCGGCTTGTTCGGCATCCGCCTCGACAGCGCCGCCAACGCCGCTCATGCGCCCGTGATCTCGGCTGCCGACAGTGCCACCGTGGTCGCGGTCGAACCCACCAATGAAGAATGGCTGGCCGCGTTGCGCGCCAACGAAATGACGCTTTCATGAAAAAGGGAATGACTGACGTTGATCAGACATTCCCCTGCGCGCGCGAACGTCTAGCCCAGACTAGTCATGAATACGCGTGATGATCGCGCAGGACATTGGATTCAGAAGGCTTTTCGCGATGGTGGCGGTAGCCGGCGTTATCACCGAATGAGCGAAAAGCGTGTGGATTCAAGGGTCAAGCGATGGAGCGTGTATTTCATGAATCGTTCGGGCTAGCGAACGGTCAGGAAGCTGGCTGAGAATCGAACTGCGCCCGATTCTCCCGTTCGTCCCGGTCCCACTCATCGAGCAGCCATTTCAAGCAGACTGAGTATTCCTTCCGGTGCGCTTCCAACGCGCGACGAATCTGTACATCCGAAAGAGGTCGAGTCACTTCCTCGCCCGCTTGCCGCGCCATTTCGGCGGCGAGCTCGCTGACTCCAAGCGTCCATGACCGCATGGCGATCAATACACTTTCCTGCTGAACGTTCATTGCCACAAAAATTCTCCTGTTGACGGATGAGCCGGTTTGGCATCGCACACCGAGCGCATATCATGGCGCAGCCACCGATCACCGGGCAGTGCATGATTATGCGACGCCCATCAGCCTACGCCTGAAAAAGCAACGGCGTATCGATTCTTTAGATGCCGCGGTTTCTGGCAGTGCGGCTAATCATCGAATGGCACAATCAAGACGGGATGTCCCTCGCCACTACGCAGGGAGAAACCCACGGCGTCCAATCGCGCAAGGGTGCGTCTCCGCCGAAATTAGGATGACGAAAAGCGCCCTGTACGCTGCCGCTTACAGTTGTTGCGCGGAAACGATCAGTCCGGCTTGGGGACGACCATGATTTTCGCCGCAGCCTGCTTGGCGCCGGTATAGACGCGGCTTGTGTTCGCGGCGCTTTTCTCCAGACCCGTGATAGCCGATTGCAGCAACGGAGCCGCAACCTGTTCTTGTCCGCGCAGGGCCAGTAACTGACCGCGCAAGGCATCGAGCCGGAATGCCCAGAGCCCATCCGACCCTGCGGCCTCAAGGGCTGGTGCATCGAGTGATTCAAGCAAGCGGGCTGCCTCGTCGAGATGGCCGAGCTCCAGCTCGGTTGCACAAAGCCAGAATGCTGCAATCTGGCTCTGCGGATTCTTTGCCGTGAGCTGCGAGACCAGTTTGGTGTGTGCGCTGCGCAGCCTCGTCAGCGCCTCGTCAGCCTGGCCGTTCTCATACAAAACCTGACCCCAGTTGACGAGGGTGATATTGCTGAAGTTGTGGTCATCGCCGAATTTCTTGCGGAATCCCTCGTAAACGCGCTGCGCGTAATCGAGCGCCCTCGGCCAGTCTGCACGACGCACGGCAATGTCAAACAAGTCACTCAACACCATCAGGTTGCGCGTGTGCTCAGCGCCGAGCAATTTCACGATTGTCTTCTGGGCATCGAGCAATTGCGTCTCGGCCTTCGGCAGATCGCCTTCGAGTGTGTAAGTGCGCGCGATGGCGGCCTTGGCGAACGCGAGCACGAGGCCGTTGTCGTCGCCGCGCGCGATGATTTCTGCGATCAGGCTCTCGCCTTCCTCGCGTGCTTCGCGCGTCTGCCCGGTCTGGGTCAAGGCACCAATCAGATCCATGCGCATCGAATCACGCAAGGCGATATTGTCCGGTTCGGTTTGCCGCAGCAGCGGGATCGCGATGCGATACAACGGCAGCGCCTTGGCGTAGTCGCCGCGATTCATGTCGTAGACGCCCCAAGCCGAAGCGACGAGATAGCGCGTGTATGGATCCTTCGTATCGGCGGTCAGACGATCAAGGGTGTGCAATTCCTTCAGCGACTCGTCGAACTTCGAGGTGCGCGTCAGCAGTCGCGCCAACAACGTGCGCGCCTTCAGCGCATCGAGGCTGGCGGCGCCTTCTTCGCGTTCATACAAGACGAGCGCCTGGCGCGCCTCGGCCTCGGCTTCGGGCAGCAGTTCGATCATGTTGAGCAGCATGGTCATGCTGGTGCGGATCGACGCCTCGGTCAGCGGTTGCGCGGCGAAGCG
>JBBQTY010000278.1:0-4589 GCA_038234445.1 Lysobacterales bacterium
TTGCGAAAAAAGAAGGAGTCGGCCGATAAGCCGGGTTTTGTCGTGGGCAGCCATTCCTCTGGATCCTGCGTCGCCGCAGGATTCAAGCAACCAACCCGGGAGCGACGCGGGCCGCGCCATAGCTCCCCTATTTGGTCTTGCTCCAGGTGGGGTTTGCCGTGCCATGCGGCGTTAGCCCCGCACGCGGTGTGCTCTTACCACACCGTTTCACCCTTACCACGCACATCTTGCGATGCCGTTCGGCGGTTTGTTTTCTGTTGCACTTTCCGTCGACTCACGTCGCCCAGGCGTTACCTGGCACCTTGCCCTGCGGAGCCCGGACTTTCCTCGCCGTGTCGAAACACGTCGCGACTGCCTGGCCGACTCCAGCGCGCATTCTATCGGGTTTGCAGACGTGTCTGTCGGACATTGCTCG
The DNA here is from genome assembly GCA_038234445.1 of Lysobacterales bacterium. Taxonomy (GTDB): domain Bacteria; phylum Pseudomonadota; class Gammaproteobacteria; order Xanthomonadales; family Rhodanobacteraceae; genus Dokdonella. The sequence goes on from JBBQTY010000278.1 coordinate 416, forward strand.
GCCGGATGGTGGATCGCTGCGACTGTCGATATCCGAAAATCCCTAAGGGATGGGCGTATTTCATGCGATCGCCCGGTGTCTGGATTGCAGATTTTCATCACGAGGTCGGGCAACGTGCGCGTTGTTCACTGCTCCACAGCAGCTACCATAAAGCGAATACACGATCAAATGAAAACCAACGCAGAGCGCGATTCCACTCCACCTATTTCATGGCATGGTGATGGCTCACGTCCTCGCCGATGGGCTGGCAACCGAGTGAATGAATCACGATCACAACGGATCGAGACACCGATCGCCCTTTTCGCACATCTATGCTTGACGAATGACTGGAATTCTCTCGCCGTTTGGCATCGAAAATACCGTGACCCGTAAGACAGCCCCCACCAAGGATCAACAATGCAATCAGGACTCTGGATCGGCGAACTCCTTCATGCCTTGCGTCGACTCAAAGGAGCGCCAGGATTCTCGATCACGATCGTCGGCATGCTCGGTCTCGCAATCGGCGCGATGGCTGGCTTGTTCTGCGTGGTCAATACGGTTCTGCTGAAACCGCTGCCGTTCAACGATCCGGATCGACTGGTCTATATCGCCGCGACTGCGCCGGGCTCCGAGATGCCGGGCGAGTTCGGTGTCGCGCCCGAGTTCTATCTGCAATATCACGAGCAATCGAAATTGCTCGAAGACGTGGCTCTCTACTACTCGGGCACATCGACGTTGCGGACGAAGGATCGCGTCGAACGTATCCGCATGGGCTTCCCGACCAACTCGCTGTATTCAACCCTCGGCGTGCAACCAGCGCTCGGGCGGCTGCCGGTCAACGAGGATGAAACGCTCGTCGTGGTCTTGAGCGATTCATTGTGGAATTCCTGGTTTGGACGCGATCCCTCGGTGATTGGTCGAACGATTCATGCGTCGGGCGAGGATCGAACGATCATCGGTGTCATGGCACCCGAATTCCGCTTTCCGAGCGACGACACGATGTTGTGGATTCCTTCAAGGATCGAGCCGAAGGATATTGAGAAAGGCGGGTACTTTGGCTGGGACATGGTGGGCCGACTGGCACCCAAAGCGACCGCAGCAGGCCTGAGTCGCGAGCTCAATACGCTGGCCCGACGATTGCCTGATCGTTTTGCTGGTTCGCCGAGTTACGCACGCACGATTGCGCAACTGCAGACGGTGGTTCGGCCGCTGGAAGATCAACTACTCGGCGCCGCCTCGCGCCCGTTGTGGATCCTGCTCGCGGCGGCGGCGATCGTGCTTCTGATCGCCTGCGCGAACGTCGCCAACCTGCTGCTGGTGCGCGTCGATGGACGTCATCGGGAGATGGCCATGCGTCGCGCGCTCGGCGCGACTCGTGGAGAACTCATGCGCACGCAAGTCGCTGAGCTTTTTGTGATTGCCTTGTCGGCTGGAATCGTCGCGATCGCGCTTGCGGCGATCAGCCTGCCGGCCTTTCTGCGAGCGGTCCCTTCGGGAATCCCCCGGATTGATCTGGTCTCCCTCGATGGGCCAACGGTTATGTTTACCCTTGCAATCGCGATCGTGGCCGCCCTGCTTTGCGGCTTCCTCCCGGCCTTGCGAGGTTCGAAACCGAACCTCGCGCGCTTGCGTGATGGTGGCCGTGGCATGACGCGTCAACGTCACTGGCTACGCGACGGGCTCGTCATTGCGCAAACTGCGTTGGCGCTGGTTCTGTTGATCGGTTCGGGCTTGCTCATGCGTAGTGCTTATGCGCTCTGGAACACCTCACCGGGCTACAACACCGAAAATATTTTCACCTTCCAGTTTGCCCCGGATCGGCCGACTCTCAAGAATGGAAATGACTACGCGCAGTTCGATTTGGCTTTTCTCGATCGCCTGACTGCGCTGCCCGGCGTGCAATCGGTTGGCCTGGTCGAGAATGTGCCGTTGAACGAGGGCACTGCAACGATGCGGGTGCGTACCGAGGCATCGAACAGCGATGGCGGCGAAGGCACCCTGCTCAATTTCAACTACACAGCGGGTGACTATTTCAAGACGATGCAGATCGCCATGCTCGAAGGTCGCCCGTTCAATACGGACGATCATGGCAGCGCGCGCGGCAACGTGATCCTCAGCCGCAGCGCTGCCGCGCGATTATTCCCGGGACAGGAGGCCATTGGTCGAACGATCCAGCGCGAAGGCCAAACGGCGAAGGAGGTCGTCGTCGGTGTCGTCGACGATGTCATGCAGGATGGATTTCGCGACACGCCACAGCCAGCGGTCTACTTTCCTCTGGCCGATACGAGCGCTGATGGTGGCCGCTCGATTTCATCGCCGGCCTATGTGATCAAGACCGCGCGCGCCGAAACAATCGCGCCGGAAGTGCGCGCACTGGTGCGTGAGGTCGCGCCGGAAGCGCCAATGTATCGCGCTTTCACCTTGTCCGGATTGGCCAAGGACTCCATGGCTCAACTCTCGTTCACCGTGCTCACGCTCGGCATCACCGCCGGCTTGTCGCTGTTGCTCGGCGCGATCGGCCTGTATGGCGTGCTCTCCTACATCGTCAACGAACGCGCCCGCGAGATTGGCGTGCGCATGGCGCTCGGTGCGCGCGCAACGCAGGTGCGCAGGATGGTTGTCGCGCGTGGTGCGCGGGTGGTCGGTATCGGCGTGGTCATCGGCATCGTCGCTGCGTTGATGTTCACGCGCGTGCTGGGCAGCTTGCTGTTCGGCGTTCAACCCATCGATGCGATGACCTTTGTGCTGATGTCGCTCGCGATGTTCGCTGTCGGATTGCTCGCGAGCTATCTGCCTGCTCGGCATGCATCGAATCTGGATCCTGTGGAGGCGCTGCGCAAGGAATAGCACCGGCAATTTCGTAGGAGCCCCTTCAGGGGCGAGCTTTTCTGCAACAGCAGACAAAAAGCTCGCCCGTGAACGGGCTCCTACAGGGGTACAGCAAATTTGTAGGAGCCCCTTCAGGGGTGAGCTTTCCAGCGACCCCATGCGAAAGGCTCGCGGCTGAATGCGCTCCTACGGAAAACGCGTACCTTTGTTGTAGTTGGAATCTCGTCCCTCTCGTCCGCCGTTCTCGCTGGCAAGGAATCTCGCCAACGCTTCGGCATCGTAGAGCGGCAACGAGCAGCGCCGATCGGTGCAGACGAAAGCGGCGGGTTTCTTCACCGGCGGATATTGCACATCGGGATTCGGCAACGGCCCGTTGGCGCGATCCCACCAGTCGATGCGCTTGTACCATTCCGGCAACTGCTGAAGCGCGACGAAAAGTTCGCGGGATGTCGGATCATCCTTCGCTCCGACGACCGTGAGATGCAGCGGCGGGCGAGCGAGTTCGTTGTCGATCAGCAGAAGGCCGGGCTGGGTCGCGTTGTGCAGGGCAACGTTTTTGCTGCCGAGCCAGCGCATCGCGTGCTTGGCCATCGCCGTCTGCGCACTCACGCCTGAATAGGCGGCGAGCAGATGGCTCCAGCGTGCGAGCGCGATGTTTTCTTCAAGCGATGGCACGCCGCTGATTGCGCCGCGTGAAACGGCTGCGATATAGCCGCCTTGATCGCGACGAAACGTGGTTTCGATATACGTCGCGGCAGCATTGGCTCGCGTCAGCCATGCCGGATCCGCATCGGCACGGTAGAGCGCAAGGAACGCCCGCCCCATCGCGAGCGTATCGCCAAGATACGGCCCGGCCGGATCGTTTTCGCCGTGACGGAAGCCACCGCCATTGAGCGTGCGGTGGGCGATGATCCAACGCGCAGCGACCTGCGCTTCGTTGAGTGCGTGCGCATCACCCGAGACCTCGGCCCAACTCGCCAGACCTTCGATGATCGTGCCATTGGTCGAGGCGTAAATATTCGTGTCGACGCGCGGGGTGCCAAGCGCACGGCGCGCATTGTCAGCCATGGCAAAGTATTCGGCGGAATGCTCGCCCGGTTTGAGATCGGCATCCTGGCTGCTGTAGAACGCGCCATCGGGGCTACGCAGAAAATCATCGAGATAGCCGATCACGGATTTTTCCACTGCTGCATAAGCGGGATCACGATCGAGTGCGGCATAACCCAACGCATAGCTGCGCAGATACAAACCCTGCAGCGGCCCGAGTTTCTCGAAATGCGGATGCTCAAAATCGCGATCGGTCGAATACTGATAGAAGCCGCCCCAGGCGGGATCAAGCAAGGCGCGGTTTTTGTCGAGCGTCAAC
>JBBQTY010000279.1:0-4584 GCA_038234445.1 Lysobacterales bacterium
GCGCTTCTATGCGCCGATCTGCGAGTGGCTCGGCAAGCGAAACCTCGGCGGACCCGGTACGCGTGTACTGCTCGAAAAGCCGATCGGCCATGATCTCGCCTCGTCGATCGCGATCAACGACGGCGTTGCGCGAATCTTTGACGAGGATCGCGTCTTCCGCGTCGATCACTATCTCGGCAAGGAAGGCGTGCAGAACCTGATCTCGCTGCGCTTCGGCAACGCCTTGTTCGAGCCACTGTGGAATGCGCGGCATATCGAGCAAGTACAAATCACCGTGGCCGAGACCGTCGGCGTCGAAGGGCGCGCGGGCTATTACGACACCTCGGGTGCGATGCGCGACATGTTGCAGAATCATCTGTTGCAACTGCTCTGCCTGACCGCGATGGAGCCGCCTGCGCATTTCGATCCGAGCGCGGTGCGCAATGAGAAACTCAAGGTCTTGCGCTCGCTGCGCTTGATCGGTCGCAACGAAGTCGGCAGCGAAAGTGTCGCTGGCCAATACACCGCCGGTGCCGTTGATGGCGTCGCCGTGCCGGGTTATCTGAGCGAACTCGGCCACGCGAGCAACACCGAAACCTTTGTCGCCCTGCGCGCGCACATCGACAACTGGCGCTGGTCGGGCGTCCCGTTCTACCTGCGCACCGGCAAGCGCATGCCGCGCCGCTGCACCGAAATCTATATCCAGTTCCGCGCCGTGCCGCATTCGATCTTCGCCACCAGCGGCGTACGCGTGGAACCGAATGCGTTGGTCATCCTGCTGCAACCGGAGGAACGCATCCAGATGACCTTGATGCACAAGACGCCTGGCCTCGATCGCAACGGTTTGCGCTTGTCGCAAGTCGCGCTCGATCTGGATGTCGATGAGCAATTTGCCAACCATCGCCGCCGCCTTTCCTATGAGCGCTTGTATCTCGACGCACTCGAGGGCAACGGCACCTTGTTTGTGCGTCGCGATGAGACCGAGGCGGCCTGGCAGTGGGTTGATGCGATCTTCGATGGCTGGAACAACGCCGGCAGCACGCCCAAGCCTTACCCTGCAGGCACCTGGGGGCCAAGCAGCGCAGTGGCGATGATCGAGCGTCACAATCACAGCTGGCGGGAGTGAAGACGATGGCCTGGACCGAAACCAAACATGCCAGCGCCGATGCCTTGGCCGCTGCCGTCGCAAAGCGCGCATTGAACGCCATTGATGGCGCATTGAAGGTTCGCGGCATGGCGATCGCCGCGATCGCAGGTGGACGCACCACGCCACCGGTGCTGCGTCATCTGGCCTCGGAGCGTCGCGACTGGTCGAAACTGACGATCCTGCCGACCGACGAACGTTGGGTAGCGGCAGAGAATGCCGACTGTAATCTGCGCCAATTGCAGGAATCATTTACCGGAGTCAAAGGCGTGCGCTGGATTGCACTCGCGCCGCCGCGACCTCGCGGCAAGGCCAACGCGACTTTCGCCAACACGGCGCTGGAAACCGCTGATGAGGCTTTCGACCTTTGCCTGCTCGGCATGGGCGCAGACGGGCATTTCGCGTCGCTGTTTCCCGGCGCGGAAAATTTGCAGGAGGCATTGGACCCGGCCACCCCCGATGCCGCCATCGCGATCGTGCCCGATCCGATGCCAAGCGCCGGACCACATCCGCGTATCAGCTTGACGCTTGCGCGCCTGTTGCACAGTCGTCAGATCATTCTTGCGATCACCGGCACGGACAAGCGCGCCATGCTTGAGCGCGCCCTCGACGAAAACGATCCGCTCAACTTGCCGGTCGCAGCCTTGCTGCGCGCACCGGGCAGAACGATCGAGATCCACTGGAGTCCTTGATGAGTCTGCATCCTGTTGTCGAACGTGTCACCTCGCGCATTGCCGAACGCAGTCGTGGATCGCGCGATGACTATCTCTCCCGGATGCAAGCCGCGCACACGCAGAATCCCGCACGCTCAAAATTGAGCTGCGGCAATCTCGCCCACGCCTTTGCTGCCTCGGGCGAGGACAAACCGCTATTGCGCGGCAATCGTGGCGGCAATATCGGCATCGTCACCGCCTACAACGACATGCTCTCCGCGCACCAGCCGATGGAGCACTACCCCACCCTGATCCGCGCCGCCGCACGCAGCGCCGGTGGCGCCGCCCAGGTCGCCGGTGGCGTACCGGCGATGTGCGATGGTGTGACCCAAGGGCGCGATGGCATGGAGCTTTCGCTGTTTTCGCGCGATGCGATAGCGCTGGCCACAGCCGTTTCGCTGTCGCATGACATGTTCGATGCCGCGATCCTGCTCGGCGTCTGCGACAAGATCGTGCCGGGTCTTTTGATCGGTGCACTGAGCTTTGGCCATCTACCGGTGATTTTCGTACCGGCGGGCCCGATGACCTCGGGCCTGCCAAACAAGGAAAAGGCCGCCGTTCGGCAACGCTATGCCGAAGGCAAGGCGACTCGCGAGGAATTGCTCGAAGCCGAATCGCAGTCCTACCACGGCCCAGGCACGTGCACGTTCTACGGCACGGCCAATTCGAACCAGATGCTCCTCGAAATGATGGGCTTGATGATGCCCGGTGCGGCCTTCGTCAATCCTGGCACGAGCTTGCGCGATGCGCTGACCGTAGCCGCAACCGAACAGGCTTTGCGCATCACGGCACTCGGCGACAATTACATTCCGCTTGCGAAGACGCTTGACGAGAAGGCCATTGTCAACGCGATGGTCGGCCTCGCCGCAACCGGTGGCTCGACCAACCACGCGATCCATCTGGTCGCCATCGCGCGTGCCGCCGGCTTGATCATCGACTGGGATGATCTCGATGCACTTTCGCGCGCAACGCCGCTGCTCGCGCGTGTCTATCCGAATGGCGGCGCCGACGTGAATCACTATCAAGCGGCAGGCGGACTTGGCTTCACGATCCGCGAATTGATCGATGCCGGTTTGCTGCATCCGGATATCCATTGCGTGCACGGCGGTGATCTGCGTGCGCAGATGCAGGAGCCGAAACTCGATAATCTGAAACTGCATTGGATCGCACCGCCCGCGCAACCGATCGACAGCGCCGTCGTGCGCACGGTTGCCGAACCGTTCGATTGCGAAGGCGGCCTGCGCCGCCTGTCCGGCAACCTTGGCCGTGCCGTAGTCAAGGTTTCTGCGGTTGCTGTTGACCATCGTTCGATCACTGCACCGGCGCGCATCTTCGATTCACAGGATGCGATGCTTGATGCATTCAAGGCCGGGACATTGACCGGCGATTTCGTCGCGGTGATCCGTGCCCAAGGCCCGCGCGCGAATGGCATGCCCGAGTTGCACAAGCTCACACCGGCGCTCGGCGTGTTGCAGGATCGCGGGCAGCGCGTCGCCCTGCTCACCGATGGACGCATGTCAGGCGCATCGGGCAAAGTACTTGCAGCGATTCATGTGGTGCCCGAAGCCATCATCGGCGGCGCCCTCGCGCGTCTGCACGACGGCGACGTCATCGCGATTGATTCCGAGGCCGGTCGCCTCGACGTCGAACTCGATGAGGCGATCTTCGCCGCACGCGTACCCGTACGCTTCGATCTCGCACCGAATCACCAAGGCATGGGCCGCGAACTCTTCGGCCTCATGCGCAACGCGGTTGGTAGCGCCGAAGAAGGCGCGTGCAGTTTGTTCGGCGCGGGTTGAGTGGAACTCCACGTTGAAGACATGACGATCGATTCAACAAATTCTCGTCGTCCCTGCGCAGGCCGGGACCCAGTGACTTTCTTCATGCATGCGAAAAGCAATGGCGCTGGTTCCCTGCCCGCGCAGGGACGACGGGCTCTGAGGCTTAGGGTCGAAGTCGCATTGCCTCGGAGGTACAGGGTTCTCGTGACAACGGCAAACCGTGGATCGAATCAATGACTTCCAACCAAGCCGACCTCGCCCTGATCGCCGACATCGGCGGCACCAATGCACGATTCGCGCTGACTGATCTCGCCTCGGCGGAGGTCACGATCATCGAACCGCGCGCATTGGCCGGAGAGAAATTCGCCAGTCTGCAGCACGCAGCGGAACACTATCTAGCCGAAGTCGGCGTCAAGCCAAGCCGCGCCGCACTTGCGGTCGCGTCACCGGTTGATCGCGACGAGATCCGCCTGACCAATCGCGCCTGGTCGTTCAGTCGCACCGAGCTTGAGCAAACCCTCGGCCTCGATGAGCTGCGCATGCTCAACGATTTCGGCGCCGTCGCCTGGGCGATTCCGGCATTGGGGCCTGAAGATCGCGTGCATCTTTACGGCCCAAACCCGGCATCTGCGAATGGCCCGGTCAGCGTGATCGGTCCCGGCACCGGACTCGGCGTCGGCCTGCTCATCGGTTCGACGGAGCAGGGCTGGCAAGCCGTCGAAACCGAAGGCGGCCATGTCACCTTTGCGCCGATCGGCGATGAAGAACACCGCATCGCGCGCTGGCTCGAGGCGCGCTTTGGACGTCCATCCACCGAACGCGTGCTGAGTGGCGATGGCCTCTCGCATATTCACGCCGCACTGCACGGCACCGAAGGCGGCCCGCGTGATGGTCGCACGTTGCCGTTGCGTGATCCGGCCGACATCGTCGCCGCCGCACTCGATGGCCACGATCTCGATGCGCGCCG
>JBBQTY010000280.1:0-4567 GCA_038234445.1 Lysobacterales bacterium
GCGCAATCCACCCAGACGTCGCGAACTCAGGATGCGCTCAACGTTGCGCGTACCCATGCCTGGCACACGCAGCAACATCTCGCGTGGTGCGCGGTTGACATCTACCGGGAACTGCGTGGGATTGCGCAAGGCCCACGAAAGTTTCGGATCGATATCGAGATCGAGCATGCCGTCCGCATCGGGTGGAGCAATCTCATCGACGCCAAAACCATAGAAGCGGAGCAGCCAATCCGCCTGATAGAGGCGATGCTCGCGCGCAAGCGGTGGCGCTTGCAGCGGCAAACGCGCCGATGCATCCGGGATCGGGCTGAACGCCGAGTAGTAGACACGTCGCAACTGATAGTTGCCGTACAGATTGTCGGTGGTTTGAAGAATGGCGCGATCGTCGGCATCGTCCGCGCCGACGATCATCTGCGTGCTCTGTCCGGCCGGCGCAAACTTGGGCGGTTTGGCGCGCATGGTCCTGGCCTGCTTGCGCGCTTCCTTGCCTTCCTCGATACGCCAACGAATATCGCCCATGGCGGCGCGAATACCGGGCATGGTCTTTTCAGGTGCCAATTCGGCCAGGCCCGCTTCGGTCGGCAGTTCGATATTGATGCTCAGTCGATCGGCGTAGCGCCCGGCGGCGGCCATCAGTTCGGGCGTCGCGTCGGGGATCGTCTTGAGGTGGATGTAGCCGGCGAATTTGTGGTCCTCGCGAAGACAGCGTGCGACTTCGACGAGTTGCTCCATCGTGTAGTCGCTGTCACGGATGATGCCGCTGGAAAGGAACAGTCCTTCGATGTAATTGCGCTTGTAGAAATCCAAAGTCAGTGTGACCACTTCCTCGGGCGTGAAACGCGCACGTCGGACGTTGCTGGAGACGCGATTGACGCAATACACGCAATCGAAAATGCAGAAATTGGTCAGCAGGATTTTCAGCAACGAAACGCATCGACCATCCGGCGTGTAGGAATGACAGATGCCCATACCCTCGGTGCTGCCGATGCCGCCGGTTCCCAGCGAGTTGCGCTTGTCCGCACCGCTCGATGCGCACGAGGCATCGTATTTGGCCGCATCGGCGAGAATGGCGAGCTTGTCTTCGGTCTTCATCGGGCAATTCTATCGGGCTGTGATATCACGCGGCGATACGGCGCATGAATGGCGAGTCGACAGAAATTTCCATGCGGTTGATCGTCGCGCCCGTTTTGTATTCCGAGCCAGTGGCCTTGTTGATGGGCCGGAGCCACGCGCCGAGAGCGTGGTTCAATCGGTATCGCGACTTGTGAATCCGGCCACACACCTGCTGACATCCGCACGATGTAATACGATCAAGACATACTGGATTGCGGCGCCGATGCTCCAGCGCGCAGCCATCATGAAATGCGCGGTCAAATCATTGACGTGCTTCTTCCTCTTGGTATGCAGTCCTCGGAAAAATGAATATGGCCTTATCCCATGGCAATGCCGCCCGCGTCCGCGGCACTTGCTGCGCGTTGTTTGCACTCGCATTGCTCGCTTTTTCGTTTTCGACCTTTGCCGCAACGCGCTATGTGCGCAGCGATGGCGGCGACGCGAGTCAGTGCAACGGTAGTGCCGACGTGCCGTATCCGGGCAACGGCAGTGGACTGGGGTGCGCATGGAAGCACCCGTTCTTCGCATTGCCACCGGACGGTCCACCGCGTATTTCCGGCGGCGACACGCTGATCATCGGTCCCGGCAGTTACATGATGGGTCTCGGCGCGCCGGGTGCGACATCAGGCAGTTGCGTGTCGAGCTGGGCATACGATTGCCACATGCCGTCGATCCCGAGCGGCCCAAGCGCGGCAATGAAGACGCGCATCCTCGGCAAGGGCTTCGACCAGGGCTGCACCGCGCCGCCGCAGTTGTGGGGCACGGAGCGCGCAACGCCGATCATCGGACTCGACGGCAGTTCGAACGTCGAGGTCGGTTGCCTGGAAATCACCGACCACAGCGACTGCATCGAATCCCACTGCAGCAACGGCGCCTGCGGCGGTGGATCGAGCCAGATCAGCCAGTGCGTGCGCGAAAATCCGCCTTTTGGTGCGTGGTCGTCGGTTGGGATCAAGGCGTCGGCATCGAGCAATGTCTGGCTACACGATCTCAACATTCATGGCATGGCCAATCGTGGAATCGTCGCCGGTGGCTTGACGGACTGGCTCGTTGAATCGGTCAAGCTGCGCGCGAACGGCTGGGCCGGTTGGGATGGTGATATCGGCAGCGGCAGCTCGAATCACGGCACGCAAACATTTCGCCGCTTCGAGGTCAGCTGGAGCGGATGCGGCGAACGCTATCCAACCGGCGTGATTTTCGGTTGCTGGGCACAGGAAGAAGCGGGCTACGGGGACGGTTTCGGCACCGCCACGACGGGCGGTAGCTGGGTTTTCGAGGATTCCACGTTCATGCACAACACCTCCGACGGACTCGATTTGCTGTATGCGGACGGTACGGGCTCGATCACGATTCGCCGCGTGCGCTCCGAAGGCAATGCCGGCAATCAGCTCAAGACGAATGGCGCGACGTCGATCGTGAACTCGCTCGTCGTTGGCAACTGCAGCTACTTCGAGGGCCGATACAACATGTCAGCAGGCGACAACTGCCGAGCACTCGGCAACGCGGTTTCGCTCGGCATGCCGGCAAACACAACGACAAATCTTGACTACAACACGATCACCGGCGAGGGCGATTGTCTGATCCTCAACGGAGGCGGTGCAGGCTCACATCTCAATGTGCGCAACAACGCGCTGATCGGGGCCCCTGACTACTGGGATGGTGTGCACGGTACGCCGCAGCAGACCTGCCTGCAGTATACCGACGGTCCCGCAATCACGGCCGCCTTCACGCGCAACCTGATCTGGGACGTCAAAAACGGGGTTTGCCCGTCGGGCAGCCTCTGCAGCGCCGCGCCGAACATTGCCAATGCAGCGCTGTCGAGCTTCGACCCACTTCCGATGCCTGGCAGCGTCTTGCTCGACGCCGCCGATCTTTCGATCGCGAACGACAACGATCTGCGCGGCTTTCCGCGCCCATACGGTAGCGGCAACGATATCGGCGCGATTGAGTTCCAGGGGGCGGCGGACCTTGTGATCTTCCAGAATGGGTTCGAGTGATGCAGGTGCGGCGGCCGCGCAGCGGTGAAACCAGGCTGCTCGTATGCAACGGCGCAGCCCGAGTGCCTTGCCGAACTTCAAGTCACCGGTATCTCGTTGATCAGCGGCTGCTGCGCTAGCCACTTTCCATCAGTCATCTGCATTTGATAGAGGCCACGCACGATCCATCCTGCGCCGTTGTGACCTTCGATGATCACAACGGCCGTGTCACCTTGCTGGTAGCCACCGAGCACTTTTACATCGAGCAGTTCCTGCACTTGCTGTCCCTGCAGGATGAGTTGTCTTTTCTTTGCCGGGACGACCGCGCCGGTTGAGTCCTTCTCCGCATACAGATATTTCGCGCGCACGCCGCCGAGTGCGATCAGAGTCGCATAGTCGTGGTCCTTGAATGCCTTTGCGATCGCGGCGACGTGTGCGACCAGCTGCTTTCCGGGGTCACCGCCATCGGCTGCAAGTTGCGTCGCCTTGCTCTTCCAGTTTGGGTCGCCGTCGATACCAACGGCGAGCTGTTCCTCGGCCACGATCTGTGCCGACTTTGCCTGCAATTCGTGCAATTTGGCATAGGTGTATTTAGACGAAATGATCTTGTAGCTTCCATCGACTTTCGCGTAAGGAAGTGTAAACGTATCATTCGCCTCCGAATTGGCGTCTTTGTACGATGTGCTGACGGTGAGCAAGCCCTCGGCTGCCATCGGCAACTCGCGACCCTCGTTTTCGCGATCGCTTGCCATGCTTTTGGTGAAGTCAGCGGTGACCGCGCCGCGGCTGACCTTGCAGTCAAACCCATTCGAGCAATTCTCGACCAGGCTGATATAGGCCAGTTGCTGGTCTGCGGCGTTGTGCGGATTCTGGAGCAAGGCATTTGCTGCATCGAGGTCTCCGGAATGAAGCGCCGAAGAAAGCTTTCGTGCCAGCGCGTCCGGCGAATCGCTGCCGCAGGCGCTGCCGCTCAAGGCCGCAAGCGCAATTGCGATTGCGCGTAGTCGTATTGGCATGGACATTCTCCGAGGTTGGTGCGCAACGGCTCTCATCGCTGTATCGACCGATTCAAAACAGTGGAACGTCAAAAGGCAGGCAATGCGGGCAAGAATGCCGTAATTCGAGCTCGGCGCAACAAACCAGGCCACACTCGTATCCAATCAATCGGAGTTGGCATGCGCGTAAAGCGCCGTCGTTGCATGCGCCGATCAAATGACGTCCCAAGGATACGAGCCGGCGCTGATGCGACTGCCTGCGATCGCTTCGAGCAGGTTGTCCTCATTGCTCTCCATTCCGCGCACGTTGCGTGACATGCGTCGACGTGCCTGGCGCGTGAACATCTCGGCGATGCGCAGGGCGTTTTGCGCTTCTGCATCATTCTCGCGCACGAGCATGTCCGTGCGCGAAAGCACGCAGCAGCCGACAAACAGGTCGATCGCGATGTCGGCAAGTCGCTTCTGCGCATGCTGCTGGTCGGC
>JBBQTY010000281.1:0-4484 GCA_038234445.1 Lysobacterales bacterium
TTCGAGCAACCACGCGCCATCGCCGACACGCTGGAAGGCCGTATCGCCGGCGACCGCATCCTGCCAAATATCTTTGGCGTCGATTCCGAAGCGCTGCTCACTCGTGTGCGTCACGTTCAGATCATCGCCTGCGGCACCAGCTACCACGCGGGCCTTGTCGCACGTTACTGGCTCGAAGAGCTGGCCGGGATTCCTTGCAGCGTCGAGGTTGCCAGTGAATACCGCTATCGCAAAAGCGTCGTTCCTGCCGATAGCCTGTTTCTCGCTATCTCCCAATCCGGAGAAACCGCCGACACGCTGGCGGCATTGCGTGAGGCCAAGCGCCGCGGCTATCTCGGAACGCTTGGAATCTGCAACGTGCCCGAGTCCAGCCTGGTTCGCGAATCCGATCTGGTCCTGATGACGCGCGCCGGCCCCGAAATCGGCGTCGCCTCGACCAAGGCGTTCACCACCCAACTGAGCGCGCTCGCCTTGTTGGTACTGGAACTCGCGCGCTTGAATGGACTTGAGGACAGCCGCTATACCCAACTCGTCAATGACCTCAGCAGCCTGCCGCGACATGTTGCCGACGCGCTTGAAAAGGAACCGGCAATCGCCGAGTTGGCCGAGCGCTTCGTACACAAGGATCACACCCTGTTCCTCGGCCGGGGCGCCAATTATCCGGTGGCCCTCGAAGGCGCACTCAAACTCAAGGAAATCTCCTACATCCACGCTGAGGCCTATCCGGCCGGTGAACTCAAGCATGGACCGTTGGCCCTCGTCGACGAGAACATGCCCGTGATCGCCGTCGCCCCAAACAACGAGCTGCTCGAAAAACTCAAATCGAACCTTGAAGAAGTCCGCGCCCGCGGTGGTGAGCTGTTTGTTATCGCCGACAGCAAGGTCGAGATGCCGAGTAGCGATTCGCGCGGCGCCCTGATCCAGGTCGATTGCGGCAACGACCTGATCGCACCTGCCGTACTGACGATCCCGCTGCAACTACTCGCTTACCACGTTGCTGTATTGCGTGGTACCGACGTTGATCAACCAAGAAATTTGGCTAAATCCGTTACAGTTGAATAAAATACAAAAGCATTAACATTCATTCGACGAATGCGCTGCCTCCGATGAGGCGCGCGGTGCGTCCGGGATGAATCGAACCTTCTCTTGTGCAATCAAACTGCCGGGATATGAAATCAGGCCGGTGAGAAACCGCGCTCGCGGGAATCAGGTCGCCCAGCCTCCGAGCACGATGACGGCGATGACGGCAATCCAGACGTAAAGCACGCGGTGCAGGATCAGGCGCGCGTCGGCGAGTTCGGTGATCGGGTCACCGATACTTTCGAAGCCGCCATCACCGGCCGCAACATCGGCATCGACACTCGCGCGCGCAATCACGCTGAGAAATCCGAGATCTAGGGTGAAATAACCCTGCCCGTGCGCATGGTGATACTCGCGCCACGCGCGCACGGTGGCATCAAAATCGGTGACCAGAGCGAGTGTCCAGGCGAGCAGATGCGCGGGCGCCCAATCGAGAATCAGCGCGGTGCGCTCGAAGGTCGGACGCAGCTCACCGGCGGCTTCGGTAAAAGCGGGTGAGCGCGCAAGCAATTGAACCAGTCGATAGCCCAGCGCGCCGACCGGTCCGATCAACGCAAACCAGAACAACACGCCGAAGCGCCGCGACAAGGCCGCGAAAAACGTCGCTTCGACCAGCGATGCGGCGTTGAACGGCAACGGATCCTCGCGGATGCCATCGTTCAATCGTGCAGCGGCGGCTGCGCGGCGCTCACTGTCGGGTGCCTTGAGAACGGAATCAATATCGTCGTCGAGATCGCGCGGGCCCCAGCTGAGGTAGAGCACGACAATCATGAAAACCAGCTCGAATAAACCGAACCAGTGCCGATGCAGGGCCGCCTGGATCAACGCCGTGGCGACCACCAGCAATGCGCAGATCAACCATGTGCGCGCGGGACTGCTCTTGCCTTGCGCGGATGGATCGGGCGCCAACCAACCAGGCAGCCACGGGAAACCGCGGAAGCGGGCGAGATCGGGCAATGCATGCGTGCTCAACAGCACAACGAGAATCGCGATCAGGGTCTTGGCCATGGGATCCGGCAATGACGTAGGGTGAACCGGATTGTAGCCCGCGCAGGGCGTGCGTCCAGTCAGGCCCAGGTGGCGGGTGATTTCAGCTCGGACAGATCAAGACTTCCGGCATGTTTCAGCCAGTGTTCGATCAGGCGATAGGAAACCGATAACGGCGGCGGCAGGCTGAGCGCACCGGATTCGACATCACGCACAAACTCGTCGATCTCGAACCAGCGCGCCTCATCAATCTCGTCGCCGACAATATTGATGGTGGGGTCGTCGGCACGCGCGGTGAAGCCGAGCATCAACGAGGATGGAAACGGCCACGGTTGCGAGGAGTGGTAATCACTGTCAACGACTCGCACGCCGGCTTCCTCGAATACTTCGCGGCGCACGGCGTCTTCCAATGTCTCGCCGGGTTCGACAAATCCGGCCAAGGTGGAATATCGCTTGGCCGGCCACGAAGCCTGTCGACCGAGCAGGCAGGCATCGCGCCAGATAACGATGACGATGATCGCCGGATCGGTGCGCGGGTAGTGTTCGATCAAACACGAGGGATTGGAGCAGCGCGCGCGGTGTCCGCCCCATTCGAGCGTCAATCGACGCCCGCATGCTCCGCACCACTGTGAGCGCGATTGCCAATGCGCAAGCCCGCGCGCATAGGCGAACAAGCCGGCCTCGAAGGCGGGCAAGGCGAGCCCGGCGCGACGCAGATCGAGCTTTTCGGCGGCGCAGGATTCCGCGACCTGTGCGCTGATATCGGCATCGGCCGGGAGCAGAAAATACGGAATTTTCTGATCATCAACCCCGAGCAGGCTTGTCTTCACATCGCCAAGCCATTTTCTGCGTTCGTCTCGATCAAGCCAGCGCAAATTGCCCGTTTCGGCCGTTGCAATCGCCTTGCCTTCAGGATCAAGCACGAGAAAGCGAGCATTCGAGAATTTCATCGCCTGCTCGATCCATTGCGCATCGGACCTGCGCTCAGAACAGCGATCCAACGCCAAGCCGGCAAACACATTGTTACGACTGCGTTGTTCGGCGCTCATGGAGTTGCCTTGTTCGTCATAAGCGATCTGCTGTGTTGTGCAAAGGCGCTGGGCCCCTGCCTCCGCAGGGGCGACGGGATGTGAGGGAGTAAAGTTTGTTGGCGCTTATCGAATCGTTCGCCCAAAGATCTGCAAATCCGCGCCTCGCAAATTGATCGAAAGAACAGAAAACGCCCGCCCGTCGTCCCTGCGAAGGCAGGGACCCAGCGCCTCTGTTTTTCTTTGGCGACGCAATTCATCGATAAGCTGCTCGGCTGCTCAAAAGGCACTGGGCTCCTGTTTCGGCGAAGCAGAGCCTGTCCTGAGTCTGTCGAAGGGAAGCGGCGATGGGGCATGGAGTTAGACGATATCGGGAAACAGGTCGCGCCAATAGGTGTTTGTTTTCTCGATCTCGCGGATCTTCCATTCGCGCTTCCAGCGCTTGATCGCCTTTTCCCGGAGGATTGCTGATTCCATTGTTTCGTGGAGTTCATACCAGACCAGATTATGCACTTGATGCCGTTTCGTGAATCCTTCGACCATATCATTGCGATGCTGCTAGATGCGCTCGGCAAGGTTGGAGGTAACGCCGATGTACAGCGTACCGTTTCGTCGACTGGCCAGCATATAGACGCACGGTTGTTTGGGTTGCATTGAATGGTCACGGTGCCGTAAATATCCAACCTATCAGCATGCCAAAGCAAACGGGAAGCAAAACCCTAGCCGAGCACTTCGCTCGTCGTCCCTGCGAAGGCAGGGACCTAGCGCCTGTGCTTAGTTTCGGGAAAGTGAGGGTCCGCGCGCGCTCGTGATGCTGAAAGGCACTGGGCCCCTGCCTGCGCAGGGGCGACGGGGTGTTGGGTTATGGGGCTTTTGGGTTGCTGCAGCGCAATTCGTTGGGTGCAACGTCTACGCATGAATCCGAAAGTCACCGAATAACTCGAAATTCAGCTCGTCGTCCCTGCGCAGGCAGGGATCCAGTGCCTGTGCTTTGCTGCTGAAAAGTGAGGATCAGCGCGGTCGCGAAGCTGAAACGCGCTGGGCCCTGCCTCGGCGGAGCCGAGTCTGTCGAAGGGTAGGGGCGACGGGATCATGTGATGAGGAATTTGGTGACTTGGGCGCAATTGGTCAACGATAGCGAAGACAAAGATCGGAATTACGGCCGAATCTATCGTATCGCCCTACACCGCAAACGAAGAACCGCAGCCGCAGGTGGTTTTTGCGTTGGGGTTGCGGATGACGAACTGGGCGCCGGTAAGTGATTCGGAATAGTCGATCTCGGCGCCGGCCAAATATTGCAGGCTGAGTGGGTCGACGAGCAGGAATACGCCGTCGCGTTCGATGGCCAGATCATCTTCGGCGCGTTCTTCGTCGAAGGTGAAGCCGTAC
>JBBQTY010000282.1:0-4460 GCA_038234445.1 Lysobacterales bacterium
GGATTGACCGGACTTCCGAATCGCGCGGCGCTCCTGCTGCGCCTGAAGGAATTGCTGCAGCGCTATCGGCAAGACCCGCAGAGATTGTTCGCTGTATTGTTTCTCGATCTCGACCGCTTCAAGGTGGTCAACGATTCCGTCGGCCACCTGCTTGGCGATGAACTACTGATCGAGGCCGGCAAGCGCATCGCCGGTTGCATCGAGCCACCGAATCGAGTCGCACGCCTCGGGGGCGATGAATTCACCGTGCTGCTGGAAGATATCGAAAACGTCGAAGATGCCTGCCGCATCGCCAATCGCCTGCTCGCCGCCTTGGTCGATCCGATTCGTCTGGGCGACAAGGAAATCTATACTTCGGCCAGTATCGGCATCGCCCTGACCCACCCGCGCTACCAGCATCCCGAGGAATTGCTGCGGGATGCCGATGTCGCGATGTACCGCGCCAAGGCCCATGGCCGACAACGTTTTGAATTGTTCGATGAGGAATTGCGCCAGGAAGCGCTGAATGTCCTCGATCTCGAAAGCGACTTGCGCCGCGCACTGACGCGTGATGAATTCGAGCCCTATTTGCAACCGATCGTTCGTCTGGCCGATGGCAGCGTACTCGGCTATGAGGCGTTGCTGCGCTGGCGACACAGCACGCGCGGCCTGTTGCTGCCTGACGATTTTCTCGCCGTTGCCGAAGATTCCGGCACCGTCGAGCAGATTGACTGGCAGCTCTATGAAAAGGTCTGCAAATCGATCGCCAGACTCGAGGACGATCGCGCCTATGTCGGCATCAATGTATCCGCCCGCCATTTCCGCTCGCCACGTCTCGTCGAAAATCTGCTCGATATGCTCAGCGCCTACCGGATTCCGACCTGGCGAATTCGCATTGAGGTCACCGAAGGACTGCTTCTGCAAAATCCGGAACAGGCCTGCAGGACGATCCAGACCCTGCGCGAAGCCGGCGTGCTGACATCACTCGATGATTTCGGTACCGGCTACTCGTCCCTTTCCTACCTGCACCGCTTCCCGCTGCACGCCCTGAAAATCGACCGCTCGTTCATTGCAGAACTTCAGGCCGATCTCAGCGGCAACAGCGCGGCAGTCGTCCGCGCCATTCGCGCCTTGGCCGGTTCACTCGGTATGGAAGTGGTTGCCGAAGGCATAGAGACCCGAATCCAATGCGAAGCACTGATGCAGCTCGACTGCACGATCGGCCAAGGCTTCCTGTTCGCGCATCCGCGCCCGGCGGCAGAGCTTGAGAAGGTAGCCTGAGCGTCCGACTGCTGCGCTTGATCGTTGCTCAGTCAGCTTGCCTTTGACGCCAATATTCGCCCAGTACGACCGCGGCGCTGACCGAGATGTTGAGACTGTCGACGATGCCGCTGCCCGGAATCGAAATCTTGTGGTCGGCGGCTTCGATGAGGGCGCTACTCATGCCCTCGCCTTCCGCTCCGAACACGAGAACCTTGCGTGGCATCAGGCGCGTCGTATAGAGATTCTCGCCACCGCGAGGCAAGGTTGCGGTGATTCGGTAGTCCGCTTCGCGCAGGCTTGCCAAGGCAGCCAATTCATCCTCGACGCGAACCAGCGGCACCCGTTCGGCGCCGCCTTCGGCCACGCGCGCGGCAGCACCGGATAAATCCAGCGATGACGTCGCCGGCACAATCACGCCGGCCACCCCGAAATGTGCAGCGCTGCGCAACAGCGCACCGAGGTTATGCGGATTGCCCACGCCATCCAGCCAGATCAACAGAGACGCCGCCGGAGCCTTCGGCTGGGCAGCGAGCAAATCCTGCAAACTGAGCGCGGGCGGACGCAGCATCTCGAAACACAAGCCTTCGTGGTGACGCGAGCCGGTCAACTTGTCGAGGTCGGTGTTCTCGACCACGCGATAGCCAAGCTTGTGTTTGACGCACCATGCCAGAACCGCTTTCAACTCGGCGATGCGCGATTCAAGCAGATAGACCTTGCGCAAATGTTCTGGCCGTTGGGCGAACGCGGCCAGGCAGGCGTTGATTCCATACAAGCGCATCTCTCCGCTTGGACGAACAATTCGCGATTCTTCCCGAGGCGGTTCGGACATGATCGCGGAATCGCGAGCAGCGCGTGCTTTTTTATCCAACCGATGCTCGGCTTGAGGCGGCCTGCTCTTCCACGGAGAAGGCACGTCAGATTTCCCACTTTTCCACTTGCTCTCACTCATTTGCAATTCCCGTGTGCCTTCGATTCGCACCAGGGCTACAGCATCGCATGCACGATGTTTTGTCGATGTGAAGACGTGGATACATCTTCAGGCATGCCCGCGGACGGCGGGGGTTTCAGCATCGAGGCTATCGATCTTGCGCGCCAGCGCGTCGGGTGATCGCGTGAACGGAGCAAGCAGCGTGTAAAACGACGGCACCACAAACAGCGACAACAGCGTGGAAAACGCGACGCCAAAGATCACGACGACACCGATTGTCGCTCGGCTGGCCGAACCCGGGCCACCCGCGAGCACCAGCGGAACCGCGCCCGCGATGGTCGCCACCGAGGTCATCAGGATCGGACGCAGACGCACCGATGCGGATTCGGCGATCGCATCACTGATACTCATGCCTTCGTCACGCAACTGGTTGGCGAACTCGACGATGAGGATGCCGTTCTTCGCCGACAGACCAATCAGCATGACGATTCCAATCTGGCTGAACAGATTGAGACTGTTGCCGGTGGCCCAGAGTCCGATCAATGCACCCAACACCGCGAGCGGTACGGTCAGCATGATCACGAACGGATGGATGAAGCTTTCGAACTGCGCAGCAAGCACGAGGTAGACAACGAGCAAGGCGAGGGCGAAGGTCAGGACCACCGCGCCACCGGCCTTGAGATATTCGCGTGAATCGCCCTTGTAGTCGATCTGTGCGCTCGGCGGCAGTTCCTCGGCGGCCGTCTTCTTGACCCAGTCCAGCGCTTCGCCGAGGGTATAGCCCGGCGCCAATCCTGCCGACAGCGTAATGCCGCGCAGTCGATTGAAACGATTGAGTTCGCCGGGCTCGGCCAGCTCCTTGAGGCTGACGAGATTCGCCAGGGGAATCAGTTCGCCGCTGCGTGCGGAGCGCACGTAGAGGTTGTCGAGATCTGCCGGTGCCGCGCGATTGCTGCGCTGCGCCTGCATGAGAACATCGTATTCCTCGCCACCTTCGACATAGGTCGTCACCTGGCGCCCACCCATCATGGTCTCGAGCGTGCGTCCGATTTCCTGTGCCGAAACGCCGAGATCCGCCGCTCGCGCGTTGTCGATATCGACACGCATCTGCGGCTGGGTTTCCTTGTAATCGGAGTCCGCTCCGAACAAGCCGGGATTGGTTTCCATTCGCGCGAGCATGCGGTCGCGCCATTGGGCGAGCTCCTTGTAATCCGGGCCACCCAGTACGACGTTGAGAGGTTGGCCACCCCCGCGGATCAACCCTGTGCGGTAGGACGGGACGGCCTTGACCCCAGGCAGCGAGGCAAGCTCCTTGCGCAACTGATTGGCGACTTCGGGCGTCGATACGTTGCGCTGGGTCCAGTCTTTCAGAAACACCGTCATGCGACCTGTGTGCATCGCCTGACTTGCACCGTAGCTTCCAGGAACGCGCGAATTGACGCGCTCGATCGGACCGCCTTCACCAATCAGTCCGAGAAATTTTTGCTCGACCTGCTGCATCTGGCCTACGGTGTAGTCAAAACCCGCGCCTTCGGGCCCGGAAACCGATACGTTGAAAACCCCGCGATCCTCGGTCGGCGCAAGTTCCGCCGGAACGCTATGCAAAAGCACAGCGCTCAAACCGAGGGCGGCGAGCATGATCAAGCTGAAGATCAGCGGTTTGCCACTGCTGCGGACAACACCGCGCCGGTAGATCGCGGTAAGCCTGTCGAGGCGCGAATGAACGAAGCCATTGAATCCCGACTTGTAGGTATGCGGGCGTACCAACTTGGATGCCATCATAGGCGTCAGCGTGAGCGCGACAAAGGCCGACAACGCAACGGCCCCGGCCAATGTGACCGACAATTCACGGAACAACCGTCCGGTATTGCCCTCCATGAAACCGATCGGCAAAAACACCGAGACGAGAACGGAGGTCGTCGCGATCACTGCAAAGGCGACTTGGCGCGTTCCACGCTTGGCCGCAATCAAAGGTGGCTCGCCTAGATCGGCCCGACGCTGGATATTTTCGAGCACGACAATCGCATCGTCGACGACCAGTCCGATGCACAGAACCAGCGCAAGCAAGGTCAGCAGGTTGATTGAATAGTCGAATGTGTAGAGCCCGATGAAGGCGGCGATCAAACAGACCGGCACCGTTACTGCCGGGATCAACGCGGAGCGCACGCTGCCCAGAAACAGGAAGATCACGACAACGACCAGCACACCGCCTTCGATGAGAGTGGCATAGACGCGTTCGACTGCCGATTCGATAAACAGCGTCGAGTCGTAGGCGACGAAAATCTCGGTT
>JBBQTY010000283.1:0-4348 GCA_038234445.1 Lysobacterales bacterium
TCCGGCGACGTCTAATCGAAGCCATTCGCGAAAATCAAATCCCCGGCAATCGCGCAACTGGCCGTCATGCTCTTGGGCGCCGCGAGCTTGGCCGAGAGGCTGTAACCGCCCGCTTCCTGCTTGGGGGAAGCTGCCGCTCGAAGCGAGCTTTCCATGCGGAAACGGCCATCCTGCGAGGCGACTTCAGCGTGCGTGACGGGCCGGAGACTGGCACGTCCCGTGATGCGCGTGGTGTCGGATGCTTGGGCCGTACTCGCGAAAAAAACGAAGAAGAGTCCGATGCACAGTTGACGGTTCATGGCTTCACCTTTGCTTCAAGTCTTTCCAAGCGAGCGCGCAACGAGGCGTTCTCGTTTTCGAGTGCCTCCATGCGTACGTCGCTCTCGGCTTTGAGATCACGCATCGCTTCGACAGCCAGCGCTTCAAAGCCGATTGGGGTTACGGCGAGATAGCCGTCTTTGCCGGTTGGTTTAACCCAGTTCGGTAACACGGTCTGCACTTCCTGGGCGACGAAGCCCATTCGCTGTCCGGGGGCGTTCATCGCCTTGGCGGGATCAATATACTCGTACACATGTCCTTGTAGGGCGAGCAGTTGATCAAGCGGCCGCGGGATCGGGCCGATGTTCTTTTTCAGGCGCGCGTCCGAGAGGTTGCCGACCGCGCCGCCTTGGACAAACGTGGTGCCCGCGGCATCGATTCGAAAGCGACTGGAAAAGATCGTCGGCGGCGAGTTGGCATTGAGTTCCGTAATGTAGAAATCACCGGCGCTGGTTCCGTTGGCTGCGGGCACGACGACCATGCCATAGCCGCGGCGGCTGCTTGCGCTCATCAGTGAAATATCGGTATTCGGATCCGTGCTGGAATTCTTGATGACGAGCTCACTGGAGCGCAGATTGGCTTCGTTGCCAAGGGTGGAGGTATTGATGCCGACGCCGCCGTCGGCGCGCACCAGGAATTGTCGTGCGCCGGTGGAGGTGAAGTTGGTGACTTGATCGTCGGCCCACAGGAAGGTGCCATTGTCGCCGTCGGCATCGCCCGAACTTGTGGTGCATGCGCCGTCGCCTGGTTGATTGCCGGGACGGATTTTTCCACGAGTACCACCAACCCAGCTGTTGTCGCCACCGGCGCAGTTGAAAAAACCGCCAGCAACGGAGCTTTCGATGCCCGAAGCCTCGTTACTATTGCCACCGCCAATGGCGCTGGAATTGCCGCTGGCGGCGTTGTGACCCCCGCCGCTCACCGTGCTGCCGCCGCCGCTTGCCGTGTTTTCGCCACCACCACCAACCACGCTTGCCGAGGCCATTGCGTTGTTGCCGTACCCACCGCTTACTGTGGAAAAATTGCCCTGTGTCCGGTTTAGACACGTCGATATACTGTCGTCCCCACAGATGTTGTAATCCTGACCGCCACCGGCAACAACTTGTCCCTTTGCGGTAGACACGCTGTTTCCACCTGCCCCAGCAACAATATTCGGAGAGTCCGGATCCGGAACGATGCGCAGTGCCTGGGTGTTATTGGCGCGTAGCACCAGCGTCTGGTTATCGGTCGTTCCGATAAAGTTCGTCGCGGGATTAGTGCCCGCATTGCCTTGCGTGTCCCAGCACACGCCGGCCAGCGCGACTTTCGGATCAAACCGGCTCGGCTCACCGAGCGCCACAAACGGCGCATTGTTTTTCGATACTTCGGTTTTAAGGCGCATGGCCGGTGCATTGCTCAAATCAGTGCCGAAATCGACATCGACCGTGAACGCGCCGTCCTTGACGGGCACGGAGTAGAAGGTAATCGGCGAACCGATCGGATTCGATCGGGTGGCGTCCAGAAGCGTCACGCGCAAGTCGTAGCGACCATTCGCGGGCTTGTCGCCATCGCTCAACGTGCCGCTGTATGTCCAGGGTTCGGCGCTGACGTTTGCAGTGACTATCAGCAAGGCAAGACTCAGAAGCTTGGGCGACATGGCGGCCTCGTGGCAGTTGTGATGGGTGATCCGTCGATCTTGGCACTGTCTGCGTACTCGTATAACGGTGTTGGGGACGGACATGGCATGCGGCTGGCGCTCACTCAGTGGTTCAGCCGAGCTTCAATCGCGGCGAGTCGTGCACGCATGGCAGCATTCTCGTTTACCAGTGCAGTTTGACCTGCACGCAATGCTGAATTTTCTTTTTCGAGTGCCTCCATGCGTACGTCGTTTTCGGCTTTGAGATCACGTACCGCTTCGACAGCCAGCGCTTCAAAGCCGATTGGGGTTACCGCCAGATAGCCTTCGTTGCCGGTCGGCTTGACCCAGCTCGGCAGTACGGTCTGCACTTCCTGGGCAACGAAGCCCATGCGCTGGCCGGGAGCATTCATCGCCTTGGCCGGATCGATGTACTCGTACACGTGACCTTGCAGAGCGAGCAGTTGATCGAGCGGCCGCGGGATCGGGCCAATGTTCTTTTTCAGGCGCGCATCCGAGAGATTGCCGACTGCGCCGCCCTGGACAAACGTGGTGCCGTTGCCATCGATCTGCAACTTGGTGGCGAACGTGTTGCCGTCCGTCTGCGTGATGAAGAAATTGTCGTTGCTCTGCTGCGTACCCTGCACACCCATCAGGTAGCCGAACGTGCTGAGGCGTGGATACATGAAGATTTCGACATTGGTATCAGGGCGTGCCGTGTTGCTCGTGATCGTGAGTTCCGCATCGATCGGGCTGGTGCCGTTGGGCTTGGTCGCCGTGTTGATTGCGACTCCGCCAGAAGCCCGGACGAGGAACTGGTTGGGGCCGCTTGAGGTGAAGTTGTCGTCCTGGCTATCAGCCCAGACAAAGGTTCCCTGGTCACCTGTTGCGTTGTTGGCAGAGTCGGCATCCCCGCAGGCGGGAACTGAGCCAAATTGAAGATTGTTTCGTCTTACCTTGGCGCGTCGACCGCCAGCCCAACTGTAGTCTCCTCCCGCGCAGTTGGCATTGCCACCCGGCACGCTGCTGAACTTTCCGCCCGCTTGATTCCTGCGCCCGCCGCTTACCGTTGCATGAGTGGCGTTCGTGGCAGGTTGATTGACCGAGCTGTCGTCGCCGGCAAAATTCGATTGCCCGCCGCCAATCGTGCCAAAGTCATCGGAGACGATATTGTCCGTAAATCCGCCTCCGCCCCCGCCAATCGACGCCCCTTGAACGCCACTACGGGTAAAGTTGATGTTTCCAAAAATAACATTACCGATCCGAAGTCCATCCGGACTTGACGGGGTGAATCTAGCGACCTCGGTATTTCCGCTGCGAAGAACCAAGTCTTGCTGATCCGTTGTACCTATGAAATTCGTGTTGGGATTTGTACCCGCATTGCCAGCCGTATCCCAACAGACTCCGGCCAATGCGACCTTGGGATCAAACCGCCTGGGTTCGCCGAGCGCAACGAAGGTGGCCTTGTCTTTTGACACCTCGGTTTTCAGGAGCATCGGCGGTGCGTTGCTCAGCTCACTACCGAAATCGACATCGACGCTGAATGCGCCGTCATGGACTTGCACGGAATAAAAGGTGATCGGCGAACCAATCGGATTCGATCGGGTTGCGTCCAGCAACGTAACGCGCAAGTCGTAGCGACCATTGGCCGGCTTGTCGCCATCGCTCAGGGTGCCGCTGTAGGTCCAAGGTTCAGCGCTGACATTCGCAGCGGCGAGCAGCAAGGCAAGAGTCAGAAGTTTGGGCGGCATGGCGACCTCGGGGAAGTTGTGATGGATGAACTGCCGGTACTGATCGGCAGCATACGCGCCGATCGCTTCCAGCAGATCAGATACTTGTCTGCGTACTCGCAAAACGGCAGCGGCGACGGACATTCACGAGATGCCAACGGCTTCGCTTGCTTCGAAGCCTTTACACCGACCTTAGAAAGGCACCAGTTCCACGCGTCGATTCTTGGCCCGACCGGCTTCATCCGCATTGCTGGCAACGGGCGCGAGCGAACTGACACCGTTGGCACTCAAACGTGCAGCGGCGATGGCATAGTTTTGCTGCAGCGCGTTGCTGACGGCCTGAGCGCGCGCCTTCGACAAGGCAAAGTTCTGATCGAGGCCGCCCTGATTGTCGGTGTGCCCGACCACGTGCAGTTGCAGGCTCGGCTCGGCCTGCAAGAGCTTGGCGATTTCATCGAGGGCCGCCTTCGACTCGGGCTTCATCGAACTCGATCCGGTATCAAAGTAGATGCCGTAAAGCGCGACGCGGCCGGTGGTGGCGATGGCTTTCTGCATTTCGGTCGCTGACACCGTGACCATCTTCTGTTCGCGCGCTTTGAGTTCGAGTACATCGACGATAACGATCGTGCGCTCATTGAATGCCTTGCAGTAAAGATCGTTGCGCCCGGAAAAACTGTGCACCATC
>JBBQTY010000284.1:0-4291 GCA_038234445.1 Lysobacterales bacterium
TCAATTTCGCACATCTACTCAAGCGCAACGAACGCCCATCACCGCAACACGGCGCTCGGCGCAATTGCGTTCGATGGCGCTTAGCAGGTCGCGATAGTCGGTTTCCTCGCGACAGGAAATCTGCATCGCCACGCTATGCCAAACCGGACCGGTCGAGATGGATGCTTCGGTATTCTCGCGAATGCGAGCGAGCACGTCGTCGACCGCTTCGCGAGCCCGACGCGCAATCTGCTCCACGGAAGATTTCTTTTCGCGATCACCAAACAGGATCGTCACATTCATGGGGAATCTCCGCTCAATCATTCAAGTGCGAGTGTCCCTGATTTTTGATGAATGAAGCTAGTACAAGCGTGTGAAGATTGCGTGATGCTGGCGTCACTCGTGTTTGCCAGTCCGGATGTCACCTCGCAACAAGCAAGATGGGCGGGCCACGAGATGAGGCGACCAGGGACGTCAGACCCATCTGCAACGCTTGTGCACGGGCCTTCAGCAGATGGAGGGAATTCCTCGGATTGATTCACCCGCAGACAGCACTCGTCGATAGACCTCGAAATCATCGAAGCGGCCCGATCAATACCCGCGTTGGCGATCGACGATACCGCTGACCGGCTCACCCGATTCCCATTGACGAATCTTCTGCGCAACCTGTTCGCAGGCGACGGCATGCGGTGTGAGCGCCGAGATATGCGGCGTTACGCGAACCAGAGGATGATTCCAATAGCGGTGATCACGCGGCAGCGGCTCGCGTCGGAACACGTCGAGATACGCTCCCGACAGCTGCCCGGAATCAAGTGCGTCGAGCAAGGCGTCATCATCCAATAGCTCGCCACGTGACAGATTCGCCAGAGCCGCGCCTTCGGGCAAAAGCGCAAGGCGCTCGCCATCAAGCAAGCCTTCGGTATCGCCGGTCAACGGCAGCAACACCAGCAGCAATTCACTGCGCGCAAGCACGCCATCAAGCCCGCTCGATCCATGCAGGCACTGAATGCCTTCGATCGACTTTGCCGTACGGCTCCAGCCCGATACAGAAAAACCGAAATCCGCCAACGCTTTTGCAACAGCAGCACCGAGCACGCCCAGCCCCAGCACTCCGATCGAAAAATCTTCGCGCATGCGGTAACTCCGCGGCGCCCAGCGCCCCTCGGCTTGCGCATCGGCATATTCGGCAAATCGACGAAACCGACGCAGCGCCACATACATTGCGTACTCGACCATCTGCGCCGCCATCCCGCAATCTTCCATGCGCACCAGCGGCACATCACGCGGCAACGCAGGCATCGCGAGCAAACCATCCACACCCGCACCGAGTGAAAACATCGCCTTCAAGCGCAGCTGACTCGCAAACATCGCCGAGGGCGGTTTCCACACCACCGCGTAGTCGCACGTCGGCGCATCCGGCCACACATGGACGCGCGCCTCAGGCAGACACCCCGCCAGCGCATCACGCCATTCGTCCTGCCCCTTGGCCGTGCAAATCAAAACATCCATGGCAATGTCCGAAAGACTCGATTGTACGCAGGCTGCTAAAGCGCGCCGAGAGGCCATCTTCGACTGGGCTCAGGACATGCTTCAGGATGGGCGTTCAATCAAACCAAAACCAAAAAGCACACTTAAACGTACATTCAATAGTACGATTGATGATACGCTAGTTCGTATGAAATTTAGTCTCGAGGAATGCCGTCGTGAGCACGATCAGCGCCAATGAATTGAAGACCCAGGGGGTCTCTGCAATAACCGAAGCCCTCGCCGATTCTCCCGAGGTGATGGTATCCGTGCGCGGCAAGGATCGCTTCGTGGTGATGAATATCGAGCACTACCATTACCTGCGCGAGTGCGAGCTCACGGCCGCATTGGCGGAGAGCCAGGCGGATATTGCCGCGGGCCGATTCGTCAAGGAGTCGGTGGACGCCCACATGAAGCGTCTGGCCAAATTGCGGTGAGCTACACGCTGGTCTTCACCGATCAGTACAGCCGCCGGGCGGCGCGATTCCTCAAGCGACATCCCCAGGTGCGTGAGCAGTACCGCAAGACGTTACTGTTGCTGCAGGCGAATCCGCATCATCCCTCGCTGCGATTGCATGCACTGGCCGGCAAGCTGAGCGGACTGCATTCCGTATCGATCAATCTTTCGTACCGAATCACGCTCGAACTGGTGATCCGAGACAAACAGATCGTGCCGATCAACGTGGGCGATCATGATGCCGTCTATTGATGCACGGGATAGCCAGATCGTTGCCGTCTTGCAGTCAGGTGAGCAAGAAGGTATCCGCGTTCTGTAGGAGCCCCCTTCAGGGGCGATGCTCGCCGCGCAATACCGGCGCAGCCAATCTCAAGCTGCATCCTGCAATTCAATCTTCTCCATAGCAGCTCCGTTCGACTGGGCTCAGAGCCTGCCCTGGACTAGATTCGGGGGCAAACGGCTTAAGAAAATCGAATATTTCATTACGCTCCCGCACTTTCTGTCGAAGGTTGAACGAACACTCGCGGAATACTCCTAGCTCCGTTCGTCCCCGGATCTAGTCCAGGGCAGGCTCTGAGCTTGTCGAAGGATGCGCTGACAATCGCGGGATACTCTCAGGTCCGTTCGTCCCCGGATCTAGTCCAGGGCAGGCTCTGAGCCTGTCGAAGGATGCGCGGACACTCGCGGAATACTCACGCGCCCGTTCGTCCCCATCCGCAGGATTCGACGGCTATTCGCGCTTTACCGATTCGGCTTCCTCGCCGCCCGCCCATCTACACGCACTTCCTTGCGCTCCTTTTTGCCAAGGCTGCCCGAACCTTCCTTGAAGCGCTGCTTGCGCGCGGCCTTGTCCTCGGCCTGCCGAGCCGCCGCTTGATCCAACTCGATTTTCTCCTGCGCGATCATGTCCGGCGTTTCGAGGCTGATACGGCCGAGGATTCCGCTGCGAAACTCCTTGACCAGCAACTCGCTGATCTTGTGCCGGTTGAACTTGCCGCCGGCACCGATCGCACCGCGCTTGAGCGCGGCGGCTTGCAGAAATTCCTCCTCGTCGCGGGGAAGGGCATCGAGCTTGAAGCGCTCCACAAGCAGATCGGGATAGTGGCGCAGCAAATACTCTGCCGCGAAATGGCCGACGTCGTCGTACTCCATCGCGGTATCTCGGATCGCACCGGTAACCGCCAGCCGGTAGCTGCTGGCCGGGTTTTCGACCTTCGGCCACAAGATGCCCGGCGTATCGAACAGGATGATGTCGTTGCCAAGGTCGATTCGCTGCTGGGATTTGGTCACCGCCGGCTCGTCGCCCGTTCTGGCGATCGCACGGCCCGCAAGAATATTGATCAGGGTCGATTTGCCAACATTCGGAATGCCGACCACCATCGCGTGAATCTGGTTCTTGTTCGCGTCCCGCTGCGGAACCATGCCGCGACACAACCCCATCAACGCCTTGATACCCGTCGGCTGATCGCTACGGGTCGGGAATGTCTTGACGTTGCGTTGCTGCTCAAACCGCGCCTGCCACAGCGCCGTCACCACAGGGTCGGCAAGATCGGACTTGCTCAATACCTTGATGCAGGGCGTTTCTCCACGCAGCCGGGCAATGGCCGGGTTTTCGCTTGACGAGGGAATGCGCGCATCCAGAATCTCGATCAACAGATCAACCTGCGGCAGCAGCTCGATCATGTCCTTCTGGGCCTTGTGCATATGCCCCGGGTACCAGTGAATCGTCATTGCTTGAGTCCTTGAAGCGGCGCGCTGGAAAGCGACTAGACCGGGATTGAACGCGCGCCTGTCCGACATAGGGACGACCGCGACTGAATCGCCCGCCAGCAGCTTGCGTCACGCCATCACGGGCAGAGCGGTTTGTGGGTGAGTGTAGGCGGCATCGGCTTCCGCAGGCGCAATGATTTCCGATCGGCCCCGGCCATCTGTGTTGATGGAACCAGCTGACCCAGTCTAACGTGACCAGCGCGACAGCCTCACCCGTGACCCACCACGCTTCCGCTCCCCGCTTACCCTTGTATGAGCCCCTTCAGGGGCGAGCCCTACGCCACACAAGTGAAAAGCTCGCCCGTAAACGGGCTCCTACGACACAACAGAATGTTTGCACTCCCCGCATCCCTGTAGGAGCCCCTTCAGGGGCGATGCTCTCCGTGCAATACCTAAGAGGCCAATCTCAAGCCGCATCCTGCAAGCGCCGAATCTTCGGACACCAATACAACTCGACGTCCACTACTCCAAAATTGAGCGTACAGCATCGAGCGCTTCCGCAACTACGGCGGGCGGCGCGCGTTCGACCTTTCTGAAAGTGCGAGCACGCGCATCCACGGT
>JBBQTY010000285.1:0-4259 GCA_038234445.1 Lysobacterales bacterium
CGAGCTGAAGCCGGCACCGAACGCAGCCATCCACCAACGACCGCCCGGCGCCCGGTCAGCCAAGGCAGCTTGGAGCACAAAATAAACAAACGCACTGCTGAGGTTGCCGTATTCACGCAGCATCGCTGCGCTGTAACGCAAGTCACCTTCAGCCAGACCGAATTTTGCCTGCAGCGCCTTCAGCACGTCGCGTCCTCCGGCATGCCAGATCCATACGTCGATGTCAGATGCCTTCATACCCATTGGGCTCATCACCGCGTTGAGCACCTTCTCGGCATGATCCGCGGCAAGCCGTGGCACGGGACGGGTCAGAATATTGCGCAACATGCCGCCGCGATGCTCGAAGCGCAAAGCCTCACGCTGGGCAGGATTGGTCAGCGAACTCGCGGCCTTCCATTCAACCCTGCGTCGGTGTGCCGGTGGCTCAGCGGAAAGCACGGCGGCGCCCGCGCCGTCGCCGAACAAACAGGCGCTGATCAACACGCCGGGATCGTTGTCAAGGTACATCGCCGCGCTGCTGACCTCCACGCAGACCGAAAGCACGTGTCGACACGAGCCCGAACGCAATAGAGATTCCGCCATGCGCCAGTTGGGCAGCGCGGCACCACAACCCTGACCGACGAGATCGAAAGCCTGCACATCGGCGCGCAGGCCGAGGCGCTCGATCACATAGCTGCTCAGGCCCGGGCAAAGGTAACCCGTGCACGTGCTTACGATCACCGCATCGATCTGGCTCGCGTCGAGTTCAGCATCCGCCAACGCGCGCTTTCCGGATAGGCAGGCAAGCATCGGTGCCTGCTTCTGGAAGCGTGCGCTCAAGGTATCGGGATCGATCTGGAAACTCTCCGCCAGTGTATCAATGGCCAGATGGCGTGCCTCGATGCCGTTGTCGCGCTGAAGCACAGCCTGCGCCAGCGCACGCGATCTGCGGTCGAGCTTCTCAAACCATTCCGATTCAAGGAAAGCATCCCAACACTCCAGCTTGGTATATCGCTGCGAGGGATGGGCGGTACCCAATCCAAATATGAACATGAAGCTCCTGGCTCTAGGCTGCCAGCGCATGTGCAAGCGCTCGACAGCGGTGCTGAATTTGTGGCGGGACACTAACACAGCCGCTGCGGCTGCCGGGGTGGCGAAAAATTCACAAACCAAGTCGGAGGACAACGATCCTGAGTCCAATCCACGCGACGGAGTCAACGGTGCGGTAGAGGCGAGTGCTGTTCCAGCGATCCATTCTCACGGAGACGATTTGCTGATATTCGCCAGCGCTTGCAGTAGGTTGAGGCTCCATCGCTTGGCTGCCTCCATCTTCATTGCCAGATTCGACAACTGTTCGGCCGCCACCGTTTCAACATCAGTGTGAACTGAGCATACTCAAGCCGACCTGAACCGCTCGAAGAAAATAACGGAGGTCGTCATGCAATCGCTGCTCGGCTGTTTTGCGCTGACGTGCGCGCTACTCATCCACCCACGCATTGCGCACGCATTGCCGCCCGAACAAGGCAGTCCGTCGACAACACTTGGCGGTGCATCGCCTTACAACCCGCAGAATCCTTTTGCGAGGATCATTCATGGAGAGTTGCCCGCGTTAAAGGTTTACGAAGACAAACAGGTGCTGGCCTTTCTCTCGCTCGATCAAGCGGCACCGGGGCATGTCCTGGTGATTTCAAAAACATCCAGGGCGCAGAATATCCTCGAGATGGCGCCGCGCGATCTGGCGCGAGTGATGCGGGTCGTGCAGCGCGTTGCCAAGGCCGAGGTGAAGGCTCTGCAAGCCGATGGCGTGGTGATTCAGCAGAACAATGGTGCCGCAGGCAATCAGGCCGTGTTCCACCTGCATGTGCATGTAGTGCCACACTGGGCAGGAGCGCCGCCGGCGTTTGCGCGCGATGTCCATGGCAAACTTGATTCCACCGTTTTGGCGGCACGCATCGCCGCTGCACTGGTTCGCTGATTCGTCGATTTTTCAATGCAAGATAAATCGGATCCGCATCCGTTTACTCAACTTTCTCATCTGCCATCCTGCCCCCGGAGAACCGTCATGCCAATGCGCCACGCCTTGATTGCCACAAGCCTCGCCTTGGCATTCGCCTGCATGCCGCTCACCGCCGCCGAAACCACCGAAAAACTCATGCCGGAAACGATGGATATGCTGCGCCATGCCATCGCCACGCAAACCGAAGAAGGCAAGGATCAGGTACCGGTATTCGCGCAGTATCTCGCCGCAAAATTCGAGTCGGCCGGGTTTGCCAAGGCGGATATCGAAATCATCCCGGTTGGCCGCACCGCTGCACTGGTCGCGCACTACCGCGGCAGCGGCAAGGGCAAGCCGATCCTGATTTCAGCACATATGGACGTGGTCACAGCCAACCCGAAGGACTGGACCCGCGACCCTTTCACACTGGTCGAGGAGAGCGGCTACCTCTATGGTCGCGGCATCTCGGACATGAAGACCAACACGGTTGCGTTGGTCGCGACAATGATGCGATTCAAGCGTGAGGGTTTCGTGCCGGGCCATGAAATGATTTTGGTGTTTTCCGGTGACGAGGAGACCGACATGGCCTCCACACGCGTGCTCGCCGAGCGCTACCACGACGCGGAATTCCTGCTCAACGCCGATGCCGGTGGCGGCACCTATAATGCTGACCTCAAGCCGGTTGCGTTCGAAGTTCAGGCCGCTGAAAAGACTTATGCGGATCTAGTGCTCACGGTCACCTCACCCGGCGGCCATTCGAGTGCGCCCACGCCGGACAACGCGATCTATCGACTGGCCAAGGCACTTGATCACGTCGGGGCATTTGCTTTCCCAGTCCAGCACAACGACATCACCCTTGCCTCGCTCAAGACCATCGGCACGCACAGCAGTGGTCCGCTCGCGCAGGCCATGCTCACGTTCAGCGCAAATCCCGATGACGCCAAAGCCGCGGCGGACATTTCCGCCGACCCGGATTATGTCGGCCAGCTCCGCACCACCTGTGTGGCAACGATGCTCGATGGCGGCCATGCGCTCAACGCGCTGCCGCAGCGCGCCACCGCCAACATCAATTGCCGGATCTTTCCCGGAGTCAGCGTTGATGCGGTACAAGCCGCACTGGCCAAGGCGATCGATGATCCGACCGTAAAGATCACCGTGCAGCAGCCGCCTCCGGTGCAGAGTCCGCCTACCCCGCTACGCACGGATGTGATGACCGCTGTCACTGCCACCGTGCACGAACGTTACCCCGGACTGGATGTCGTTCCCGGGATGTCTTCGGGGGCGACCGACAGCATGTATTTCCGCAACGCCGGTGTACCGAGTTTCGGCGTCGACCCCACCTTTTCCAAACCTGGCGACAGCTTCGCCCACGGCCTCAACGAGAAACTGCTGGCCTCGGAAGTACCGGCAGCACTGGATTTCTGGCACAGCCTGCTGACCAAGCTTGCGAAGTAGGCTGCCGACAATCAACGAGTGGCTTGAAGTCCAAAGCGATGGCAGGAGCAACTGAGATGTCATGGTGCAGCTGGGCAGCATCCGGGCACCAATGGTCTGCGAGTCGCAACGTGCTTTGTCTGCGTGGTTTTCGTTGTGCGAGATTCTCTTCGTATTAATTTCGAAATCGAGGTTTACCGCGCCGCAGGCGATTCCAAACGTACAGGTCCCAATCCTATTCGCGGTCGCCTTCGCCTTGGCCTTGCCCGAACCTGTCCCAAGTCCTGACTGACAGGAATCGATTACCAAACATTGCCACATAGATAGATACACTTAATTGCTTGCGCTACTATGTATATATATTTTTTTATATTGTACTTTTGTTCTTCTTCTGACATTCCTTTCTTTGCAACAGCCAGGTTCGGTTTGCAGCACCTTCCCATTCTTCTTGTTCTTTTCCTCTCCCAAACCCGATACCCTAAGCGCTCCCGGGCTTCCTAAGACCCTTCCGTCCATGTCTACACGGCTGGTCCAGATCATTGTTCCGGATGCGGCGATAGAGTTGACGCGAGCGCTGGTGTCGAAACATTGCCGGCGCTACTGGCAGGAACCGGTGCCGGACGACCGAGAGAAATTCTCCTGCATCGTTCAGCAGCGCTATGTCGAACGATTGCTATCCGCGCTCAATGCGCAATTTGGCGCCGTGCCTGAGTTCTGTGCGGTCGTTATCGCACTCGAGGCGGCACTGCCGACTCTCAATGAATCGCCAGCTACGGTTCTCTCAGAAACCCCCGGCCTTGCACCGCCTACCCGCCTGGAATCGTTTTTCAGCCGTGACCGTATCAGTACT
>JBBQTY010000286.1:0-4235 GCA_038234445.1 Lysobacterales bacterium
GCTCATGGGCTATCGCAACAGGCTGCCGGGATCCGCGCGACGCACGCTGCGCATCGCGGACAGACCCGAGACCACGGCCAGACCCATGACCAGGCCAAGGCATACGGCGGTTACCCCAAGATCCACCTTGACCGGCACCCCGTTTTCGCGCGCGAGGGTGAGCAGCAACGCACTGATCACGCTGCTGCCGACGACACCCAGCGCACCGACCCAGAATGCCTGTTCCATGACGACCCGGCGCAGCGCGCCGACGCCGACACCGAGCGCGTTCAAGGTCGCATATTCTCGGGCCGATCCGAGCACCGCAGCCATCAGGGTCTGGCTGGTCACCACGGCACCGGCGAGAAACACGATACCGGCGAGGAACAGAACGCCGGCACCGGCGCCGGTATCAAGCAACCAGTACATTTGTGAGCGTCGTGCAAATTCCTCGGCTGTCCACACATCGTAGCTGCCGAACGCCTGTGAACCGTTCAAGCGTGCGGCGACGCGGCTGGCTTGGCGCGGATCACTCAGCTTGGCGACCAGATAGGTCACGCTGCTACCGCTGGCGAGGGCCGGATCGAGATGTCGCGCGGTATCGAGTGAGGCGATGATGTTGACGCCGCCGAGTGCGCGCAAGCCGTCGCTCACGCCGACCACGTGCACATGACGACCGTTGATTGTCGCGCTGTCACCCACTCTGACGCCGAGGCTGTCCAGATCGGCGCGGTCGACGATGACCGAATCCGGCTCGCGCAGACGTGCGCGTAGTCCACTACTCAAATTGTGCGAAAACAGCATGCCTTGCGCGCCCGCATCGATGCCTGATACGAACACCGAAATGCCGCCGGTATCACCGGTGCCGCGCCAGTCCGCATCGACCCAGAGAAAAGGCTCTACGCGCGAAACCTGCGGATCAATCAGCAGCCGCGAAGCGACGCCGGCATTGATCGGCCGTCCGAGGTTGACGCTCTGTGTGCCGGGATAGCCGATCCAGAGATCACCACTGGACCCGGTGATGTAAACGCTGGCGCTGGAAAAAATGCCAAGCACAAGCGCGGCCTGGATGAGTTGCAGCAATCCGGCGAACGCGACCGCGATGATCGCTGGCAGGAACCGTCGCCATTCGTAAATGAGCGTCTTGCGGGCGAGCGCGACCATCAGCGCGGATCCTCGCTGGCGAGCGCGTCAGCGCCACCGAGGGCCTTGTTCAAGGCGACGAACGCAAGGCTGTGCTGGGCACGCGAATCGAGCAGATCGAGCTCGCGGCGATCACTCGCGATACGCTGATCCTCACCATCCAATGGACTATCCACGCCTAGCTCCGCACGCTTCTCACTGATCTCGGCCATGCGTGCGGCCGATTGCACGGTACGTTGCATGGCTTCGACGCGTCGCTCAAGTTGCTCAAGATCGCCGAGCGCAGTTTCGACTTCGGCGACGCCGACGAGGACGCTTTGTCGGTACTCCAGCAGTGCCGCCTTGAGCTCGTAGCCTTGCGCGTGCGCGTTGGCGACACGATCCCCCCAATCAAACAGCGGAATGTCGATGACCGGTCCGATGGCGACCACCGCCCGTGACGGTGATGGCCGATCGCTGGTGATCTTGGTCGACCACTGGATTCCCGCGCGCACGCCGATGAAAGGATACATCTGCGCGCGACTGAGACCCCATTCGCCTGCAGCACGAAGGGCGTTTGCCTCGGCCTTGGCGATCTCGGGTCGTGATCGCAACAGGTCGGCAGGTACGCTTTCGAGTCGAATCGCGCCAAGACTGGGTTGCTCACCCGGATCGAGCCAGGACGGATCTGGCGTATTGCTGCCGATCAGCATAGCCAGTCGCTGCATGGCTGTGTTGATCGTTTGGCGCGGCTCGGTCAGATCCGCGTCGGTTTGGGCGAGCTCTGTTTCAACCGCGCTGATTTCCGCGCCTGAGCTCAGCGCATTTGTCTGACGAATGCGCAGCAAACGCAGGCGCTCGACTTCGGTGTCACGGATGCGTGTAAGGATCGCCTCCTTGTGCTGGGCCGAGCGCAATTCGATCCAATTGCGCACCACTTCGGCGATCAGCGAAACCCGAGCGCCTTCGACACCGACGGTCGCCGCATCCAGTTGCGCTCGCGCCACGCGCTTGGCGGAGTCACGTTTGCCGAAAAGACCGAATTCCCACATCGAGTCGAAGCCGGCAACGAAAAAAGACGCGCTCGCATCGGGGTCGATCGCATCGTCGGTGCGTACGTGCAAATTGGGAAGATACGGATCAATCGAGTGTCGATCGAGCAAACGGGCTGCAAGCAAACGCTCGGTGGCGGCGCCGACTTCAAGGTTTTCGCGGAGTGCTTTCTCGACAATGGTATCGAGACGCGCATCCTTGAATGCTTTCCACCATGAGGCCTTTGGTGCGGCCTGGGCGGTTGCATCCGAGCCCGAGTTGCGCCAGTGGTCGGGAATCGGCGGGTCGAGCTGGATCGGCGGCGCACTCAGGCAACCCGACAGCAGCAAGGCAAGCGGTGACAAGCGGATTACTCGCAGCCAAGCCATGAGCGAAATCCGCCGGCGCGGCTGTGATTGAGGAGTCAGTGGTTGTTCGAGCACGACGCTAGTGTATTCGCCCAAATGTCGAAAGTATGTGTACGCGACCTGTTAGTTTTTTCTTGGTTGCTGGTTACTCGTGTGTATCGGCAGCCGAACTCTGCAAAAGCCCGATGTCCTGGCACGAGTCTTTTCCGCGTCGCTTGCTCGTCCCCTGCAGCGCGTGGCGGAAAGGCGAGCGAAAGGAGGCCCGTCGATACTGCCGACCATCGAGTCGTGGAGTTTCCGCTGTGAGCGTGTGGAATATCTATTGTGATTTTGACGGCACCATTTCAAACGTCGATGTCATCGATGTCTTGCTTGAGCGTTTCGGCCTGCCCGGCTGGACGGCGCTTGAGGACGCTTGGCGCGCAGGGCGAATAGGTTCACGCGCGTGCATGAGCGGCCAGGTGGCCTTGCTCGATCTCGACCACAGCGAACTGGATGCCTGCCTTGCCGAGGTTGAAATCGACCCTGCGTTTGCCACCTTTGTTGCGCAAACCCGCCGACTCGGCTTGCCATTGCAGATCCTCAGCGACGGCCTCGACTATTGCATCAACAGCATCATGGGTCGACACCATCTGGGTGACCTGCCGGTCGCGGCCAATCAACTCCGTTCAATCTCGCCGCGTCGTTGGACGTTGGACTCACCTTCGGCGGCTGCCGGCTGCGCGAGCGGAACCTGCAAATGCGCCTGCGTCGATCGAAGTCGAATACCGACCTCACCAACTCTCCTGATCGGCGATGGCGCATCGGATTTCTGCGCGGCCGGGCATGTCGATTTTGTCTTCGCCAAACACCGCTTGATCGATCACTGTCGCCGCAACGACATTCCGCACGTAGCGATCTGCGGGTTTGATGAAGCCATCGCGTTGCTGCCGCTGCTGCTTGATGGATCGTTGTCAGAAACCGCTCAGCCTCGGCGTCGATTGGCCCAGGCTTGATCCATTCGGGGCGCGTAGTGCTTCCCCGTTGTCTTCTTCCGTTTGAGGTAGCCCTTTAAATGAATGCCCAGATCAAACCTGTCATCGTCGAGCCTACGGACGCCGAGTTGCTTGCCGACGAGGCGCAATACTGTTCGTTTGGCGACACCGTCCACTATGTCGATCCGCCGAAAATCTTTCGCGGCGCCGAGGGAAGCTATCTCTATGACACCGCAGGCGTCCCGTTTCTCGATTTGCAGATGTGGTACTCGGCGGTCAATTTCGGCTATCGCAATGAGCGTCTCAATGATGTGCTCAAGCGCCAGATCGATCTGTTGCCGCAAGTGGCCAGCCAGTATCTGCATCCGACCAAGATCGAACTGGCGAAGACCATCGCGGTCGATGCGGAGCAGAAATTCGGCCTCAAGGGTCGCGTGCATTTCAACGTCGGCGGCGCGCAGGCGGTTGAGGATTCGCTGAAGATTGTGCGCAACGCGCGCAACGGCAAGAGTTTGATGTTCGCTTTCGAAGGGGGCTACCACGGGCGTACGCTCGGTGCCTCGGCGATCACATCGAGCTATCGCTATCGGCGCCGCTTCGGCCATTTCGGCGACCGCGCAATGTTCATACCGTTTCCGTATCCGTTTCGTCGTCCGAAAGGCATGACCCCGGAGGAATACTCCGACGATTGCGTGCGTCACTTCGCACGCCTGTTCGAAACCGAATACAACGGCGTCTGGGATCCAAAAGTCGGTCAGGC
>JBBQTY010000287.1:0-4159 GCA_038234445.1 Lysobacterales bacterium
GCTCGTACGTCAAGCGTCTACCAACTTCGCCGTTGCTTGCACGGATCCGACTTTCTAGGCTGCAGCAGCAACCGCTTGCAATCGTTGGAGGACAATCACGTCGACCGTATCGAAATCGATATCTGTCAGCGTCTGTTTGCCTTTGATGAACTGTCGCAGCAACTGCGCCTGGATTTCCCCTCGCTCGAAGGCCGTTGCATACGGAATGCGCGAGAACGTCACCATCGAGTAGCGCGGCACCCAGCGACCAGGGTGACGTGCCGCCAGTGCGCGATCGAGCTCGCGCATGAGTAGATAATCGGCATCATCGACACGATCGCGCATCTCGATGTAGTTCTCAAGCGCCATCGCGGCGATCGCATCCGCATTCGGTTTGCGTCGACGTTCAAATTCGGCGAAAACCTGCGAACTGTCGTTGGGTGTTGCTTCCAACAATTCAGCAAGTTCCACCGCGTCTTCGAATCCGGAGTTCATGCCTTGGCCGTGGAAGGGCACGATAGCGTGCGACGCATCGCCCAGCAGCAGCGCCTTGCCGCCGAACTGCCAGCGGTCGAGATAAAGCGTTCCGAGCAGCCCGGTCGGGTTGCCGAAGAAATCGTTTACGAGATCGGGCATCAATGGCACAGCGTCGGCGAAATCGCGTTCGAAGAACGCGCGTGCCTCGGCTGCCGTGGTCAAGCTGGCGAGGCTCGGGACTCCTTCATTCGGCAGAAACAACGTGACCGTGAAACTACCCTCCGCGTTGGGCAGGGCGATACACATATAGTTGCCGCGCGGCCAGATATGCAGTGCGTTGGGTTCCATCGCAAAGCGTTCGCCGCGCGCCAGCGCATCGCGCAACGGAGGCGGTAACTGGTCGACGGAGAAGTCCGCGAGCGCGGGAATCTCCAGTTCCTTGTAGCCGTGGCCGAGTGGCGCGAAACGTTCACCGAGATCGATGACCTCGGCCATCGCCGCACGCAACGCCGATCCTGCGCCATCACAGCCCAGAATGAGACCCGCATGATGTGCATGCGCGACGTCATCCTCGCCGCGCAGATTCAAGGTGGATGTCGTCCAGTCGACCGACTCGAGGCGTTGGTCGAAGTGGATGCTTGCACCGGCTTCTTCAGCCGCATCGAGCAGGGTCGTATTCAAACTGCCGCGATTGACCGACCAGATCACTTCAGAATCGTCGCGACCATAGCGTTGAAGGTTCGTCTGCCCGTCCAGATCGTGAATCATGCGGCCGCGCATCATCACCGCAATGGATTGCATGCGTTGCTGCAGACCGGCAAGGCGAAGGCCGTGCCAGCCACGTTCGGCGAGGGCGAGGTTGATCGAGCGTCCGCCAAGAAAACCCGCCCGGCGGGGATCGGATCGACGCTCAAATATGTTCACGGCAAAGCCGCGTTGAGCGAGCAAGGTAGCGAGCAGCGAGCCGACGAGGCCTGCGCCGACAATCGTAATAGCGGCTTTTTTCATCTTGGGATTATCGCGACATGCGCCACTGCGCGACCGATTCGATCAGGCGGCGGCAATCGATGAAACGGTTGTACAGCGGCGTCGGCGATGCGCGGATGATATCCGGCTCGCGCCAATCAACAACAATGCCATCGCGCTGCAAATGCTCGAACAATTTGCGACCCGATTCACGCGGACCTTTGACACGCAATGACAACTGACAACCGCGACGTGAAGCGTCTTTTGGGGTGACCACGGCAAGCATGTCGGAGACGCGCTGCTCGATCAACCATTCTAGATAGCCGGTCAAAGCGCGAGATTTCTCTCGCAAACCGGCGAATCCTGCACGCTTGAATACTTCGAGTGACATGCGCAGCGGCGCGAGGGCGAGGATTGGCGGATTGGAGAGCTGCCAACCATCGGCACCCGGTGTCGGCTTGAACTCGGGGCCCATTTCGAAGCGTGTGGATTTTTCGTGTCCCCACCAGCCGGCAAAGCGTGGCCTCGTGGTGTTCGCGTGTCGCTCGTGGACAAATGCAGCGCCGACCGCGCCGGGTCCGGAATTGAGATATTTGTAGGTGCACCACACGGCAAAGTCGCAGCCGACATCATGCAGATTCAGATCAATATTACCGGCTGCATGGGCGAGATCGAAACCGACCATGCAGCCCTTGGCGTGCGCAGCTTGTGTGATCGAAGCAAGATCGAACGATTGGCCGGTCAGGTATTGGACGCCGGGCAAGAGCACGAGGGCGACACGCGATCCGTGTTGCTCGATGGCTGCAAGAACCGCCGCATCGGACAAGGTTCCGTCGGCTAGATCTGGCTCCAGTTCGATCAAGGCATCGTCGGGATCATAACCATGAAAGCGAACCTGGGCTTCCACGGCATAGCGATCAGACGGAAATGCACTTTTCTCGATCAGGATGGCCGACCGCTCGGCGCTCGGTCGATAAAAGCTGACCATGAGCAAATGCAGGTTGACGCTGAGCGAGTTCATCGCGACGACTTCAATCGGCTTGGCGCCGACAATGGCAGCCAGATCGTCACGCACAAACTCGTGATAATCCATCCACGGCAGACGCCCGCGGAAATGGCCTTCGACCGCGAGTTCGCTCCAGTAGTCGAGTTCGTCGACAACGGCTTGACGTGTTGCGCGCGGTTGCAGGCCGAGTGAGTTGCCGCAGAAATAGGCGATGTCGCGGCCTTTTTCCTGTGGGATATGGAACTCGGCTCGGAAACGGCCCATGGGATCCGCCGCGTCAGCGGCGAGCGCCCAGGACTCGTTGGATTCGCGTCGACTGACGTCGGTCATTTGAGGGAAGCAGCGACGCTGTCACAACCGCTGTCAAACATGCTGTTCCAGGGCTTGGAGGTCTCGTTGAGCAAGGGGCGCTGGCAGCGAACCTGCACGGCGATCTCACCCATCAGCGTAAAGCGATCGCGAATTTCGTAGCGGGTCTTGCCGCGTATGACAAAATAATGATGGATGCCTGTGTTGCTGCCATCGAGTGCCGCTTCATAACCGGTCTGCGCCTTGGACAGCATCATCTCGTTCTGGGTGGCTTCGACGAACGCCGCAGCTGACTTGAGCTGTCGCGTCTTCACGGTGACGCTGGCCATGTCGTCGGTTCCCGACGCGGCAGGGTCGGCGATCTGGAATGTGACTGCCTGCGGATTACCGTCGGATTTCTCCATGATCGCGCTCCAACCCTGCGGAACGCTGAAGCTCACTTTGCCATCGTTGAGATTGAAGTTGGTGCGATCTTGCGCGTGGGCATTGCCAATTGCGGCAAGCAGGATCAGGGGAAGCAGTTTCATCGAGTTACTCCGTATCGTCTTGCGCAAAGCGCGAGTAGGGAAGGTTTAGCCATTCGAGCGCGGTGCCATGGA
Source organism: Lysobacterales bacterium (assembly GCA_038234445.1). Classification (GTDB taxonomy): domain Bacteria; phylum Pseudomonadota; class Gammaproteobacteria; order Xanthomonadales; family Rhodanobacteraceae; genus Dokdonella. The sequence goes on from JBBQTY010000287.1 coordinate 3,337, forward strand.
ACAAGCGAGCTTGATCAACATTCGAAAGTTTTAGCGCACTGATGCCGCTGCCGGGTTCCTGCTCGCCGAGCGGGAACGGATAGTCGGTGCCCAGCATGACCGTATCGACGCCGGCGACCTCGATCAGGTAGCGCAATGCAGCGTCATCGTGAACGCAGGAATCGAAATAGATGCGACCGAAATAGTCGCGCGGATTGCGCGCATTGTCTGTCGCGACGAGATCCGGACGCATGCGGAAGCCATGCTCGATGCGACCGATTGAATACGGGAATGAACCGCCGCCATGGGCGAAACACACGCGCAACTTCGGCAGACGTTCGAGCACGCCACCGAAGATCAGACAACAGGCGGCGCGTGCCTGTTCGGCCGGCATCCCGACGAGCCATGGCAGCCAGTATTTCGGCATGGTTTCCTTGCCCATCATGTCCCAGGGATGGACGAGGATGGCGACACCGAGATCAGCCGCGGCTTCGAAGAACGGAAACAATTCCGGCGCATCAAGGTTCCAGTCCTCGATGTGCGAGCCGACCTGCACAGCGGTAATGCCGAGTTGGTCGACGCAGCGTTCGAGTTCCTGGATGGCCAAGGTTGGTGACTGCAGCGGAACGGTGCCGATACCGGCGTAGTTGCGCGAATAACGTCGGCAGATCTCGGCCGTGTGGTCGTTGAGGAAGCGATGCAGCTCCAGCGCCTGACTGGGCTTGGCCCAGTAGGAAAACATCACGGGAACCGTCGAGACGACCTGCACATCAACCGCAAACTTCGAATAGTCGGCGACGCGGACTTCCGGGTCGTAGGCGTTGGCCCAGACCTCGCGGAAGAA
>JBBQTY010000288.1:0-4114 GCA_038234445.1 Lysobacterales bacterium
GGGATGATGATGCGGTCGGCGAAATGCGTGGCATCGCGGATTTCCGAGCCGCCGAATCCGCGGCGGATGATCGGCACATCGGAAAAATCCTCTTGCAGCGATTCCCAGAAACGGATTGACGAGCTGCCGATGAAAAGAACGCCAGCGGACTTCGGCGGATTTTTTTGATCGACTTGCTCGAAAGCGCGGATGTCGTTCTCCCACGGATTCGCGGGTGCCAATTGCGCGGCGACAGAATTCGCGAATAGCAGGCATGTCAAACAGAGCCATGAGAGACATTCACCGAACGTGCCGATTCGACTCATTGCAGTCGCTTTTCCGTCGCTGGATCAAACAAGTGCAAACGCGCGGGATCAAAACCGAGTTCAATGGATTCGCCCGCACTCGGCAAATCCTGCGGCGGTATGCGCGCGACCAGAGTCGTGTGGCCGCTACGCAAGTTCAGGAACGTCTCGTTGCCGACCGGTTCAATCAAATCGAGTAGCGCGCTGAATCGGGCCGGTGAGGACGGCGTTGCCGGAGTGAGATCCTCGGGGCGCAGCCCGGCGATCAGCTCGCGCCCGAGGAACGTGCGCGCGTTCGCGGCCAGTTCGCTGGTCGCATCCAGTGTGATGTGGATTTCGCCGGTATCAAGCTTGAGGCCATTCTCCTCGATGACGCGCCCATGCAGAAAATTCATCGCCGGGCTGCCGAGAAATCCAGCGACAAAAAGATTGGCCGGTTTCGCATACAGATTCATCGGCGTGTCGATCTGCTGGATCTCGCCATCCTTGAGCACGACGATGCGTTGGCCCAGCGTCATCGCCTCGATCTGGTCGTGGGTGACATAGATCATCGTGGTGCCGAGTGTGCGATGCAGTTTGGCAATTTCCACGCGCATGCTCAGACGCAGGCGTGCATCGAGATTCGACAGCGGCTCGTCGAGCAGGAATACGCTCGGATTGCGCACTAGCGCTCGACCGAGCGCAACGCGTTGTCGCTGGCCGCCCGACAACTGGCCGGGTTTGCGCGATAGCACGGGGCCAAGTTCAAGCGTCTTCGCGGCTTCATCGACGCGGCGCTTGATCTCATCGCGCGACGTACCGCGCAGGGTCAGCCCGAACGCGAGGTTCTCGCCCACCGTCATGTGCGGATAAAGCGCATAGCTCTGGAAGACCATGGCGATATCGCGATCTTTCGGTTCGACATCATTGACCACGCGGTCAGCGATGCTGAGGGTTCCCGAGGTGATCGATTCGAGGCCTGCGATCAGGCGCAGCAGGGTCGACTTGCCGCAACCGGAGGGACCGACGAGTACGAGGAATTCACCGTCGAGAATCTCGAAGCTGGCTCCGGCCACCGCAACGTATCCATTGGCGTAAACCTTGCGGACGGCATCGAGCTTCAGATTGGCCACGGCGCAACTCCAGGTTGAAATGCGCCGCGGAAGAGCTGCCTATGCCAATCCTGCGACGCTTGCTATATCCTCAATGTAACCGTTTTCATTCCTCTGCTTCCACTACCGACTTCCATGACCCAGACAGCAATCGAATTTCCGCAGGATTTCATGTGGGGCTGCGCCACGGCCGCCTATCAGATTGAAGGCTCGCCGCTCGCAGACGGCGCCGGGCCCAGCATCTGGCAACGTTTCACGCACACGCCCGGGATGACCAAGGATGGCGACACCGGAGATGTCGCCTGCGACCACTATCGACGCTGGCATGGCGACATCGCGCTGATGCGCGAACTCGGACTCAACGCCTATCGCTTCAGCATCTCCTGGAGCCGGATTTTCCCCGAGGGCAAGGGGCGCATCAACCAGAAGGGACTCGACTTTTATTCGCGTCTCGTTGATGGCTTGCTCGAAGCGGGCATCGAGCCGACAGCCACCTTGTTTCACTGGGATCTGCCGGCTGCGCTCGATGATCGTGGCGGCTGGCTCAATCCCGATATCGCGGATTGGTTCGGTGATTATGCGGCGACGATGTATCGCGCACTCGATGGTCGCGTGAAGATGTGGTCGACGCTCAATGAGCCGTGGGTCGTGACCGATGGTGGCTATCTGCATGGTGCGCTCGCGCCCGGCCATCGCAATCGGTTCGAGGCGCCGATTGCCTCGCATCATCTGATGCGTTCGCATGGTCGTGCCGTGCAGGTTTATCGCGCCGAGGGCAAGCATCGCATCGGTCTTGTCGTCAACATCGAGCCGAAATATCCGGCGTCGCAATCGCCGGAAGATCTCGCCGCGACACAGCGCGCGGATGCGTACATGAATCGCCAATACCTCGACCCCGCGTTCTTCGGTACGTATCCCGAGGAGTTGCGCGAGATCTTTGGCGAGGCCTGGCCCGAATGGCCGGAAGAAGACATGGCGCTGATCAAGCAGCCGATCGATTTCCTCGGTCTCAATTGGTACACGCGCAGCGTCACCCGTCACGATGAACATTCCTGGCCGCTCAAGGCCAGCGGTGTTCGACAGAAATCCTCGACCTACACGGAAACTGGTTGGGAGGTCTATGCGCAAGGCCTGACCGACACGCTGATTTGGATCAAGGAGCGCTACGGCAATCCGCCGATCTACATCACCGAAAACGGCTCGGCGTTTTTTGATCCGCCGGTAGCCGAGAATGGTGTGATCAACGATCCGCTGCGCGTTGATTACTTGCGCAAGCACCTGCGCGCGGCGCACGCGGCTCGCGAGGCGGGTTGTGACCTGCGCGGCTATTTCGCATGGTCACTGCTCGACAACCTTGAATGGTCGCTGGGCTACTCGAAACGCTTCGGCATCATCCATGTCGATTTCGAGACGCAGACGCGTACGCTGAAGGACAGCGCGAAGCTGTACGCGAAGGTGATCGCGAGCAACGGGCGGCACCTCGGCGAACCCGTTGCCTGAGTCGGCCCCGCATTCGCATCGGGATAACGAGAATGACGTCACACTGAATGTGTAACGTCGGCGCTTGCCCGAGTCAGTCAGCAGTGCGCTAAGGTGTTCGTGCATCCAATCGCTGTTGTGACGTCGATTCGATGCTTTCTCGGCGACCAAGGGCACAGCATGAACGGGCAAATCATTCGGCGAAAATCAATCGCGCCCATTGCCGTCGCCTGTATGACGATTTGGATGATTGGCGTTCCGGCGGCCCATGCAACGACGACGGCGGTTTTGCCGGATTGGGTCTGCGCGCATCCTGATGCGATCTTCGTCGATGGTTTTCAGCCTGCTGATGCGATTACGCGTTTGCCTTCGAATGGCAGTGGGGGTGCCACGGGCAACGTGAGTCGAACAGTAAATGTACCGGGCTACCCGCCCGGCACATTTACGATCTACCTGCACGTGCCAGCTTCGTATTCACCGTCGCATCCGGTGCCAATCGTGCTGGCGTTGCATGGATATGCGGGCGCCGGCAACGCCCCTGCTGCCGCCCAATCGGTGCGAACCCTGTGGACGCCGGTATCCGATGCCAACGGTTTCATTCTGGTTGTGCCAATTGCGACCGGAGCCTCGGGTGACTGGATCCCGCCGCCACCCAATCCGAGTGACTACGACATCTTCGCGGCAGCAATCGCCGATGCCGAAGCGGCCTACAACATCGATCGCTCGCGTCGCATTGGCTGGGGTTTTTCAGCGGGCGGCCATGTCATGCACGACCTCATGTACAACGACTTTGGTGCGCCGGTTTCGATCGATACGTTCGCCGCCTATTCGGTCAGCGCCGGTGCGCTGGGACAATTCGCGTGCAACAGCCCATCGGCCTGCAATGCACTCGTTGCAACGGCATCACGTCATATCCCGATCGATATTCATGTAGGCACCACCGATCCATTGCTGCCTTATGCCACGAGCGACAAAAACATTTTCATCAACAACGGCTGGGTGCTGTCGCAGAATCTCTGGTTCACGACGTTCACGGGCGGACACAACTTCGCGACCACTCAGCTCACCGAAGCCTGGTCGCATCTGTGCCCGTTCCAGGCGTTGCCCTGAGCACGATCAAATCAGCGCTCACTCGCGCAATCCTGCGTGTGGCCGCTTGCCATGTGTCCAGGCGACGAGTTCCTCGAACGCATGCACGATGCGCGCATCGCCCATTGTGCAATGGCCTTCGGCATTGACGAACTGCTGCACGAAGTTGCC
>JBBQTY010000289.1:0-4068 GCA_038234445.1 Lysobacterales bacterium
TCTCACGTTGTCTTGAGGGCCTCAAAACCCGCAATGACATCGAACAGCTCCTCATCGATTCCGTTCTGGCGCACGTTGTGGAAAGTCATGCCGAGACTCTCAAGAAGTTCGCCGATGTTGCGGTCGGCGCGCCGCATCGCGGCGAGACGGCTGGCATTTTCGCTGGCCAGCGATTCCACACACGCGCGGAACAGTGTGACAAACAAGTACTCACGAATGAGCGCGCGCAAGGTCGCGGCATCGCCACCGACCACATCAGGCAGGCAATGTCCGGGCCACGGCTTGCGGGCCATTCCGTTGCGCCAATGCTGATCGAGCGGAAGTAGCCGCAGACGGATCGGCTCGCAGCTTCCTGACGCGATGGGATGATGGTAGAACAAATAAACTTGAGCGCCATGAACCTTCGGCGAAATGCACTGCACGAGAATTTCTCCGACCAGTGCGGCCACTTCATGAATCGAGCCGGGCACCGGCAGTGATCCGATCGGGTGCAGCCCGGCGTCGACGAGTCGGCCGGATACGCGTTCACCGATCGCCCAAACACGCGGCTCACCAGCAAACTTCGCAAGCGAGGTCAATGCGAATTCCACGATGTCGTCATTGAAACGACCGACGAGTCCCTGATCGGATCCAAACACGATGGCCAACGGCGATCCATGATCCGGGGACTCTCGATTGGCAGGTTCCGTTGAAGCTTGCGTGTCTGCTCTGAAACAGACGCCGAGACTGAGTTCCACCGTCTCGTTATAGTCTGCCAGCGCGCGCACCGATTGTTCGTATTGCCCAAGGCTTGCAGCGGCCACGGCCTTCATCGTGCGCACGACGGACCGCAGATCCCCCGCGCTGGCGATCTTTCTGCTCAAGGCTGCGGCGGTGACGCTCATCAGTCTTCAGAAAGCGGGAATTCATTGGCTTTGTTGTGATCCGGCTGTCGGTTTCGGTCGCGCTGGGTGTCGACGATGTCGCCAATCATTCGGGTCATCTTGTGGCAAGCGCCATGCAAGGCGAGATCCAGCGTGGCAGCTTCTTCGGTGACGGCAATCGGCTGACGCCCTTCGAGACGTGCCTCGATCATGCAGCGCTTGTCATGCTGCCCGCTCTTGTCGGCGTTCTCGTCGCTCAAATGGACTTCCACGCGGCTTACGTGCTTGCTCACGTTCGCCAATGCACTGGCGACGTCGTTGCTGTAGCGTTCGACCAGGGCTTCGCGACCCTGGATGTTGTTGTCGGTGTTGATCTGGATTTTCATGAGGTTTTCCTTTTGGGTGGGTCTGAGGATTTCGGGTCTGCCTGCAAGCTTGCGCTTGGGTCATGGGTCGCCTTCGCCGCGCTGTCAGCAGCTGTCGCGGGGAATTTCGATGGCGGCACAGGTGTGGCAGCCGATGCCGGTGGCTTCTGCTCATCGCCTGGGGCGGTCTTACTCGCGTCAGTCGGCGCAGGCACGAAGGGTACGAGTGCCTTGCGCGCGATGCCGAGGATCAAGGCACGATCCTCGTCGCTGAATTTTTCGGCACTTTCAAATCGCTTGTTGACGTCCGCCGGAAGCGTGGTTGCAGCGTTTTGCAGAGCTTTCTGCGCTTCGCCCATGCGTTCGAGTGGCACGCTCTCGAACAGCCTGGCGGAAAGTGACAGCAGAATCATGATTTGCGCGGCGACCGATACCGGAGACGATTCCGCTTGGCCAAGGCACGCGCGGATGCGCTTGCCGTGCTCGATGATGACGCGCGCATCGGCATCGAGCTGTGCTCCAAAACGCGAAAAAGTCTCGCGCTCTTCGAACTGCGCGTAGGCCAACTTGAGGTCACCTGCCACAGCGCGAAAAGCCGCCCACTGCGCCTTGCCACCGACCCTCGATACGGACTTGCCGACGTCGACCGCAGGCAGCACACCAAGCTCGAACAAGGTCGGCGACAAGTAGATCTGGCCGTCGGTGATCGAGATCAGATTGGTCGGGATATACGCTGATATGTTCTGCGCTTCGGTCTCGATGATCGGCAGCGCGGTGAGCGAACCGCCGCCGCGCGCCTTGTTCAAATGGGTCGCACGTTCGAGCAAGCGCGAATGCAGATAGAAGATGTCGCCTGGGAACGCCTCTCGTCCGGGCGGGCGTCGCAACAAGAGCGACAGTTCGCGATAGGCGCGGGCATGGTGGGTCAGGTCGTCATAGACGATCAACACGTCCCGACCCGCTTCCATGAAATGCTCGGCGATGCTGGTCGCGGCGTACGGCGCGACATAAGCCAGCCCCGGTGCCTGGTTGCCCTCCGCGACAACCACGATGGTGTATTCCATCGCTCCATTTTCGCGCAGATTGGCGACCGCCTTGGCTACCGCAGAGGCCCGCTGACTGATCGCGCAATAGACACAGACCACGTCGCGACCGCGCTGATTGAGGATCGCATCAATGGCAATTGCCGACTTGCCGGTACGACGATCACCGAGGATCAATTCGCGTTGACCGCGCCCCACCGGAATCAGCGCATCGATAACCTTGAGACCAGTCTGCAGCGGCACGCTGACCGGCGCCCGATCCATGATGGCCGCGGCCGGTCGTTCGATCGGCAAACGAGCACTCGAGGCGAGCGCTCCCTTGTCATCGAGTGTTCGTCCAAGTGGATCGATGACACGACCCAGTAGTCCATCCCCAACCGGTACATCCATGACGCGACCGGTGCGCTCGACGCGATCACCGGCATGCAGGTTGGCGTAGTCGCCCAGCAGAACGACGCCGATATCATCCTCATCAAGATTGAAGGCGATCCCGTAAAGGTCACCGGAAAACTTCAGAAGCTCATCCGAGCCGACGTTCGGAAGTCCCGAAACCTGGGCGATCCCGGTGGAAACGCGAGTGATCGTGCCGATTTCCTGCGCCATGATCTGCGCCGAAAAACCCTCTCGCGCCTCGCCGATTTCGCGAATGGTTCGCTCGACGATTACGCTCAGACCTGGCGATTCGGCAATCATGCCGCGTTGGCCTTCGGAGGTGGAGCCTCGCCAGCCGGCGTTTCTGTCGCAGTCCCGGTGTCGCTGCCAGACGGAAGCGCAGGAGCCGGTTCGGCTTTTGCGTCGGGCGAAGTTTTGTCGGAATCGGCTTGCGTTACGTGCTCGCTCGCAATCCGTCCGATCTCTTTCTTCAGTGACATCAGATAGCCATCCACATTCCAGGACACGAGTTGGCCGTTGGCATTGAGCTCGATACCGCAGATCAGGTCCGGCCGGACTTCAAACACCAGCGGCGTAGCGAGGGAAAACGACCCCTCCAACATCGCTTGTATGGCGTCCTGCTGCTGCTTGGACAGGGTGAACGCACTGCTCACTGTCGGCGCTGGTGAGGCGATCTTCAACGCGCCAACCAGATCGGCTTTCGCGTCTGCGTCCAGCGCGCGCAAGCGTTGCATGAAAATTTCGGCGATGCTTGATTCGAGATCGGTAGTGGCAAGTTCGTGCAACGCTTTGCGGGTGATCGCGAGCACTTCATTTCGCGCACTGTCCTCGATTGCGCGGCTCAATCCGTCGGCTTGCGTTCGCAATGCTTCCTGTCGTTTCGCGGCCCAGTTGTCAGCTTTTTCGCGTGCCTGTTTGAGCATCTCCCGCCCTTGCGTTGCAATCTCGTCCGTGGCCTTGGTCAGCATCTCGGCGTGTTGCTGGTCGAAGACTTCGTTCTTGTGCTCGAATTCCTCACGTTCTTTTTGCGCCTCGGATTTTTTTGTCTCGGCATCCTTGAGCTCCGCCGCGATGCGCAGCTCGCGTGCATCGACAGCCTTGAGGATTGGCGCGTACAGGTATCGCTTCATCAACCACAGCAGGATGAGAAAGTTCAGCGCTTGCGCAGCCACCGTGAACCAATCGATGAGCATGGGCTACTTGCCCGTAGCCAACGCGATGCCGTAGTTCCAGAACGGATTCGCGAAGATGAGAATCATCGAGATGACAAAACAGTAGATCGCGGTTGACTCGATCATGGCGAGGCCGACGAACAGTGTCCGGCTGATCGTCGCGGAGGCATCCGGCTGCTGCGCGAGTGCGGTCATCGCCGCGGAAAGCGCGCGCCCTTCGGCGAGGGCTGGC
>JBBQTY010000290.1:0-3961 GCA_038234445.1 Lysobacterales bacterium
AGCGATCGAGCAAGCCGCCGCGACACGACTGCGGCCGATTCTGATGACCACCGCGGCCATGGTCCTCGGTGTCATGCCGCTGGTTCTCGCCAGCGGCGCCGGTGCGGCTGGGCGCTTCAACATGGGTCTGGTCATCACCACAGGCCTGACCATCGGCACGATGTTTACCCTGTTCGTGGTACCGGCGTTTTACTTGTTGCTGGCCGAAAATCACCAAGGCGAATCGGGCAAGCAGCTCGAAGACGTTGATGCGGCTGCCACTGCGCACTGAGGTATCCGGCGCACCACCTCATTTGTACTCCTGTAAATTCGTAGGAGCCCCTTCAGGGGCGAGCTTTCCGCAAATCGATCGTGAAGCTCGCCCCTGAAGGGGCTCCTACGCCGTGGTTTGGCCGCTGTTTCGGTACAATTGTGCAATGAACAATACCGTCCATGATTCCGCGCTCGGAAAGAGCGTTCTGGGAAGTGCCCACTATAATCCGGCACTGCTATTTCCGATTCCGCGATCTGCGGGTCGTGAGACCCTGGGACTCGACGCTTCGTTACCGTTCGCCGGCATCGATATCTGGAACGCCTACGAGGTGTCCTGGCTCGATGCGCGTGGCAAGCCTCAAGTCGCACTCGGCGAGTTCCGCATTCCAGCCAGCTCGCCTAACCTGATCGAATCGAAATCGTTCAAGCTGTATTTGAATTCGATCAATCAAACACGCTGCGTGAATGTTGAGCAGGTTCGCGCCATGTTGGCCGCGGATTTGTCAGCCGCGGCGGGCGCTGAAATCGGCGTGACGCTGAGTCCGCTGACGAACGTTGCGCAGGCGATGGCGGTCATCGAATCCTTGGACGGCGACTGCATCGACGATCTGGATATCGAGGTCGATTATTACGGGCCGCCAAAGCCCGAGCTTCTCGGTCTGGTCAGTGACGCGCCCGTCGTCGAAGAGACACTGGTCTCTCATTTGCTTAAATCCAACTGCCCGGTCACCGGTCAGCCGGATTGGGCCAGCGTGCAGATCCGCTACAGCGGTCGGCAAATTGATCGTCCAGGGTTATTGCGCTATCTGGTTTCGTACCGGAACCACGATGACTTCCACGAGCAGTGCGTCGAGCGTATTTTCAGCGACCTCCTTTCCCGCTGCGCGCCGCAGCATCTGAGCGTTCGGGCTCGCTACACGCGACGCGGTGGCCTCGATATCAACCCGTGGCGGACCACTTCGGATGGTGCGACGACCGACAACCCGCGCTTGGTTCGTCAGTAGTCTGAGCGACATCGGCGTGAACGAGCCGTAACCAGTGTTTACGAATGGATGGCCAAAAAACGGTTTCTTAACGTGTCGACAGTGTATTTTCGGAGTTTGAATTCGCCTGGAGATGCGCATCATGGCCAACGACCCCGGCAAGCCGGACTTTTCCAACGTCAAAAGTGGCGTTGAATCGACGGCACCACCTGCCGCAGCAAGACCCGATTTCAGCAATGTCCAAAGCGGCGTTGAATCGACCGCACCGATGGTTCCGTCCGCGACGGTGCAGACCTATACCGTGGTCGGCGGAGACAGCCTGTCGAAGATCGCCAAGAAGTTTTACGGCCACGCGAATCTGTGGCACGCGATCTTTGAAGCCAATCGCGATCGCATCAGCAACCCCGACATGATCCAGGTCGGTCAGGTTCTCAAGATTCCCGCTGAACCATCCTCATCCAAGGAGTCCTCCGACCATGCATAAGTCTTCCATTCGTTCACTTGCCATCGCACTCTCAGTCACCGTGGCGCTCGCCGCGTGCGGCAAGAAAGAGGAGGCTCCGGCCCCCGTCGTCGCTCCGGCACCACCACCAGTTGTCGCCGAGGTCGCTCCGCCGCCGGCGCCTGAAAGTGTCAGCTTTGCCGGGCTAACCCTCGGCAATGCCGTCGACGCCAACCAGAACGTCAGCGCACCGATGACGAGCTTCGCGAAAACCGACACCATCTATGCTGCGGTCGCGACCAAGGGCGCCGCGCCGAACGCGGCCATCGTGGCCAAATGGACGTTTGGTGACGGTCAGCTGGTCGATGAAAGCAGTCAGTCGATCGCACCGACCGGCGCCGCGGTGACCACGTTCCATATCGCCAAGCCGGGTGGCTGGCCGGTTGGAACCTACAAGGTCGATATCACGATCGACGGCAATCCGGTTGCGAGCCAGGGGTTTGAGGTCAAGTAAGCCTTCACACCACCGAGCCAATCAAAAGGCGCGGAGAGATCCGCGCCTTTTTCTTTGCAACGCCGAGTCCGTGCTTGCGCAGGTGTGCGCTGGCCGATGTCGACGCAGCGAACTTTGAATCCGTAACCCGGCTGCGCAATCGAATGGTGAAGCGAGGCTTCAATGGTCGGCCCGACGCGTCGCCCTGCTTCAGCGTCTTTGCCAGCCAGCCGACAAAGCAGGACAATGCCCCACTCGCGCGCATCCCCCTGACGCGCATCCACCCTGCGGAGACTCCATGACAGCCACAACTTCCACGCCTTCCGGCGAGAAAATCACGATTGCCAGCGGCGTCCTCAATGTGCCCGATCAACCTGTCATCCCATTCATCGAAGGTGATGGTACCGGTCCGGATATCTGGCGGGCTTCGGTTCGCGTGTTCGATGCGGTGGTTGCGAAAACGTATGGCGGCAAGCGCAAGATCCAATGGATGGAAGTGCTTGCGGGCGAGAAAGCTTTCAACGAAACCGGCAATTGGTTGCCCGATGCGACGGTCGATGCCTGCCGCGAATACCTCGTCTCGATCAAGGGTCCGCTGACGACTCCCGTCGGCGGTGGTATCCGCTCGCTCAATGTCGCCCTGCGTCAGATGCTCGATCTGTACGCCTGCGTGCGCCCGGTGCGCTGGTTCGAGGGTGTGCCGTCGCCGGTAAAGGATCCGTCCAAGGTCAACATGACGATCTACCGCGAGAACACCGAGGATATATACGCCGGTATCGAGTTCCAGCAGGGTAGTGAGGATGCGAAGAAGTTTGCCGCGCTGATCAAGGAACACTTCCCTGATCGCTACAAGAAAATCCGCTTTCCGGACAGCTCGGGCTTCGGTATCAAGCCGGTCTCGAAAGAAGGGACCGAGCGGCTCGTACGCGCGGCAATGCTTTATGCGATCGACAACGACAGCGCGTCGGTGACCCTCGTGCATAAAGGCAACATCATGAAGTTCACCGAAGGTGGATTCCGTGACTGGGGTTACGCGCTCGCACACAATGAATTCGGCGCGGTCGAAATCGATGGCGGTCCGTGGAGCAAGTTCAAGAATCCAAAGACCGGCAAGGAAATCATCGTCAAGGACGTCATCGCCGATGCGTTCCTGCAGCAGATCCTGTTGCGTCCAGCCGAGTACGACGTCGTCGCCACGCTCAATCTCAACGGCGACTATCTCTCCGATGCGCTGGCCGCCGAAGTCGGCGGCATCGGTATCGCTCCAGGTGGCAATATCAACTATGTCACCGGACATGCCGTATTCGAGGCGACCCACGGTACTGCGCCGAAGTACGCCGACCTCGACAAGGTCAATCCCGGTTCGCTGATCCTCTCGGGCGAAATGATGCTGCGTTACATGGGCTGGCACGAAGCCGCCGACGCGATCATCGCGGCGATGGACAAGGCCATCGGCCAGAAAAAAGTCACCTACGATTTTGCACGCTTGATGGAAGGCGCCACCGAAGTGAAGTGCTCGGAGTTCGCTGACTGCTTGATCGCCGCAATGGGGTAGGAAACCGGGATTCGGGATTTGGGATTTGGGATTCGAAAAGGCATGGGCCGTGCGAATTCCTGATCCACAAACCATCCGATCTCCGACCATGAGCGGTGCGCGCCAAGCCGCCGCTCGGCTTTCCCGAATGACACGCCGTCTCCGGCGGCTACCCTGCGGGCCAGCTTCGCTGTTCGTTCTGGCATCCTGCCCCCATAGTCCGAATCCCAAATCCCAAATCCCAAATCCCAAATCCC
>JBBQTY010000291.1:0-3951 GCA_038234445.1 Lysobacterales bacterium
CGCATCTGCACGGCCTGGGTGCGGCGTTCTTCGAGCGGCGCGTCATCGAGAAACGCGTAGGGCCGCGCACCGAGAATTTCCGCAGCGAATGGCGAAGGTTCGGGCAGATCGCGTGCAACGATGTTGATCGCGCCGCTTTCAAGGCCGCGCAAGACTTCGAGCCAGCCATCAACATCCATCGCTTCGTGAAGACAATCATTGAGGGTCTGCGCGACCAGGGGATGATCGGGAATCTGGCGCTCACCGACAATGTTTTCGAGGCAGGCGACCTGATCCGGAAACACCGTCGCAAGCAGATCCTCGGATTTCATGCGCTGCAGTTGCGGCGCGATTTTCTGGCCACCGCCAAACCGCGGCAGGGCCAGTGCGGTGGTCGCCGCCCAGCGCCAACGCACTCCGAACAACGGCGCATCGAGCAAGGCCTGGACGAGAATGTCCTGTGCGCTGGCCGAGTGCATATAGCGTGAGACTTCGATCAGCGGGAAGCTGTGACTGGTCGACAATGACAGGATGATCGCATCCTCGGTCGCCGCGGCCTGCAGTTCAAAATTGAACGAGCGGCAGAAGCGCTTGCGCAGGGCCAGTCCCCAAGCCTTGTTGATGCGGCTGCCATAGGGCGAATGGATGATCAGCTGCGTACCACCGGACTCGTCGAAGAAGCGCTCCATGACAATCTGGGTCCGCGTCGGCAGCACGCCGAGCGCGTTGCGCGCACGCGCGAGGTAGTCGACCAGTTGCTGTGCGGCGATGACACTGATGCCGATTTCATCGATGAGCCATTCACAAGCTGTGGCAATACCTGCTTTTGACTTCGTAGGAGCCCCTTCAGGGGCGAGCTTTTCGGCTATGAGAAGCGGGAAGCTCGCCCCTGAAGGGGCTCCTACGGGATTTGCGAATGCCGTCAGTCGCGCCTCGATCTCCTCGCGCAAGCGCGACACACCGATCGACAGTTCATCGCTGCGCCCTGGTGCTTCGGCGATCCAGAATGGGATTGTCGGCGGCAAACCGTGTGCATTCTCGACGTGCAACTTGCTGCGTTCGACGCGCAACACGCGATAGCTGGTGTTGCCGAGCTGGAAGATATCCCCAGCCATGCTCTCGATCGCGAAATCCTCGTGCACGCTGCCGACCGTGATCGTCTCGGGTTCGACCACGACGGCATAGTCGGCGGTATCGGGAATCGTGCCGCCCGAGGTCAGTGCGGTCAGTCGCGCATTGCGTCGACCTTTGACCGTGCCGTGCACGGCATCTCGATGCAGATAGCCCGAGCGCGCACCGCGCCGCGTGGTGAAACCCTCGGCGAGCATGCGTACGATGTCATCGAAATCCTTGCGCGCGAGATTGCGATACGGCCACGCGCGGCGCATCCAGTCATACAGGGCAGCCTCATCCCATTCGCTACAGGCCACTTCGGCGACGATTTGCTGGGCCAATACATCGATCGGCGCCAGCGGGATCTTCAGCGTATCCAGTTCGCCGCGACGGATGCAATCCAGCAGCGCCGCACACTCGACCAGATCGTCGCGCGATTGTGGAAAAAGTCGTCCCTTCGGCGTTGCGCCGACCGCGTGCCCCGAACGTCCGACACGCTGCAGAAAAGCCGCAATCGCGTGCGGCGAGCCGAGTTGGCAAACCAGATCAACATCACCGATGTCGATACCGAGTTCGAGTGATGCCGTCGCGATCAGCACTTTGAGATCGCCACGCTTCAAGCGTTGCTCGGCATCAAGACGCAACTCCTTGGCCAGACTGCCGTGATGCGCGGCTACCTGCGCCTTGCCGAGGCGTTCTCCGAGATGGCGCGCCGCCCGCTCGGCCATGCGCCGCGTATTGACGAAGACCAGCGTGGTTCGATGCGCATCGACCAGTTCGGCAATGCGGTTGTAGATGGTTTCCCAGACTTCGTTGGACATCACCGCTTCGAGCGGCACTGGCGGAATCTCGATGGCCAGATCGCGTTCGCGCGCGTGACCCGAATCGACGATCGCGCAATCTGGTACGCCATCTGCATCGACATGGCTGCAGCCGACCAGAAAGCGCGCAATCTCCTCGATCGGTTTCTGCGTTGCCGACAGCCCGATGCGGATCAGCCGACGCTGGCACAACGCCTCCAGGCGTTCCAACGTCAAAGACAGATGACTGCCGCGTTTGCCACCGGCAACCGCATGGATTTCATCGACGATCACCGTGCGCGTGCCGCCGAGCATCAACCGACCCGATTCCGACCCGAGCAGCACGTAAAGCGATTCGGGTGTCGTGACGAGAATATGCGGCGGCGACTTGAGCATGCGCTGGCGATCGGCCGGTGGCGTATCACCGGTCCGCACACCCGTGCGGATATCGACGTTGATATGGCCGAGGCTTTCGAGTTCCTCGCGAATCCCAGCTAGCGGCGCTTCGAGATTGATCGCGATGTCGTTGGACAAGGCCTTCAATGGCGAGATATAGACGACCGTGGTCTGTTCGGGCAATCCGAATTCGATACCGTCGCGGACCAGGCCATCAATCGCCGCAAGAAACGCAGCAAGAGTCTTGCCCGATCCGGTCGGCGCCGCGATCAGGGTGTGGCGACCCTCGAGAATCACCGGCCACGCATCGACTTGTGCCGGAGTTGGCGAATCGAACGTGCGTGCAAACCAAGCCGCAACGGCTGGATGAAACGCATCGAGGACCTTGCTGGCGGACATCGGCAATCGGATACGACAACGGATCGGAAGCCTACACCCCCGCGAGCCTCAACGCATGAGACCCGGCCTTTTCCTCAGGGTCACCGCGATCGCGTTACCCCGCCAGCGGGTGCTGCCGCCGGAATCGGATCGAATCCGTCAACGAACAGCACATCGGTCATGATCGTGATCGGACCGTTCATCGCCGCGTGATTGCCACAGTTGTAGTGCAGGCTGTCTGGCGCATCACTCGGCACCACAAAGGTCAGGGTTTGCGTACCGGTTGCGCCGTTGTTGGTCACGCCGTTGTTGTAGCGGTTGGCTGAGCCTGTGGTGTTGGTCGTATTGATGTTGAATGGATGCACGGCGCTGGTGTTCTGCATGACAAATTCGTAGGTCTGGCCGCGAAGCAGGGTGAGCGATGGATTGGTCTGGCCGGCAATCGTCCAGGAGCTCATGCCGTTGTTGACCACGGTCATCGTGTTGGGAGTACCAGCGAAGGCGAACGAACTACCTATGAAAAATGCCAAGGCAAACACCCAACGAGCACGGCCAAGCTGCAGTGAAACGGAACGAGATGTCATTGCTTGATTCTCCAGGATGGATAGCGACAAGCCAAACCACGCCGCGCCATAAAAGGCGCGGGAGAACGCCACAGTATCAGCAACTCGAACCCATGGTGTTACGAAAACCGCGAATACAGTCTTCGCAGTTTTTCTTTCGTCCCGCATTTCACCCTGTTTTATGTGCGAAGACTCCACAATGTGCCGCATCCCGACGATAGCGGGCAGTCTGGCCTGGATGCGTGTTGTAAATCAACGTCAGAGCGACCAAGCGATTTCGTAGCGATCAAGATCGCATCATGGGAGTCGTTGCGAACATTGATGGTGGTGCATGCAGCGAAAGACCAGCACTCGAGAAGGTTTCCCGCAGCCTGGTTGCCAACAGACCCCACTCAATCCGGGGTCGATGAATCAAGCATTTCGCGAACTGACCGGCGTGCGCACCATCCGTTGCAGGAGATGTTCGAGCACGTGCAAAGGGTCTTCGCAGCGTCCGCCATGCACGCTGGAGGTCTGGATCACCGCGCTGCGCGGCGCGGTCAGCCAATGGAAGCGTTCGCGCTGACTGAGTCGGCCAAGGACGCCCGCCGCTGAACCTCCCGCGCAAATCAATGCGATCGTCGCGAGATGCGCGTTGATCTGATCCAGGTCGGCGGTCGGATCGAGCGCAAGCAGGCGGGTTTCGTCGAGCTCGATGCGCGCCTCGAGAATGCGCGCCTTCA
>JBBQTY010000292.1:0-3943 GCA_038234445.1 Lysobacterales bacterium
CCAGTCCGGTGCGCGCGGTGGAGACGATGACGGCTTGTTTCACGGTGTACCTCGATTCGGTGTGTTCTATTCTTTTGCCGTCATCCCTGCGCAAGCAGGGATCCAGTGACTTTGACGAAATCAAGGCGCTGGGTTCCTGCCTTCGCAGGAACGACGAAGGAAGGGTTTCTCAGGCTGTGAACGTCTTTCCCGCCTCGGCCAGTTCGACCAGCAAGGGTGCGGGTTCCCAACTCGCGCCTTGATAGCCGCGCGAGAAACCGCGCATCGCTGCGAGCACGTTGTAGAGGCCGACCTGATCGACATGGAACATCGGGCCGCCGCGCCAGAGCGGGAAGCCGTAACCGGTCAGATAGACGATGTCGATATCGGAGGCCTTCGACGCGATGCCTTCTTCGAGAATGCGGGCGCCTTCGTTGGCCAAGGCAAAGATCAGACGCTGGACGATTTCTTCGTCGCTGATCGCGCGCTTGCTCAAACCGAGTTCGCGCGTGTTCTTCTCAAGAATCGCGGCAACTTCGTCCGATGGATAGGCGGTGCGATCGCCGGATTTGTAGTCGTACCAGCCCTTGCCGGTTTTCTGGCCGAAGCGGCCGACTTCGCAAATCAAATCGGCCGTCTTTGAATAAACCATGTTCGGTTTTTCGACATAGCGTCGCTTGCGAATCGCCCAGCCAATATCGTTGCCGGCGAGGTCGCCCATGCGGAACGGACCCATCGCGAAGCCGAATTTTTCCATCGCCTTGTCGACTTGTTGCGGTGTAGCGCCTTCATCGAGGAGAAAGCCGGCCTGGCGTCCGTATTGCTCGATCATGCGGTTGCCGATAAAGCCATCGCAGACGCCCGAGACGACGGCGGTCTTGCGGATCGCTTTCGCAATGGCCATGACCGTTGCGAGCACATCCTTCGCGGTCTTCGCGCCGCGCACCACTTCAAGCAGCTTCATGACATTGGCCGGACTGAAGAAGTGCATGCCGACGACGTCTTCAGGTCGCTTGGTGAACGCGGCGATCTTGTCGACATCAAGCGTCGAGGTATTGCTGGCGAGAATCGCGCCGGGCTTGGCGATCGCATCGAGTTGGGTGAACACCGATTCCTTGACACCGAGTTCTTCGAACACCGCTTCGATGATCAGGTCCGCATCTTTCAAGTCATTGAACGAAAGCGACGGCGTCAGCAAGCCCATGCGTTGCTCGACTTGCTCAGCCTTGAGCTTGCCTTTCTTCGCACTGCTCTCGTAGTTGCCGCGAATCGTCGCAAGGCCCCGATCGAGCGCTTCCTGTTTGGTCTCGACAATCGTCACCGGGATACCGGCGTTGAGGAAGTTCATCGCGATGCCGCCGCCCATCGTGCCGGCACCGATGATGCCGACCGCCTTGACCTCGCGCGGCTGCACGTCTTTGCCGACGTCGGCAATCTTGCTTGCCGCACGCTCGCCGAAGAAGGCATGGCGCAATGCTTTCGATTCGGTCGAAGTGACCAGACTGATGAAGCCGGCGCGTTCGACAGCCATGCCTTCATCGAATGGTTTCTGGAACGAGGCCTCGATCGCATCGAGACATTTCATCGGTGCGGGAAACGGTCCGGCGACCGCAGCGACGCCGTTGCGCGCAAAATCGAGGAAGCCTTCCGCGTTCTCGTGCTCGACCTTGAGGTTTCTGAGCAGAGGCAGCTCGACTTTGTCGGCGATGGTTTTTGCGAATGTGATGGCAGCCGCGACGACATCACCATCGACAACCTGATCAAGTAGACGCGTCCCTGCGAGATGTTCGGCGGGAACCGGCTCGCCTGAAACGATCATGTTGACCGCGGCTTCGAGTCCAACCGCTCGCGGCAATCGCTGGGTACCGCCGCCACCAGGCAAAATACCTATTTTTACTTCGGGCAAACCGAGTAGCGCGCCTTTCGCAGCAATCCGATAGTGCGCGGCCATCGCGACTTCGAGCCCGCCACCGAGTGCCGTGCCATTGATCGCCATGACAATCGGCTTGCTGCTCGCCTCGATCGCGGCGATCACGTCATGCAGATTCGGCGCCTGCTCGGCGCGTGGGGTGTTGAACTCGGTGATGTCGGCACCACCGGAAAACATCGCGCCGCCAGCCGTGATCACAATCGCCTTGATCGACGCATCCTCGATCGAAGCATTGAGCGCTTCGACCACGCCTTTGCGCACGGCGTAGCCGAAGCCGTTGACAGGCGGGTGATCGAAGGTGATGACTGCGATGCCATCCTGAAGTGTCGTGGTTACGGGCATGATCGGGTTTCCATTGATTTCTAAGGTCGGGTCGGCATCAGTGGCCGAGAAATTTGACTGCGGCTTCGATGAAACCCGGTTCGCGCGTGACACCGAGATGATCTCCGGGCACGGAGATCGCATGCGCGCGCGGAATGGCGGCGGCGAGTCGTTCCGGAAGCCTTGCCAGTGCGTCTTTGTCGCCAGCCAATACCAGGGTTTCGGCAGCGATGCGCTTGAGTTCGATGGTCTGGTCGAACATGCGAGAGGCCTGCGCGGCCAGCGCCTTGAGATCGGAGCCGGTCGCTTCGGCGAACGCGCGAAAGGCGGCAACACCAGGTGCAGTGATCGTGGCCGGATTGTCGGTCAGCAAAGCGGCGACGACCGCATTGCGATCCATCACGCGCAGATCGACTCCGCCGGTTGCGAGCACACCCTCACCGATGCCACCGACGATCAGGCGACGCACGCGCGTGTCTTCGCTGGCGACTATCAGGCTGACGATCGCGCCCATTGAATAGCCGAACAGATCGAACTCGCCCACACCAAGGTGATCTAGCAGGCTGCGCAGATCGCGAGCCATGCGCCTTTCACCATAGCGGCCGGCATCATGCGGCTTGTCCGAAAAACCATGACCTCGCGCGTCAATACTGATCACCGAGCGACCGGCCTTTAGCAAGGCAGCAACCACCCCGGTCGCAACCCAGTTCGTTTCGGTGTTGGCGGCAAACCCGTGGTGGAGAGCCACAGGAAGCTGCGCGTCATCGATCCCCCATCGATAGAAGGACACGCGAATACCGTCATCAACAACGAAGTTTTCCGGTTGCGGCGGGGTGATCCCCATCCCTTGATTGATCGTGGCGGACACAGCGTTCATGCGCGCGCCTCTGATTTTTGTGCAAATTGCCAACCGAGCTCGGCGAGCGGTGCGGCCATCGCGCCATGTTCGGCCGCGCGCGCATTCGCCGCCGTGCCATCTTCAACGCGTTTGGCGATGCCTTGGCAGATGGCCGCGAGCCGGAACAGGTTGTAGGCGAGGTAGTAGTTCCAGTCGCCGGAAACCGTGCGCCCGCTGCGGCGCTCATAGGCGGCGATCGCCGTGGCTTCATCGGGGATGCCCAGTGCTTCGATATCGACACCGCCGAGGCCACGCATGCCATCGCGCGGAATATGTCGACTCATCATGTGGTAAGCGAAGTCCGCGAGTGGATGGCCGAGCGTCGACAACTCCCAGTCAATCACCGCAAGTATCCGAGACTCATTCGGATCGAAGATCATGTTGTCGAGGCGGAAGTCCCCGTGCACGATCGATACCGCATCATCGGCGACCGGCAGATGCGCGGGCAGCCATTCAATCAGTCGATCCATCGCCGGCATCGGAATCGTCCGACTTGCCTCGAACTGCTTTGACCAGCGACGGATCTGTCGTGCCATGTACTCGCCGTGCTTGCCGTAGTCACCGAGTCCGATCGCATCGGGATCGATCCGGTGCAGCGCGCTGATCACGCGGTTCATCTCATCGTAGATCCCCGCACGTTCTTCACGGCTTGAACCGGGCAGCGACTGATCCCAGAGCACGCGGCCTTCGACATGCTGCATGACATAAAAAGCACGTCCGATAATCGACTCGTCTTCGCACAGGCAATGCATCTGCGCGACCGGCACATCCGTTCCGGCGAGCGCCGACTGCACGCGGAATTCGCGCTCGATCGC
>JBBQTY010000293.1:0-3858 GCA_038234445.1 Lysobacterales bacterium
ATGAAGCGATGCAGGCCGCCGAAATCGCCAATGACATCGAGCCCCGGCCGAAGAAACAAGTGGAAGGTATTGCCGAGAATGATCTCGGCACCAATCTCCTCGACGTCACGCGGCGTCATCGCCTTGACCGTGCCATACGTACCAACCGGCATGAATGCAGGCGTCTCGATCGTGCCGCGATCAAATGTCAGTCGGCCACGGCGGGCGTTGCTATTGGCGTCAGTGGCCAGGAGTTCAAAGTGCATTGGGAAGGGATTCGAGATTGGGGATGATCAGCCATTCGGCTGTTAAAAACCGGAATTGGTCAGGCATTGGGCTGGCGTTTTTGGTTTTACCAATCTCGACTCCCGAATCCCAAATCCCGGCCGCCCAGCGGCCATACCAACATCGCATCACCATACGAAAAAAAGCGATAGCGCTGTTCGACTGCGTGGCGATAGGCATCGAGAATGAACTCGCGCCCGGCAAATGCCGAAACCAGCATCAACAAGGTGGATTCGGGTAGATGGAAATTGGTCAGCAAGGCATCGACGCTGCTGAACTTGTAACCGGGGAAGATGAAGATCTGGGTCTCGCCTGCGAACGGTTCGAGCACGCCATCATGGCTTGCGCTTTCAAGCGCACGAACGACCGTGGTGCCAACCGCAATGACACGTCCGCCATGCGCTCGCGTATGACGGATCTTTTCAACGAGTTCGGCACCGACGTTGAGCCATTCGCGATGCATGGTGTGGTCGGCCAGCTTCTCGGCGCGCATCGGCTGGAACGTACCCGCACCAACATGCAGGGTGATGTGTCCGGATTCGATACCACGCGCGGCGAGCCGATCGAGCAACGCCTCATCGAAATGCAGGCCTGCGGTCGGCGCCGCAACCGCACCGGGCTCACGCGCGAATACGGTTTGGTAGCGCTCGCTGTCGGCTTCATCGGGCGTGCGCTCGATATAAGGCGGTAGTGGCATGCGACCTAACTTGAGCAGCAATTTTTCGAGCGATTCAGTCGACTCAAAGCGCAAGCGAAAGAACTCGCCATCACGACCGAGAACACGCGCAAAACTGCCATCTGCGAGTTCGATCGCCGCACCCTCTTTCGGCTTTTTGCTGACGCCGAGTTGCGCGGTTGCCTCATGCGATCCGGTCACACGTTCGATCAGAATTTCGACCGAACCACCGGTTTCCTTGCGACCGAACAAGCGGGCCGGCAATACCCGGGTATCGTTGAAGACGAGCAGATCGCCCGCGCGTAACAGCTCGGGCAGTTCACGCAATTGTCGATCCGACATCGATGTTTGGGCCGCATCAAGCAGTAACAGGCGGCTTGCCGAACGCTCGGCCAGCGGTTGCTGGGCGATCAGCGCAGGCGGCAGATCAAAATGGAAATCCGATTTCTTCAAGACGATCAAGCATCAATACGGCCGAACATTGTAGCCGACGGCCGGGAACTCAACGATTGGCGAGGCGCATCCGACGTTTGCGGCCAAGCACGCGAGCCAGGATGCCAATACCGAGCAGAATCATCGCGCCCGCCGCGTAAGGCGCGCCAGTTCGAATCATGCGCTTCACCTCGACAACACGTTCAAAATGCAGGCGCTCCGCGGCAGACGGGAAATTCGGTGCCTCGCATTGATTGCCGAAATCGGCTGCCCAGGGCACAAAAGCGCCATTGTGGGCGTAGCGCAACCACAGTGACTCGCCGCGCACATGGTCACGGTTGTTGACCCAGCCGGTGGCGATACAAAGCACCGCCGCATAAGCCTGCGACCGTGCAGGCAGGAGATCTGCAGCCTGTTCAGCGAGGTCGGCAGCAACGCCCTTAAAATGAAAACGCTTGAGCGGAACGGCACGACTGGCCACAACACGATCGGCTTCGTCCCTGCCAAGATAGCTGATACCGATTTCGATATCGGCGTGGTCGACAGGTATATGCGTGTAGTCATCGGAGGTATCGGTGTAACGCCCGAGATCAAACGAACCGCCATAGATGCGATAGTCCGGATCCAATTCGAAGCCGAGCAGATCCATGCCGTCGGAGTTGGCCAGCGTCGCCGCGACGAACATGGCCGCAGCGCGCTCGATCCGGCCACCGTGATCCGCGGCGAGTCGCGCATCGACATACGCTTTCGCCTTTTCCGCCGTGCCCGGATCGCCGTCGAAATACGCCAGCGATTCCTTCAAGAGACCGTTGCGCAACATGCGTCTGGCGAGCAAGGCACGAATGTCGGCGTTGGAGTGCTCGGCAGTTTCAGCTGGCTTCGAGGCGTCAGGTATCTCCCCACGCAGGCTATCGACAAATCGCCGCAGCTCCTCAATCGTGACCACACGCTCGGCGACATAGGCGGCATCCTCCCAATACTGTGTCCTCGCCGCGTACAAACTTCCGAGCGCGGAAACATAGTCACCGCGGCTCAGCGAAAGGATGCCACTCTCACCATCGACACGGCATTTCGGACTGAAGCCGTCAATCGATCCGTCATCCGAATAATTGGAATAGACACCATCGCGATAGCCCCAATCTTCGGATTGCGGGAACTCCTTAGAAGCGTGTGAGTACGCAACGGCAGCCTCTTTCGGATCACCTCGACGCAGGGCCAGCTTGGCTCGTACCCACCACGCCATGGCGCTGTCAGATCGCTTGACCGCTGATTCGGCGGCCGAATAGTTGCCTGCCCGATAGACAGCCGCAGCGAGCCGATCCATTCCCTCAAACGGGGCATCATTTCGCGCATCGATTCCGTCAATGACATGCACAAGCTGGTCAGCCGTCAACGAGGTCACACGGGAATTCAAATAGCCCGGCAGAAGGCGCCTTACACTTGCATTATCGAGCGATGCATTGAGCTGGCCATCGTCCTCGATCAATCGCCCAAACACGAAACCCAGCGA
The DNA here is from genome assembly GCA_038234445.1 of Lysobacterales bacterium. Lineage (GTDB taxonomy): Bacteria > Pseudomonadota > Gammaproteobacteria > Xanthomonadales > Rhodanobacteraceae > Dokdonella. The sequence goes on from JBBQTY010000293.1 coordinate 2,883, forward strand.
GCTCATGCCGCTTTCCGAGCCACGCGCGGTTTGTTCCGCGTACAGCGCGATTGCAGCGCCGAGATCGCCTGCGTCAAATCGCAGACGCGCCTCTTCGCCGAAGCTGGCGGCGCCGAGACCATCAGGATCCTCGCTGCCGGCCTTGACTCGCTCGCGAACGCGATGGAAAGCCGTCGTCGCCGCGTCCTCGTGGCCCTGCATTTTTTCGATTCGACCGATCGAATATAACGACTTCAGTTCGCGCGAGCCGCGCTGATCTTCCGGAAGCGCAAGCACTTGCTGAAACGTTTCGCGTGCGCGATCCAGATCATTCGCATGAAACGACTCGGCCGCCTGCGTGTACAAACGGATTGCCTCGAGATCGATGCTCCGTGGCGGCGTCGATTCCTCAACAGGCTGGGGCGGGTTGTAGTAATCGGGCTCGACCGCGATCAGCCGATCATGCGGATCAACCAGCAGACGGCGCATCTCGAACTCGAACGAACCCATCGGCAGATTTTCAAGCGTATCCGTACGATCAGACAGCAGGCTATTCGGAAAATCAGGGCCGCAGGCAAACGCCGGCGAGACGCAGACGAGCACTGCGAGCAGCAGAGTTTTTCTAGGGTTCGGCATGCAGTGTCTCGGCATCGGGATGGTCGCATCGCAGCCACGCAATCACGCGTTCGCCGCCGGCGCGGAGTGTAGCGTTTTCAGTACGCTGGAAGACCAACCCCTCGGAATCACGCCGCAGCGAATATCCGGCAAGTGCATCGGCCGCTTCGCATGTGGCGGGCTGCACGATGATTTGCTCGGGCATCGCCACATCAAGCGAGCCTGCATTGCTGACGACGAGATCATCGGCGCTGCCGCCAGGTCGCAGCTGCACCTTGATCTGGCTGGTCAGAACATGGCCGCCAATCACGGCTCGCAATGTCGTCATGCTCCAGCCGCGATGGTCCGTACCCAGCGGAAGTCGGAACCAGACGATTCCGAG
>JBBQTY010000294.1:0-3812 GCA_038234445.1 Lysobacterales bacterium
ACTCGCGCAATCCTGCGTGTGGCCGCTTGCCATGTGTCCAGGCGACGAGTTCCTCGAACGCATGCACGATGCGCGCATCGCCCATTGTGCAATGGCCTTCGGCATTGACGAACTGCTGCACGAAGTTGCCTTCGTGACCCGCGCGCCGTGCGATGAGCGCGTAGTCGAAAGCCGTTGATGCACGCACCAGCGGGTCGCCCGTGGTATGCACAGCGAGCAGAGGTCGGTCGAGTTTTCCGGTGGGCGTGTACCAACGCGAGAGATACGCAGCAGCTTTTGGGTTTGCCTCGTAACGCGCAGCACCGAGGTTGAGCGCCGCGTCGTCCAGTGAGCCGGTATAGATCAGGTTCGCATTGCCGAATGGATTGCCGCCGGCACGTTGCTGGAGCTCGCGCAGGTCAAGCGTGGTTGAGATGATCAGATCAGGGATGCCCGCTTCGCTCCAGACGCCGAACAGGCGATGCAACGATTCGGTAGCGTTCCGATCTTCATGCAAGGCATTGTCGATACGCCGACTGAGTTCATCGCTGTGACGAAAATCAGCGGGCACCGGAACCAGTGGACCGAGCAGATTCGGGAAGTAGAAATCAAACGCCGCGCGCAACGCGAAATCGCGTGAGAACAGGACGTCGGCTGGCGTGATCGCGCCGCAAAGGGAAAGTCCTCCCGCATACACTGACGGCTTGGATTCGAGTGCCTGGACGGTCAACAATCCGCCCATCGACATGCCAATCGCGAACGCCTGTTCCGGCTTGCCGTGGGTTGCGACAAAGCGCTGACGCAAGCGCTCACTGTCGCTGATCGCCTGCTCGACCGCCCAGCCTGGTTGCGAGTAGGCGGACTGGATGATCGCGTAACCCTGCGCTTCAAGTTCGCCAAGGAATCCCGACAACGGCTGGTCTTGGCGGTACTCGCCGAGCGTGTCCCAGGTGCCGTGGAAGAACACGATGAGGCGATGATTCCAGGGATCCGGGAAGTCGATGCGGAAAGCCGCACGCTCGATGCGACCCGTTTCCGTTTCCGATGTCGCCGCCCCCGCGACTTGCATGAGCATCACGATCAGTAAAACCAGTGCAGTGCGCATGGACTGACTCTCCGGAACAGAAATAACGAGCGGGATGTGGCTAACGGGTTGAGGCGAATCAGTCGCTGGTCGTCGTAGCGTGGGGTTGACGCGTAACCCGAACATCGGCGGGAATGCGATCAATGCGCAGCTCCAGATGGTTCCATTGGACGATCCGACCGTTGACTTCGGTGCGTCCCGGTACCTCGGCCAATGGCCACGACAAAATGAATCCGCCGCTCGGCATCCGGCCCGCCTCGGCATCAAGGTGCAGGCTCAGCGAAGTTGCATCGGCCTTGAGCCGATAGCCGATAGCTCCGTAAGGCGTGCGCAGGCCATCGATGCCCACGCCGTCTCCGGCCAGCCACGGTTCCGGAATCCCCGCCGCCAGCACGATCGAGTGATCCGAGCTGCGCTCGTAGGCGAACAAGTCGAGTGCCGAGCGGATGAAGTCAGAGGCGACCCAGCCGTGCGGCATGTCGCCGATAAAGCGCGGTTGACGATAGTCCTTGCCGACCACCTCGGCCCACTGGTTCCATGCCAGCGGCCGGCGGTCCTTAAAAAAGAAATCGATCGCAGCATGCGCGCGATCCTTCCAGCCGAGACGGACGAAGGCACCGACATTGCGCCATTCGTACGGCGTGTAGTCCTTCCAATCGCGCGTGCCATCGCGGCGCGCAACGAATTCTTTCCAGTAGCGTTCGAAGGTGTTGTGCAACAGGTTCGATGGCAGGTTTTCGAGCTGTTCACCCGGCGCCAGCGCGATCGTCGTTGAAGTCGCATCGAAGTCGCCGAGATCCGCCGCGCCAGGAATAAAGTCAATCTTGAACTTTTCGACACTGGCCTGCAGCGAGGCAAGAATATCTGAGCGAAATTCATCACGCGCGACGGTGAGGCGCGATACATCGTCACCGCGGCCAAGCAGGGTTGCCAGATCGATCGCCGAGTCATAGCCGGTCAGACCCCAGAAATCATCCCAGTAGGAATAGGCCGGCTTGGACGAGTAGCCCTCGTGGCTGATCGAAGCAGGCAGCAATCCATATTTTTCTGTGTCGTGATTCGCCTCGGTGCGCTCGCTTGCGCGCAGGCTATCCATGTAGCGTGTGGCCTTGTCGACATGCGGCCACATCGATGCTGCGAGCGTCTTGTCGCCGGTGTAGCGGACCACTTCGTCGATCAAATAGATCAATTCGCCGTGACTGTCGTTTTCGGGCACAGGATCCGCTCCGCGCGCATCGGCGCAACACGGCACCTTGCCATTCTCGAACTGGTACGGCGCGAACCATTCGAGGAAATCCCGCGCTTCCTTGGCGTGGCCCATGCGCAGCAGCGCTTCCGCGGTCATCGAACCATCGCGGATCCATGAACGCGCATAGGATCGTGTGCCGGGCCGAATCTGCGCGCCGTCGCGGCTGATCAGGATAATTGCGAGCGCGGTTCGCAATGTATCGATCAGTGGCTGCGCTTGAGGAGGCACCGTGAAGGTCACGCGGTTGAGTTTCTCTTTCCACTCGGCCGCAACGTGTTCGCGCTGTGCAGAGACCCATGCTTGCGCATCACTTCCGTGCTGCATCGACGCAGGTTTGCCGCTCAATGGAATTTCCAGACTGATCGTTTTCGAAGCATGCGCGGCGAGTCCGATCCGGTAGATCAGCACACCCGAAGCGAGACCGGTTTCATCGGTCACGTGCTGGCTCGTCGGCCACGCGTTGTAGGTCAGGTGCTGCGCAACCATGTCGTTGTCGAACGGTGTCGCAAAAAATGCCGTCGGCGCCTGCAGCGGCCACACGCGCGGCTTGCCGTTGACGCTGACCGCCTTGCCATCGAAACCGAGTTCATTGATCGGACTCACGCCGCCCGGAGTCGTGAGGAATTGAACCGGCGGATTCACCTGGAACGGCTGGATCGTCAGCATGAGCCGGTAGTCGGCGGGATAGTCACCACTATTCTCAAGCGTGTAGTTGGCGAAAAGCGTCGAGGAGTCCCCATCGTCCGTCGCGAAGGGTTCGATGGTCAGCTGCCACGGGTCCGCGTCGAGAGTGCTGACCGATCTGTTCATGAATTCGTATTGTCGGGACTCTTCCTCGGTCGAAGTGGCGCAAGCATCGATCACGTCCGAGGAGGGCTTGTAGGCCCAATGAACCTGCGGCATCGGCAGATAGTGGTCCGGCAAGGATTGAGCGATGTCGGCCTTGGCCCAACCATTCAGACCGGTTGTTCCTGTCGGAGTGCCGCGCAGGGCGGCGAACATCGTGCTTTCTGGAGAGCATTTCCCCGTTGCCAGTGGACCCTGTGCGGTGAAACTGCCCCCGCCGACAAAGGGGACAATCGAGAAGCCGCCTCTGGCAACTTCTACCGCACCATCCTCGCCGAGCAGACCGCTTTCCTTGCTGCCGTCGATGCCAATCAGCGTCCAGTAGGTCTGCTCACCCGAGAAGCCGCGAGGAAACAGTCCGCGTGGCAGCTCGTTCGCGATGGATTCGATGAATGCATTCGACGTCGCACCGAATTGCAGAGGTTCGATGTCGATCGAAGCGAGTCCAAATCGAGCGGCGGGTCCGCGCAACATGCGTAGTCGCACGAACCGCGCCTCGGCATCCGGAAAACGCAGATGATCGAGCGCGCCGTTGCCGGCAACGAGGTGGCGAACCTCATGCCAATCAACGCCATCGCTGGAAAATTCGATGCGGTAGTCGGACGCCTGCAACCCTGGCAGCCAGCGCAAGGTAATGCCCCCGAATTCGCGATC
>JBBQTY010000295.1:0-3797 GCA_038234445.1 Lysobacterales bacterium
AAAGCGGGTCGGGAAAAACCGCCCGTTGCCGAGGATGATCTAAACCTGTTCCGCGAAGCGGTCGGCAAGGTTCGGCCATTGCCGGTGCGGGCCGATCTGCCTCCCGAAGTCACCCGGCCCGCGCCACTGGCGAAACAATTCGAACGTGACGAGGCTGCCGTCCGTGATGATTTGCTTACTCACGCATTTGATCCCGGAACCATTGAGCTCGGCGATGAAATTCTCTATCTGAAGCCCGGACAGCCTGAGCGACTACTCAAGCAGTTGCGTCGCGGGCATTTCAGTATTCGCTCTGAAATCGATCTACACCAGATGACAGTCAGGGTCGCGCGCGATGCGATCAAGGGCTTTCTGGCCGAGGCACTCGCGCATGATGAGCTCTGCGTGCGCATCGTCCATGGCAAGGGCCTGCGCTCGGCATCGCGTGGTCCGGTTGTCAAACGAATGACCGAACAGGTTCTGAGGCGAAGGGATGACGTGCTTGCCTTCGCCTCAGCCTTGCCCGCACAAGGCGGCACCGGCGCCGTTCTGGTGCTGTTGCGCGGCAGCTGATCAGTTGTCGCGTTCGCTGCCGAGCGCGACGCGTTTGGTTGGTGGATTCACCCAGGTGACGTGCACGCCGGCCTGTCGACTGGCATGGTTGACCGCATCGACATAGTACTGATCAACGACGAATTTTTGCTCCGTCGTATAGCGGCTACTGCCGTTGCTGGCACAGCCTGAAAGCAAAAGCAGTACAACCGAACCTGCACCCAATACGAAATTGTGTTTCATTCCGTCCTCCTGTGGTTGCCTGCAATCGCGGATGCGCCTGCCAGGCAGTTCATCGGGCAGGCAACTTCGAGCGCCATGCCCATTCTTGTGGACGCACTGAACCACAATATCGTCGCAGCGGATCAGGCTGGAGCTGCGTCTCGCGCAATATCGGTTGAACAGAGCTCGCGGACAACCGAAGTCGCAAAACAGCCGGACGGAAGCGAAAACTCGAGTGTCAGGGAATCATCCGCCCACTCGGCACTGAATCCGGTTGGGCGCAAACGCAGCGAGCGGCGCTCCTGACGCAGATCGGCAGCTTCAAGACCGTGAGCGAATCCTGTCGCGATCGCTGCGCCATTTTCGATTTCAGCGACTTCGCCAATGCTGCGCAGCACTCCGGTGCCCCAGAGCGGACCCGTTGGATCGATGTCGAATGCTTGCAGACGTTGCTGAATTTCAGCGTCAAGAGGTTGCGGGCCGAAGATTGAATGGGTGCCAGCGAGCATCCAGACTTCACCGTCCAGCGCTTTGTTCCAATTGTGTCCTGCAACCCTATGCGCAAGTACGCAGTTGAAAAGATGCGAACGTGCGGCCGACAGCGCAAAGCCACGCTCACTGCGACCCAGGCGCGCGCCGGCAAAAAGTGCCTGGGCACTGCGCAGGTTGCCGCCGTCGTTGCCAAAGCGCTGCTCGCCGAAATAGTTGGGCACGCCCAAATTCGATACGCGCTGCAGACATGTTTCAGCCAAACCACGATCGCCAACCAGATCACGCAGAACGATGCGGAAGCGATTGCCGCGATGTACACCGCGCTTGAGCTTCTTCGAGTGTCGCGTTGCGTCGAGAATGCGCACCCCTTCTATTTCGATTTTGCGCCAGTCAGGATCCGGCAGACCGGGCAGGTGAACCGAGAAAGATTGGCGCGTCAGCGCATGCCGATCCTTGAGGCCGGAGTAACCGACAGACATGGGCGCGACGTTGGCGACTCGGGCTAACTGGCGAGCGACCCACTCGGTATTCGCGTCGCGCTTTTCGATGTGCAAAAAGGCGTGCTCACCCTTCCCGTCCGCGCCGAAACCAAGGATTTCTTCCACTTCGAAATCTTGCGCAGTTGCGCGTATGCGCCCGCGCAGTGGCGCACCGCCATAAGCGCAAGGAACATCGATCATTCGTTGCCGTCCAGGTCGAGACGCGCGACCAGTGATTTCAGTTCGGGATTCTCCGGCATCTCGGCCACAGGTTTGCTGCGACGCTGCAGCAATACGACAGCCATCGCCGAAATACCTTCCTCTCGCCCACAGAATCCAAGCTGCTCGGTCGTCGTGGCCTTGACGTTGATTTCTGCTTTCGCGCAACCGAGATCGACGGCGAGATTTTCGCGCATCGCGTCGGCATGCGGGCCAATCTTTGGCCGTTCGCAGATGACGGTAACGTCGGCGTTTGCCAGCGACCAACCGCCCTCAATCATCAAGCCCGCGCAATGCAGCAGGAAGTGACGACTGCTGACATCCTTCCAGCGCTCATCAGACGGCGGAAAATGACGACCGATATCACCAAGCGCAAGCGCACCAAGGATCGCATCGCAAAGCGCATGGATCACCACATCGCCATCGGAATGCGCCACCAATCCACGCGAATGCGCAATCGTCACCCCGCCCAGGACAACGTGGTTGCCGGGCCCGAAGGCGTGAACGTCAAAACCTTGGCCGATGCGCATAGAAGTTGGGATTCGGGATTGGGTATTCGGGATTGGTAACCAAGACTACACGTTGCTGTGACGAATCCCGAATCCCGAATTACGAATCCCGTCGCAACAGATACTCCGCCAGCGCGCGATCCGCGGGCGTGGTCACCTTGATATTGTCGTCGCTGCCTTCGACCAGCAGTGGCTTGAAACCCATTCGCTCCATTGCCATCGCCTCGTCACTGACAACGATGCCATCCGCACTGGCGGATTCGAGTGCGGCGATCAACTCGGCGCGGCGAAACATCTGTGGCGTCATTGCACGCCAGCGCGATTCGCGTGGCTCGGTTTCGAGCACATGTCCGTTCACGTCGGCGCGTTTGAGGGTATCGCGCACGGGTGCTGCAAGCAGGGCGCCACCGGCTGGTATTCCGCGTTCGATCAAGGCATCGATATCGCTGTGACGGACGCACGGTCGCGCAGCGTCATGCACGAGTACGAAATCTTCGCCGGCAACCCCATCCGGCAAGGCACGCAATCCTGCCAGCACCGAATCGGCGCGTTCGGATCCCCCCAACGCATGGATCAACGGTTTGCTGTTGAGCGCAGCAATCGCATTTACTTGCAGATCATCAGCAGCGACCACCACCACGATGCCGACAATGCTCGGGTGATCGGCGAGACGTTGCAGCGTCCAGTTGAGCAATGACTTCCCAGCAAATTCGACATGCTGCTTGGGCAACTCGCCACCAAAACGCCGACCAGAACCTGCCGCAGGCACGATGCACCACAATCCATGATCACTGCCGCGCATTTGGGTCGCGCTTGATCGCTTTGGTCGGTTCAACCACTTCGTAGAACTTCTCGCCGGGCTTGACCAAACCCAGCTCGGCGCGCGCCCGCTCTTCGATGGCTTCGGTGCCGTCCTTGAGATTGGCGACTTCGGCCGCGAGTGCATCGTTGCGCGCCTTGAGCTTGTCGTTCTCAAGCTTCTGTTCGGCAACCGTTTTCTCCAACTGCCAAACTTCCTGCATGCCACCGTGCCCGGCCCACAGCTTTACCTCCAGTGCGATCAGCAGGATTAACAAGAGCAGGGCGACAAAGCGAAGCATGGCGTTGACCGGTCGCGCTGGGCGATCAGCAGCGGAAATCCGGAAGATTTGGAAAGGCATTCGCGCCGGCATAACGCGCCTGCGCGCCCAACGCTTCCTCGATTCGCAGCAACTGGTTGTACTTGGCCACGCGATCCGAGCGACACAATGAACCGGTCTTGATCTGCGTTGCCGATGTGGCTACGGAAAGATCGGCAATCGTCGTGTCCTCGGTTTCACCAGAGCGATGCGAAATGATCGACGCG
>JBBQTY010000296.1:0-3784 GCA_038234445.1 Lysobacterales bacterium
GGTGGGCCAATCCATGAGCGCAAAATCTCTTGCGACGGTGGCTCAACATCCAGCGCACGCAAGGCGTGCTGCATCGATCGGGTGATCCCGATTTCCGAATCGATAAGGGTTCCATCCAGATCAAACAGGATCAGCGCCACAGATCAGGCGCCCCGAGCCCGCAGTGCTGTCACTGCGGGCAGTTCGCGGCCTTCAAGAAACTCGAGGAAGGCACCGCCACCGGTGGAAATGTAGGAAATCTGATCAGCGATTGCATACTTGTCTACGGCCGCCAACGTATCGCCGCCGCCCGCTATCGAGAACGCCGGTGAGTTCGCGATCGCCTTGGCCAGCACCTGCGTGCCTGCGCCAAACGCGTCGAACTCGAACACGCCGACCGGACCATTCCAGACCACGGTGCCGACCTTGTCGATGAGAGCTGCATAGTGCGCAGCCGTTTGCGGGCCGATATCGAGAATCATGTCCTCGTCACCGACATCGGCGACCAGCTTGACCGTTGCCGGCGCATCGGCGGCAAAGCGTGGCGCGACGACGACATCGATCGGAATCGGCAACTGCACACCGCGCGCCATCGCCGCTGCACTGATTCGGTTGGCCGTCTCGATGAGATCCGGCTCGTAAAGCGACTTGCCAACGTTGTGACCGGCCGCGGCGAGAAAGGTGTTCGCGATACCGCCGCCGACAATCAGCTGATCCACCTTGTCGATCAGATTCTCAAGCAGGGTCAGTTTGGTCGAGACTTTGGATCCAGCGACAATCGCGAGCAACGGTCGCGACGGATATTCAAGTGCCTTCGCCAGTGCATCAAGCTCGGCCATCAACAGCGGGCCGCCGGCAGCGATTTTGGCGAAGCGGATCACACCGTGCGTGGAGGCCTGCGCACGATGCGCGGTGCCGAACGCATCCATGACGAAAACATCGCAAAGCGCGGCATATTTGCGCGAAAGCGCTTCGTCATCCTTGGCCTCGCCGATATTCATGCGGCAATTCTCAAGCAGCGTGATCGAACCAGGCGTGACATCGACGCCGTCGATCCAATCACGAAGCAAGGGAACTTCGCGACCGAGTAATTCGGACATTCGTCTGGCCACCGGCGCCAGCGAATCCGCTTCGCTCCATACGCCCTCTTTCGGCCGTCCGAGATGCGAGGTGACCAAAACCGTTGCACCTTTTTCGAGCGCGAGCTTGAGCGTCGGCAGCGACGCAGTGATGCGCTGCTCGGAAGTGATGTGCCCGTCCTCGATCGGTACGTTGAGATCCTGACGGATAAGAACGCGCTTGTTGGTCAAATCGAGATCGCTCATGCGGATGATCGGCATTTCTGGCTCCTTGATGTGCTGAACGCGTAAAGTCCCGCATTACAGCGGTAGACCAGACGCATTGCAAATGCAGCATGGCGGGGCTGAGCAAGCAGACTCTGGCGCGGAGAGGCGGGCGAATCGCGCGGCGCGCTATTCGCCGCGGCAGCAGCAAGATCCTGTCCGAATCGTTTGCACACACTCGTTCTACATGTCACGTTCAGCCTGACTTTCGCTCGCGTAGTAGACTCGGGGGATTCGGCAATCCGCTATTCGCCGACACCAATGATCGTATTCCCGCTCGCCCATGCCGAGGTTGATCATGTTCAAGCGCGTGCTTATTGTTCTGTTGTTGCTGATCGTGATCGGCGTTGCCGGAGTGTTCTTGCTCGGCTGGCACTCGGCCTACGACCCTGTCGAATCCGTCGATGCCACCTCGTTCGATGTCAGCACCGTGGCTCGCGGCAAGATGCTGGCAAGCGCAGGCTATTGCGCCACGTGCCACACGGCCAGTGGCGGCGCGCGCAATGCAGGTGGTCTTGCGCTGAAGACCGGATTCGGCACGATCTACTCAACGAATATCACACCGGACCTTGCCACCGGAATCGGCGCGTGGTCGGAAAAAGCATTCGCCCGTGCGATGCGCGAGGGCATCTCGCGTGACGGATCCGAATTGTTTCCGGCATTTCCGTTCGATCACTTCACCAAGCTCACCGACGCTGACGTTGCCGCGATTTACGCGTATCTGATGAGCCAACCGGCAGTGAGCGCGCCTGCAAAATCAAGCGAGTTGCCGTTCCCGCTGAATATCCGCTCGCTGCAGGCTGGATGGAAACTGCTCTATCTCGACAAGGGCGCTTACAAAGCGCAGACCGAAAAAGGCGAGGAGTGGAATCGCGGCGCCTATCTGGCCGAGGGACTCGGCCATTGCGGTGCATGTCACACACCACGCAATGCGCTCGGTGCCGAACAGAGCGATCACGCCTATGCCGGCGCATTGATCGAAGGTTGGCAGGCGCCCGCGCTGACCGCCGACAATCCAGCATCGCTGCCATGGACGGTCGATGAATTGACCGCGTATTTGCGCAGCGGTGCAACGGCCTTGCATGGCGTCGCCGCCGGCCCGATGTCCAACGTGGTTCATCAGGGCTTGTCGGCCCTGCCCGATTCGGACATCCACGCAATCGCCGTTTACTTCGCCGATCAGAATGGCTCGGTCACGAATGCTGCCGGCACGACCGCGAGCGTCGCCAGCGCGATGCGCTCATCGCAACTGGATACCGAGCAGCAGTTTGACGCCGGCGCCGATCTCTATCGCACGGCCTGCGCGTCCTGCCACTACAACAGCGCGGCGCCGCCATCCTTGCTGCGCCCGGAGCTGGCCTTCAACAGCGCGCTTCGCAGCAGCGATCCGACCAACCTGATCCAGGTGATCCTGCATGGCGTCGGTGTGGCTGAAGGAATTCCAGACGCGATGATGCCGCCGTTTGCGGCATCGTTGAGCGACGATCAGATCGAATCACTTGCGAGCTACCTGCGCGATCATCTGACCGACCAACCGCCATGGAGCGAACTGTCCCAACGAATCGCCGCCGTGCGCAAGGACGAAGCGGGCTCGTAGGCCTGACCGCCCACGCAACAACCACTCTTCACCAAACGCCTTATGGGAGCCGCCAGCTTATGACCACGATGCAACTAAACGGTCGCGCCGTTTCGGTTGATGCCGAGCCGGATACTCCGCTGCTCTGGGTAATCCGTGATGAACTCGGATTGACCGGCACCAAATTCGGCTGTGGTATCGGCATGTGCGGTGCCTGCACGGTTCATCTCAACGGCCGCGCGATTCGATCCTGCATCACACCGTTGAGCGCGGCCGAGGGGTGCGAGATCACCACGATCGAAGGTCTCGATCCGGCTGGCCAGCATCCTTTGCAAAAAGCCTGGATCGAGACGCAGGCACCGCAATGCGGCTACTGCCAATCCGGGCAGATCATGCAGGCCGCGACCTTGCTCAAGGATTTTCCGCAACCGAGCGACAAGGACATCGATGCCGTGATGAACGGAAGTCTGTGTCGTTGCATGGCCTACCGGCGCATCCGTGAGGCGATCAAACTCGCCGCGGTCGAGATGAGCCAGGGAGATCACTCATGAGCAAGTTCACCCGGCACGATCCTGACAGTGAGCCGTTCGCGTTGTCTCGGCGAGGATTTTTGATCGCTGCAACCAGCGCGGGCGTTCTATTCGCCTTTTCGCGCAGCGGCCTCGCTGAAGAAGATGCGGCGGCTGCGATCGCCAACAAGCAATACGATCCGAATCTGTGGTGCAGCATCGACGCCGATGGCATAGTCACGGTCAACATCATCCGCGCCGAAATGGGCCAGCACGTCGGCACGGCATTGGCGCGCATTCTTGCCGATGAGCTCGAAGCCGACTGGAACAATGTGCGCATCAACCACGTCGACTCCGACCCGAAGTGGGGCACGATG
>JBBQTY010000297.1:0-3776 GCA_038234445.1 Lysobacterales bacterium
CTTCTCGCGCGGCAAGCTTGCCGAAACCGCCCAGATTCTCGCTTCGCTCGATGCGCAACACGCCGCGCCGTATGCGCCGTATTTTCGCAGCGAATACACCTTGCTCGATCTGCAGGTGCGTGCCGCGCAAGGAAATGCCGCCGCGCAGAGCGAGCTCGCCAGAGATGGCAAGGCGCTGGTGGCCAAGCTACCGCCGCTGTTGCGACAACAATCGAAACTCTAAAAATCGCGCGCTGAGATTTAGAGAATCTACGCTCCGCTGATCACGAAAGAATTAAGCGCGCCCGCAGCTCATCACGTCGGAACCTTGACCGGCTATTACTCGCGGGCTTGCGCTACGCGATCCCGACGGATCGCTTGTCCAGCTCATGCAGCATGCCGCCACGCAATTCGAGCATGCGATCCATACGCGCGGCCAATCCTCGATCGTGCGTCACCAACACCAAGGCTGTACCGATCTCGCGATTGAGTTCGAGCATCATTTCATAGACCTGGGCGGCATTCGCTTCATCGAGATTGCCGGTCGGCTCGTCGCCGAGTACGCACGCAGGACGCGTGACCAATGCACGTGCCACGGCCGCGCGCTGGCGCTCGCCGCCGCTGAGTTCGCCGGGCTTGTGCGCGATGCGCGCGGACAGACCTACGCGACTGAGCAAATCGCTGGCGAGTTCGCGCGCCTCCGCGATCGGCGTTCCGCGAATCAACAACGGCATGCAGACATTTTCAAGCGCGGTGAATTCGGGTAATAAATGATGAAATTGGTAAATGAAACCGAGCGAACGGTTGCGCAGTTTTCCACGCGCACGATCGGAAAGCCGCGACATGGTCTGCCCTTCGACTTCAACCTCTCCGCCGGTTGCCGTATCCAGACCGCCAAGGATATGCAGCAAGGTGCTCTTGCCGGTGCCCGATGCGCCGACGATCGAAACCGTCTCACCGCGCTTCACGCTGAAGCTGACATCGTGCAGGACATCCGTGCGCAGATCGCCTTCCTTGTAAATCTTGGCGACCTTGTTTGCGCGCAGCACGATTTCTTCAGACTTCGCGGCAATGGGTTTCATATTCGACTCACTCATAGCGAAGCGCCGCTGCGGGCTCAATGCGTGCCGCACGCCAGGCCGGATACAACGTGGCCACGATGCAGAACAGGAACGCCGTGACGGTAATCCAGCCGACGTCACTCCAGATCAAATCCGACGGCAGCTCGCTAATGTAATAGACATCGGCGGATAGGAAGGTCACCCCGAATGTCTGTTCAATCCAGTGCACGATCGTCGTCAGATTGAGCGCAAGCACGACGCCGAAACCCACGCCGAGGAAAATGCCGAGCGTTCCAACCAGCACTCCCTGGATCATGAAAACCCCCATGATGCTGCCCGGCGTCGCCCCCAGCGTGCGCAAGATCGCGATATCCGATTGCTTGTCGGTAACCAGCATGACCAGGGTCGATACGAGGTTGAATGCGGCCACGGCGACGATCAACGAGAGAATCAGGAACATCACCTTCTTCTCCATCGCAATGGCCTTGAAGAAGTTGCTGTGGCCCTGCATCCAGTCGGAGACCCGATAGGATTGGCCCAATTGTCCGGACAGGTCGCGCGCCACGGTGTAGGCGAGGAACATGTCATCGAGGCGCAAACGGATTCCGGTCGGGCCATCGAGTCGATACAGGGTTTCGGCATCCTTCATCGCGACGACCGCAAGCGCACCATCGTATTCCTGCATGCCGACTTCAAAAATCCCGCTGACCTTGAAGCGCTTGAAACGCGGCTGTACGCCGACTGGCGACGTGCTGACTTCGGGCGTGATGACCGTGGCAAAATCGCCGACTCCGACGCCGAGTTTCATCGCCAGTTCGCTACCAAGGATGATGTTGAAACTGCCGGGTTTGAGATCATCAAGTCGGCCATCGACCATCTTGCGATCGATCTCCGAAACCTTCGGCTCGTAGTCGGGCAACACGCCGCGCACGATTGCGCCCGAAACGCGCTCGCCCTGCAACATCGCCTCGCGCTCGACATACGGCGCAGCACCGAGTACATGCGGATTGGTTTCAGCGCGTTGCAAGGCTGTCGGCCACTCGCGCACGCTTTCATCAACGCCTTCGACCGTGGCATGAGCGACCATGCCGAGGATGCGGTCCTTGAGCTCCTTGTCGAAGCCGTTCATCACCGAGATGACCGTAATCAAAGCGGTCACGCCCACTGCAATGCCAAGAATCGACACCAACGAGATGAAGGATATGAAGTGATTGCGACGCTTGGCCCGCGTGTAGCGCAGGCCAATGAAGAATTCGAGCGGTCGGAACATGCCGGATTGCGATCCCTGATTGGCGCATTGGCGCATCCGTTAGGGACAGCGCAGAACGCGAAGAGTGCCGGAAGCCGGGCGATTCCGGCAAGGCGTCGTTCTCAAGCAGCCGTTTTTGCCGGTTCGGAACTGCCGTTTGCAGCGATCGTGAGCAGCAGTCGCCGTCGCAAATCGGCGTCGCAATTGTCTGGCGCGAGCACGAAACGCTGGACAGATCCTTCCTCCCGACGAAAACCGAGCACGAGCAGAAAACCGCGTCGCAAGGAATCCACCAGAGTCACCGGAACCTCTGCACCTTTACTATCGACCAACAGCCAGCCTCCGGCGCCGCACGCGATGCGCACTACAGGCGGCGTCAGATGGCGTCTCAGAGACCAGACGCCATAGAGGAATGCGGCAAGCGCAATGGGCGGCTTCAGAGCCATGGCAAAACCGCCAAGCAAAACCGCAACCATGGCCAACAGCGTTATCACCGCGATCGCAATGGAGATTCCGCGCGACGGCGAAAAGTCAAACGCGATGCTGGGTGCGGATTTCATCGATTACTGCGGCTTGATGCGGATCGGTCGCTTGGCCGTTGCCGAGCAACCAGTCCCAGAGTTCTGGATCCTGTTGCTCAAGCAAGCCTGCAAAGCCCTCTCGCATCGCAGGAGATGCTGCCTCGTAGCGATTCTCAAGCCAGCCTCCGAGCAATTGATCGAGTTCACGCGTGCCTCGACGGCAACGCCAGCGCAGTCGCTTGAATTCGGCATCCATCGACAAAGCGACAACGGGCTCAGGCGCGACGCTCGACCATGAGTTTCTTGATTTCGGCGATCGCCTTGGCCGGATTGAGGCCCTTCGGACAGGTGCGCGTGCAGTTCATGATCGTGTGGCAGCGATACAACTTGAACGGATCCTCAAGCTCATCGAGACGCTCGCCGGTATCCTCATCGCGGCTGTCGACAATCCAGCGATAGGCCTGCAGCAGGATCGCCGGACCGAGATAGCGATCGCCGTTCCACCAGTAGCTCGGGCAGCTCGTCGAGCAGCAGGCGCAGAGGATGCACTCATAAAGACCATCGAGCTTGGAGCGATCCTCCTTCGATTGCAGGCGCTCCTTTGCCGGTGCCGCACTCTGTGTGCGCAGCCACGGCTTGATCGAGGCGTATTGCGCATAGAAATGGGTCATGTCCGGAACCAGATCCTTGACCACCGACATGTGCGGCAACGGATATATCGGCACGTCGCCCTTCGAGCAATCCTCGATCGCCTTGGTACAGGCCAGTGTATTCGTGCCATCGATATTCATCGCGCACGATCCGCAAATCCCCTCGCGGCATGAGCGACGGAAGGTCAGCGTCGGATCGATCTCGTTCTTGATCTTGATCAGGGCATCAAGAACCATCGGTCCACACCGGCCCATGTCGACAGCATAGGTATCCATCCGGGGGTTAGATCCCGTATCCGGATCGTAGCGGTAGACC
>JBBQTY010000298.1:0-3771 GCA_038234445.1 Lysobacterales bacterium
CAATCAGGGTGTGGACCATGCTGACCACCGGCAACTCGAGGGCAAGGCGCTGCGCTTCCTGTTCGCTCGGAGATTGCTGGTCGGTGATATTCGTATCGAGACCGAGTTGCCGAGCCATCGCGCGATCTTCGACTTGATCGTAGTGACGGCCGATCGCTTCGCGGATTTGCAGGGGCGTGGCGACCAGCGGCAACACGCGTTCGCGGCTGAGGAAGTCGAGCAGGCGTTGTGCATCCGGACCACCCGGTTCTTCCATGGCCACGGCAACCATGCCCTTGCGCACGCGCAGTGGAATCGCACGAAGACGGCGCGCCAGATCCGGCGGAATCAGTCCGAGCGCATCGGTTTCCGCCGAGATCCGATCGAGTCGCACGAGCGGCAAACCCAGACTTTGGGCGGTCGCGTAGGTCGGTTCACCCGCATCGTCGCCGAGTGCACGCCAGGCTTCCAAGCTGATGGCCGGATAAGCTTGCTCGGAGTAGACGTTCGGATAGCTGCCAAGATAGGCGTCGAGGGCCGCCGCGTCTGCCAGCAAGGGTGGTTTGTTTGATTGAATGTCCCGGGTCATCGATGATCTCGCGCGAGTTTGTGATTTGACCGGCTGGGCAACCCCGCCGGGTCAGCGAAATACGAGTCGTGGCCGAGGTTTCGTCGTTGCAACGATTCGCCGGGCAGTGCGCCTTCATGGGCCAAGGTGTGATCGCATGGTGGACAAAAGCAAGATCGATGCCATGGACCTGAAGATATCGCACTCTATCTCCGAAAAAGCGCGTGTCTCCTGCGGGCAGCAATGCACATCAACGGACTACTGTGGCAATCTGCCGCGTATATTCAGCAAAGACGCGGGTTAATTGATTCCATGCGTGGGATTCGATCGCTGGCGAGTTTTGTCATAAACCGGATGGCGTGGAACGAAACGACCCTTGGAGAAGGTCGAACCCAGATTAAGTACCGAGACAGTTCACCCGGCGCGCTTGCATCGTGCTTCGTAGCCTTTGCACAGCAGTTCGCTATTTTCTCTGACCACGGTCGGGACTGTCTGTTTTCCAACGAGAAAAGTTCTGAAAAATCAAGACTTTCGCTGTATTGCGAAGAATTGTCTACAAGCGAGGTGCAAACGGAATGCGCACGGTACGGGTTGCCAAATGTACCTCGCGAAGGAAGTAGGCCAGGCCCGTCACGAGTGCAAAGGTGGCACCGGTAAAAAGAATTCCGAGCAAGATCTTGAAATTCAACTTGAGCAGGACTTCGAGAAACAGAGCGGCGACGACGGTACAAACGAGCAGGGCTGAAAACGTGCACGCTGTGATGGCTGCGCTGGCCAAGTGCCTGCGCCGCTCGAGGCCCGCCAATTCGTCCCTCAAAGGGCCGGCGATATCTTCAGCACTGATCCTGGACGATTCCGCAACATGCCGGCCGCGATCAATGATTCGGGCGAGGCGCCCGGTCATCACGTTCAACATGCCGGCGATGCCCGTCAGCAAAAATACCGGCGTAAGCGCCAACTGGATGGCATAGGCCATATCGTCGATGTTGATGGTTGGGCTGGTCATCATTTTCCACGCGTCGGAACAGAGGACGGGATTATCGGTGTACCAGCCTTTAAATGGCTGCACCGGATGCATGTTTTCTACGTTGCCCCGGAGCATATTCTTCGGTTCTCGATCTGCGCTGTCTAGCAAGGCGCCGTGTTCGAACGGCGCATGCAAGCATTTGATCGGCACCGTTGCAAGAATGTCCAGTTGCGTGACCAGAACGCGTTCCATACCCCAAGCGCCGGATTCGCGGATTGTCCGCAGGGTGGGCGCGTTGGCACTGAGCCGCCGATTGGCCTTGCATCCACGCGGACTTACGGTACGCGTCAGCGCAACCTGTTGGCGGACGAGATGCCTCACCACGGAAAGAGAGAACGTCATGAAGTACCGGATTTTGAGTGCAGTCATGCTGATAGGAGGGTTGTTGCCCCTTCTCGCGGGCGCCGACGAGGGCACGGTGAAAGGCCACATGATCGTCAATGGCAAGACCGTAGAACTCACGCATGCCTATGCGTTCGCGCAGCCGGATTCCTTCGACAAGGAAAAAGAAGTGGTTCGCGTGATCCTTTCCGACGCGCCAATCACCGATGAAGAGTTGCGTCATGACCGTGACACCCTCGACAAACGGGCCGCCGATGGCAGCTTCCACGCGATTGCCATTGTCGTTGGGGACGACATGTTTGGCCACGGAAAAAGTGCTCAAGGCAACGACATCTACACGTCAGAGATCAATGGTGGCTGGATCAACACCAGCGGACTCGACAAACTTGAAATGTCGTCCATGGACACGAAGTCGATAGCAGGGCGCGCACACACGGACGGTTCGCATGATTTCGAGAACCCGCACGTCGCGTTTGACTACGACGTCACGTTCAAGGCGCAAATCGTTCGCTGAACCGCAAATAGAAAAATATGCAACGAAGATATCCTTTTCTGCTCATGTACCAACGAGTAGGACTTGAGTCTGGTCGAGGCAAGCGCTGCCTTTGACCTTGTAATTCGATGTCGCGGGAAGCAGGCGGGAATGACTGTGAGCGATCGAAGTCCGTGAAATCATTTCGTTACGGATGGCTCCAACCTGAGCGCCTATTTTTTTTTACTTGTATCGGCGCCCGTAGCAGCGGGCGCGGATCAAGGATCGCGTGTTTGGATTTCAAGGTGCCTCAAGGCAAGCCTGACACGCTTAGACTTGCTTTCCGATCCAACCCGATACAAGCAGGAGAAACCCGAGTCCAATGAGGACGCCGCTTACGGTACCGACGGTACGCATCAGTGCAGCGGGGTCGTTGGATTTGGCGGAGATCGACAGGAAGAACAGGAAAAACAACACGCCAAGCACGATCAGCACGCTACCGGTTGCCACGAATCGCATGTTCTTGCGCCGCATTGTTTGAATCCTTCTCGCTGTATGGGAGGTCCCTGATCATTGCATGTCGAACGTCGGACGTCGCCCTTTGGGTCGAGCTGGTGACGGCTTGGTTCGCGCCAAGAACTTGCGGTCTGGCAGCGTACGCCATGGTTTCAGATGTCCAAATCCAGTCGTGTGGCTCTCGATTGAGCAAATGAAAGGGATGGCGCAATCGTGCCAGTTGCTTTCAACACGCAACTCGACAACGGCGCAAACCTTATCGAGAGGATCAGCGTGCTCGCGATGCGCGATACCTAATGCGGCGGTGGGCCAATGATCATGAGAGGGCTGGTGTGGCGCACGGTGATCCCGCCCTGCGGGTTTGCGTCTATGCCAAATGTTGCGATGCGTGACTTGCGCTTGGACGACGCAGCGTTGTGACAAGAACTCCCGTCAATCGAAACCGTCCGCGAAAATCACATCACTGGTGGTGACGGTGCGGCATTCTGAAAACTCCGAGGTATGGCCACCCGAACTCGTGACCGTGGTAGTGATGAACTGGCCCGGGCTGACCGTCCCGGGGACGAAGATATCGAAGGTTTTTCGGCACTGGTCGTTCTGTGGCAGAAGTGTGCAGTCGAGATTGATGGTCGCACTGCCGAGCAACTTGGCGCCTTCCCCGTGCCCAGACGCATCGCAGGTGCTGTTGCGATAAATGTCCATCCGGTAGTTGCCGACGGTTGAAGAAAGCGAGCCCTCGAGATTCATGAAGACCAGGTTGGGAACTGGATACGCGCGCGTCAGCTCGGGATAATTCTGGTTGCGATTCGGTGTCGTGTTGCCATCGAGGATGGGATCAGGATCGTTGATGTTGACGCCACTGCTGCC
>JBBQTY010000299.1:0-3764 GCA_038234445.1 Lysobacterales bacterium
CCTTCCCACGAGCGCCCCATATAATTGCTCGGGCCAAGGATGACGCCCTTGCCACCATGCACATCCATCGCGTCCTGGCAGATCTGGCGACCCCATTCGGTGGCGTGGTATTTGGCAATCGCTGACGGCACTGCGGGCTTCTCGCCACGATCAACCGCAGCGGCGGTTGCGCGTGACAACGCAGTGATTGCGTAGGTCAAACCGCCGATGCGTGCGAGCGCTTCTTCGACGCCTTCGAAGCGGCCGATTGCAAGGCCAAATTGCTTGCGGATGCGCGAATAGGCGCCGGTCGCAGCCACGCCGGCGCAGGAACCGCCGGTGGCGCTCGATGGCAGCGAGATCGCTCGTCCAACCGAGAGGCACTCGACCAGCATGCGCCAACCTTGACCGGCCATATCCGGACCGCCAATCAATTGCGACAGCGGAACGAAAACATCCTTGCCGCGTACCGGTCCATTCTGAAACGGCACATTGAGCGGAAAGTGACGACGGCCAATTTCAAGCCCCTTCGTTTCGCGCGGAATCAGCGCGAGGGTGATGCCGCGCTCAACCTCATCACTAAGCAGACAATCGGGATCCATCAGGCGGAAGGCGAGGCCGACCACGGTCGCCACCGGTGCGAGCGTGATGTAGCGCTTGTCGAACGTGAGACGCACACCGAGCACGTTGCCGCCTTCCCACTCGCCCTTGCAGACGATGCCGTAGTCCTGCAACGAGGTTGCATCGGATCCGGCATACGGCCCGGTCAGCGCAAAGCATGGGACATCACGACCATCGGCGAGACGCGGCAGGTAATGGTTCTTCTGATCCTCGGTGCCGTAGTGCAGCAGCAGTTCCGCCGGGCCGAGCGAATTCGGTACCGCGACTGTCGAGGAAACCGTAGCAGACATACTCGCGATCTTTTGCAGCACAGCCGAGTGCGCGAGCGCCGAGAACTGCAGGCCGCCGTACTGCTTTGGAATGATCATGCCGAAGAACTTGTTTTCCTTGAGGAACTGCCACATGTCCTCGGGTAGATCGGCGAGCTCATGGGTGATCTGCCAGTCGTTGATCTGCGAACAAAGCTGCTCGACCGGGCCATCGAGAAACGCTTTTTCCTCGATGCTCAACTCGGGCCTTGCCTGGCCGAGCAGTTCGGACCATTGCGGTTTTCCGCTGAACAACTGCCCTTCAAAACCGACCGTGCCGGCTTCCAGCGCAATCTGTTCGGTCGGCGAAAGCGAAGGAGTGATCTTGCGATAGATCGTCAGCAGCGGCGCGGACATGCGCGCGCGACGAAACGCCGGCAAATTGAGCGGTACCGTGATCAATGCAAACACGATCAGCGGAATCGCGATCGCCAGCCAGTGCGTGCCTGCGAGCAGACCCGCGGCGACAATCGCGACGGCGGTTGCGATGGTCCACAAGCGCAGCCCAATGCGCAGATAGGCCGCGGTCAGCGAGACCAATAGCGCGGCGATCAAAGGTATCAATTGCAACATATTAAATGCTCCTCTAACACGGTTGTACTTTTGCCGCGAACTTCACAGTATAAATGCGTGAATCGCCGCGATGATTGCAAATGCCTTGCACTGACAGGGCAAGGCTTCGAACGAACGCCAGCATTGACCCATCGTCCACCGGCATTTCTTTCACTTCAATCGGCGGGCAACGATGTCAGAAAATCCAGCACAAGTTGGGTGAATTGGCTGTTTTCGTCGCCCGCCACCATATGCGTTGCCTTCTGGACTATGGCATGCCGCGCGTGGGGTACCAGCTCTAAAAATTCGTTGATGGTGGATTCCGAAACCACATCGCTGGCCGCGCCGCTGATCAGCAAGGTTGGCACCTTGATGCGCGTTGCCGCTTCGAGCAGATCAGTCTGATGGCGCGCACCATCTTCGGCGATCGGTTCGAGCATGCGCGGATCCCAGTGCCAACGCAGTCGGCCATCCTCGGCCTCAATCAACAATTTGCGCAGTCGCTCCGGTGACTTGCGCGCGCTGCGATGCGGCAGATAGGCAGCTATAGCATCCGACGCTTCATCAAGGTCGGCGAAACCGGTCGGGTGCGCGCGCATGAATTCAAGAATGCGTTCGACGCCGGCTGGTTCCCATCGCGGCGTGATATCGACCAGGATCAGGGCGCGGCAGCTATCGGCATCGGATCCTGCCATGGCAATCCCGACCAGGCCTCCCATGGAGGCGCCGATGACAACAGGGGGTGACTCCGATTGCGCGCAAACCAGACGCAAATCCGTTTGCAGTTGATCGACCGAATACTTGCCAGATTCTAGCCAGCTGCTTTCGCCGTGACCACGCGCGTCGAAGCTCGCACAGTTCCAGCCCGATGCCGCGGCGGTTTGGGCGCAATTGCTCCAGGCCTCGCGGGTCTGGCCGAAGCCATGGGCGAATACGGCGGCAGCTGGCCCTCGACCAAAGGTCTCGACGGCCAAAGCGATGCCATCTGCCGTGATCAGGCGTTTGACCGATGTGATAGCGGATGAAGGCGTAACCATACGGACAAGTATGGAGTGGGTGCGCGCGCAAATCAAATGTGTGGTCGGGATTTGACCTCAGCGCTTGCTTCTCATCCCAACCGCGCTGCGGCACACTCAGCGAATGAGCGAAGCTGCATCGAAACAGGAACCGCGCGGACGTTTGTCAGCAACCGATTGGGAGCTTGCGGCTCTCGACGTAATAGCCGAAGGAGGCGTTGCCGCCGTCGCGGTGGAATCGCTGGCGCGCACGCTTAGCGTTACCAAGGGCAGTTTTTACTGGCATTTCCCGACCCGCGAAGCCTTGATCAAGGCTTCGATCGATCGCTGGGAGCAGCGTGATGAGGATCAGGTCATCGCTCATGTCGAGCGCATCGCCGACCCACGCGAGCGCCTGCGTGAATTGTTTCATCGCGTTAGCCGGGAAGTTCAGTCGCATCGTATCTATGCCGCGCTGCTGCAAGCGTCCGATAATTTGCTCGTGCAGCCGGTCATTGAGCGCATCTCCAGGCGCCGCCTCGCCTTGTTGACCGAGGCCTACCAGCAGGCCGGATTCGAGGCCTTGGCTGCCAAGCATCGCGCACGACTGGCTTACACGGCCTACAGCGGATTCCTCCAGCTCACCCAGCGCCACGGCATGCCACGCATGGATCACGAGGAGTACGAAGCCTATATCGACCACGTCATCACGACGCTGGTCCCGGCCTGAGCGCTTGCGCCAATGCCGCAGTTGACCTTGCCAAGGTCGCGAGCTGCCGCTAACGTCTTGCGTTTATCTTGGTGAAGCAGGTTTCGACCTGCTCTGAAGGACAACATGGCCAGTTCGCTTGAATCCTTGAACCGATGGGTCGAGGACGCCGCCCGTTTGACTGAAGCCGCAGAAATCCGTTGGTGCAACGGTTCCAGTGGCGAGGATCGGCTACTCAAGGAGCAGATGCTTGGGAACGGCGACCTGATCGAACTCAACACGGAAACCCATCCAGGATGTACCTTGCATCGATCGAGTCCGACCGATGTTGCCAGGGTCGAGCATCTGACCTTCATCTGCACGAAGGACCGCGAGGAAGCCGGGCCTAACAATCACTGGATGGATCCGGCCGAGGCGCACGTGAAGATCGACGCCCTGTTCGCCGGTGCCATGCGAGGTCGCACGATGTACGTCGTGCCTTATTGCATGGGGCCGATTGATTCGCCGATCTCGCGTTGTGGCGTTGAAATTACCGATTCGCCGTACGTGGTCGCCAATATGCGCATCATGACGCGCATGGGCGCTGCGGCACTCGCACGT
>JBBQTY010000300.1:0-3760 GCA_038234445.1 Lysobacterales bacterium
CATGTGCAATCCCTGCAAGCTTCGACCGACTGATACCGCGTCGGTTTACCCGGCGAATGTCGTTTTGAGTTTCGCCGGGCAAGATCATTTCAAAGGCTCTTGAGGTATTCCAGCAGGTCGCGTTTGTCTGTTTCGGGGAGCGTGGTCCCGTAGAGGTGGCCGACGTTCGAGTTGCCCGGCAAACTCGTGTCAAACGCACTCGAGTGAGCGTCGTCCGTTTCGGCAAGTCCGACGGCTTGCACATCGAATTCGCGACTGCCGACGTGGAAATGTTTTGCGCGTTCGGCGGATGGTTTCAAAAGCTCAACAAGGTTTGGTACCGAGCCGTTGTGCAGATAGGGCGCCGATGACCAGATCCCGCTCAAGGGGCGCGCCTTGTAGCCATCGGGATGGCTGTTAAGTGGTGAACCGATTTCCTCGTGAAAGCTCGCAATCGCATTGCGTACCGTTTCGAGTGGATGTCCAAGTGCGGCACCGACGGCGGCATGTACGACAAGATCCGAAGTCTGCGCACGTGTATCCAGTGTCGGCCCGAAGACGACACCTTGCTTGTGCCCTTCAAACGCCGCGCTTTCGGAAACCGAGGCAAGGAAGTTTTGCGCCATGTGCGGATCTGTGCCGACCTGATCGAGCGGGGTCAGCACGGCCTTCAATTCTCGTTTCGGGTCGTTGCGATCAGAGAATTGATGACAGGCGACGCATTGCTGCGCGTAGATCGCCTCGCCACGCTTGACCGACGCGGCGTCGAGCGCACCAAAAATCGATACCGGCCACTGTGGCGCCTGCAGTGCATAGAGATCGTCTTCAATCTGATCGAGATGGGCGAAATTGATTGAGGATGCGTAGCCGTCGATGCCAGTACGCTGGTTGATATCGAGTGAGCCGTAGACGGCAAGCGCCGTCGTTATGTTCTGCAGCAGCGGCCCAGGCCCAGCATTCGGCGCTGAGCCATTCCATTGCACAAAGTCCAGATGCGGTGCATCCCAAAGCACCGGAAAGCTGACCGGCGCATCGGGTGCGCGTCGGTTGTCCGGGCGATCAAGAAACTGCACGGCGACCGCGTTGAAAATCTGTCCGAACGCATCCATTCGCGCGTGACCGTAAGGAATCTCGACACGATTCATCTGATGACGTGTGTCAAGCTTTTCGGCCAGCGCGGTGACCTCCTGTTTCAATGCGACGCGTTGATCTTCGGCTGTCGCAAGTGCCTCAGCGAAGCGCGTGAAAACCACTGCATCGCTGACCGTCGCACGCAGACTCGCGATCAATTGCGCTTCAAAACCGTCGAAATCAAGATTACCCTGGCCGCCATCAAGTCGAATGCGATGACCCTGATAGCGCACCTCGCCGGTATGGCAGGTCGCGCAACCGAGACCGGTCCAGTCGCGACCGTCCTTGTCGGCTTCATGGGTGAACCCGACCGGAAAGCCCGAAGGATTGGCTGCTGTCGGCGATTCGATCAGGAATCCAAGCGCATCGAGATGCGCATCGCTCATGAAACGCTCGCTGCCTCCAGGCTGCTCAAGCACGTGCAGCCATGTCGTTGGAATCAAGCGCGAGCCGAACGAAGTAAACCAGGCGCGTTGCTGGACTGCGGCGCTCCAGCCCTGCTCAAGATTGATCGTGCCTTCACCGCCAGCCACCGCTTGATCATTTGCGATTGGCTCGCTGGTGGGCGAGCAAGCCGCCAGCGGCACGCCGATGGCCGTCGCCAAAAGCAGCGATCGAATCATTCTCAT
Organism: Lysobacterales bacterium; assembly: GCA_038234445.1. Classification (GTDB taxonomy): domain Bacteria; phylum Pseudomonadota; class Gammaproteobacteria; order Xanthomonadales; family Rhodanobacteraceae; genus Dokdonella. Next base: position 1,740 of record JBBQTY010000300.1, read on the forward strand.
TGTTCAAACTCCCCCATGAATGGCCTGCTATTCTAGGCCCGAACTTGCCGCAGCGAACGGTCACAGGGGATCAGCCAAGAGCATGCGCGAACACTGGATTCGACTTGTCGTGACGACTCTGGTCTTCACGTTCTCTGTCCTGGCCATTGCCCAGGCAGCACCGAAGAGGGTCGACGGAAGCTTCTCGTTTGAGAATGTCATCCCCCCGATGGAAGTCCTCGAAGATCCAACCGGTGCGCTGGATTTCGACGCGGTCAGATCCTCTCCCGATTTCCGCGCCGCGCCGGAAATGGGCACGAATTTCGGATTCACCAACTCGACCTGGTGGGTTCGCTTCACCTTGGTCAATCCCGATACCGGCGATCGCCACGTCATTCTGCGTGAAGACTATCCGTTGATCGATCACCTCGATGTCTGGGCGCTGCAGCGAGACGGCAACTGGAAGCACACTGCAACCGGCGATCGAACGGTCTTTTCGACCCGCGAGTTTGTCCACCGTGATTTCCTTTTCGATCTCGATATTCCGAGCGGCGCCGAGCGGACTTTCTACGTGCGCGCGGACTCCGCCGGTCCGGTCGATTTGAGTTTGTCGGTCTACGGCCCGCACGCATTGATTGGAGCGCTAAGTGGCGAGCAACTTGCCTATGGAGCCTATTACGGCGGTTTCATTGTCCTTGTTCTGTACAATTTCTTTATTTTCCTCATTGTTCGTGATCGCGCCTTCATCTTTTATCTGCTGTACGCCGCAAGCTACGGTCTGTACTTCGCGATCCACAATGGCCTCGCCTTCGAGTTCCTCTGGCCAGACAGTCCGGCGTGGGGCAATCAGGCTTTGTTGGTGATGTTGTCTCTCACGCTGATTTTCGGCATGCAATTCACCCGCACATTTCTCGATACCGGCGGTTTCGCGCGTCGCCTCGACAAGACAGCCGTCGTTGCGCAAGTGCTCGCGGCGCTGGGGCTCGTCGCCTCGTTTTTTCTTCCGTATTCGAAACTGATCCTGCCAATCGCCGTACTGACGGTCATCGTTGTGGCGTTGATCATGACCCTCGGTACGCTTGGCCTGGTCAAGGGTTACAAGCCAGCGCGCTATTTCATGATCGCCTGGGGCATGTTGCTGGTCGGCGTACTCGCGTACATGCTCAAGGTGTTTGGCGTGCTGCCACACAATTTGCTCACGCAAAACGGCTTCCAGCTCGGCTCACTGGTCGAAATGGTCTTGCTGTCGCTCGCCCTTGGCAGTCGTGTACGTGAACTGCAGCGACAGAGTCGCACCGACACGCTGACGCGCGTGCCGAACCGACGCCATTTTGACGAAGTCTCAGCCAACGAATTCGAACGCGCGCGTCGTGGCCATGGCCCATTGGCCTTGCTCGTCGTCGACATCGATCATTTCAAGCAGTTCAACGACCAGCACGGCCACGCCCGTGGTGACGAGGTGTTGCGCCAGGTTGCCGAGCGGCTCGGCAATGGTGCGCGCCGAGGCGATCATGTGTGCCGGTTCGGTGGTGAAGAGTTCGCATTGATCCTGCCCGGCACTGAAGGTGCCGAAGCGGCTTCGGTGGCCGAATCGCTGCGCGCGATCGTCGCCGACACCACGTCGTCCGACACACCGATCACGGTCAGCATCGGCGTCGCCAGCACGCGCGATGCGGAGTTCGCCAATATCGATGAACTGTTCCAGGCCGCCGATCGCGCGCTCTATCAGGCCAAGGATCAGGGCCGCAACCGGGTCGTCCGTTACAAGGCCTGATTCGGTTCGTCGTTGATCATGCGCTAACGTCGTTCATCTTCCCCGCTCCGTGTTTCATGGACTTTCGTCTTTCAGCTGCTCGCGCCGCTGATGACACTTGCTGCGGCCGCATGGGGTTAGTGCGGAGCTCGAATTTCCTGCTCGTCGGGGTGCGCCATGAGCGCAAGCAGGCCGACCGCACTGATTGCCGACGACGAGCCGTTGCTTCGCCGATCGCTGCGCCGGATGCTTGAGCAGATTTGGCCCGAGCTTGAAATTGTTGCCGAGG
>JBBQTY010000301.1:0-3747 GCA_038234445.1 Lysobacterales bacterium
ATGGCTCCGGGACATAACCGACTCAGCATCAGCAACGATCTGAGCAGCACCGCCGCGCGTCGCCTGCGATGGACGATGTTGGGTGACGTCGAAATTACCGAGGGCCAGGTCTGGATTTCATTCGATATGACGGCAAGCGCACTCGATGGCTACAGTTTCCAGGTTCGCGAAAGCGTGACCTCAGCGAGCACATTTCTCACTGTCACCTTCGGCACTTCGGGTTCGATCACGACGAGCGACGCGAATGGCACCATCGCGACCACGCTCAACGCCTATGCTGCCAACGTACCCCTGCATGTTGACCTTTACTTTGACATGGATACGCGGACCAGCACGATCGTGTTGGGAGGTACGACGGTTGTCAGCGGACGAGCGTTTGGCATCGCTGATCGCGGCATTGGTACGTTCTTGATTGGCTATCAGTCATCGTCGAGCGGCAGCGCGTTTGATCTGGACAACTTGAAGATCAGCGCTTCGTTGCCGTTCCCGGTGGCGCTCGAAGCGGGTTTCGAGGACAAGACCGTGGGTCTGCCCATTGGCTCAGGCGGAGCTGTTGTGCATGAGCCCATGAACATTTCATCGAACATGGACGCGATCGTCCAGCAAGCGGCGCCGGGTGTGCAAATTCTCGACATGGCCAGCACCAACACAGCGACCGCTCAGCGCACCCGCTGGCAATTTCTCGACAATCTGGAGGTTCGCACCGGCATCCTTGTCCTGGATTTCGATACGCTGATGACGGCTCGGGACAGCTACCGGATATCGCTGCGGGAACGATCCACTTCGACTCAGAGTTTCATGGATCTCGGCTTTCAGCCAAATGGGAACATGGCTGTATCCGATGCCAACGGAACAGTGACCTTCAATGGAGTCAACTACTCAGCGGGGCAGGTCTATCAGTATCGGATCGTCTATAACCTTGATGCGGGGCTCTATGACATTTTCCGTGATGGCGTGCCGTTGATTCGTGAGCGCGCCCATGGAATCACAACGCGTGGCATCGGCGGCATCCTCTACAACATTCTCAATGGGGCGCAGACCAGTTCGCACCTGCAGATCGATTCTTTAAAGGTCCTGCTGAGCAAGGGAGCAGAGATTTCCTCGGATCTCGAATTCCTGCAAGAGGCGAGTACCGCCACCGTAGGCCAGCTGGTGACGCCCAACTTCCAGGTCGGCGTGGTGACCATTCTCGATCAGCCGGTACCGGACGGCACTCCGGTAACCCTTGAAATCGCCCAGGGCACCGGCCCCAACGGAGCAACGCTTAGCGGCGCGACTGCGACGACCGCGGCAGGCATCGCCACTTTCCCTGCGCTGACCTTCGATCGGCCGGGAACCTACCGCCTCGTTGCGCGCAGTCTGGAGGCTTTCAAGCTCAACACGATTGATATCGTGGTCGCGCCGAGTGATGTGCTTTTCGCAAACGGTTTCGATTGAGCCATGAAACGCCGAGACTGAACAGCGTCAGGAAGCCATGGCGCTCACGCAAGCGCTTTCGACTTCTGGCCAGGCACTCGCGGCATCACGGGTTGGTGAGTCGCGCATGGCCGCAGGTACACTGCGGTCATGCGCTATTCGTTCGGTGACTTCGTCCTCAATGATGAAACCGGTGAACTGCTTCGCACGGGCGAAGTGGTTGCATTGCGCCGCCAGACATTTCGGTTGTTGCAACTGCTGATCGAACGCGCACCTGCATTGCTGTCGCGCGATACCTTGCTCGATGAAGTCTGGGGGCGCACCGCGCTGGCCCCGAACGCCGTGCCGCAGGCGATCAGCGAATTGCGTCGCGCACTCGGCGACGATGCCCAATCGCCGCAATACATCGAGACTCGGCACGGACGAGGCTATCGTTTCCTGGCTCCCGTGCAGCGCGACAATGCACCCAGTGTTCATCGGATGGTGGACGGTTCCGTTTCAGTCATTTCTGAAACAGCGGTGTCCGATTTCTCTCCACTCAAGCAGAAACGTTGGCACGTCATTGCAGCGGCGCTGGTCGTATTGCTGATGGTTGCAGGCTGGGTTGTGCTGCGATTTGACCCTGTTGCCGACAGCACAACGGCGACAACCACAACGCGTGCGGGAACCCTCGTGCTTGCGGTGTTGCCGGCGGACGCCGGCGTGCCGCTGTGGGTTGCGCCCGCCGCCTTGGAGCTGTTTGGACAACACCTCGCTGATTCGCGTCTTCGCTTGTTGCGCAGCGACGCGCTCGGTTTTGCCGACGGTGCGCAGGATCAGCGTTGGCAGCTGCAGGCGCATGATCTGCTCGGCGCAGACCACGCGCTCGGCGGACGCTGGAGAGTCGAGGCCAGCGGCAACCTGATTCTCGATCTCAACGTGATCGATCTCGCCGATGGCCAAGTCCTCGTCAGCCGAAAGATCGAAGGTTCGCAGGAGGATCTCGACGCGCTCGTTGCAGAAGCAGGTTCCGTGATCGCGTCGGCCTTGCGCATCGCGCCACTCGACGACGACCGAGACAAGCCGTTGATTCGCGCACAGGACGGTGCAGATTACTGGAGCGGCCTGAGCGCGATCGACGCAGGCCATGCCGAACAGGCGGCAGCAACACTCGCCGCACTGCATGCGCGTCTCGGCAAACCGCAATGGATGGAGGCCGCCTTGATCAAGGCCTACGTGCAAGCGGGTGATCGCGAATCGGCGATCGCATTGCTCGATGCTCACCTTGCACGGCAGCAATCGCTCCCGCTTGGCGAGCGCCTGCGCGTTCAGGCCGAGCTGGCGACGCTGCGCTATCAACCCGTGGTTGCGGCGGCGGCGTATCGCGCACTGGTTGATCTCTATCCCGATAACGTCGAAAGCGGGATCCACCTGGTCGAAAGCGAGATCAATGCGTTGCAGGGCGCGTCGGCGCGCAAATCGCTCGCGCTATTGGCGACCATACCAGCGACGCGCAACGATCCGCGTCTGACCTTGCTGCGCTCCCGAATCGCGCGCCTCGACAATGATTTCCCAGTGGCCGCGCGCGATGCAGAAGCGGCCCGGCAAATCGCCCGACAATATGATCTGCCAACACTCGCCGTTTCCGCAGCGCTGAGTCAAGCCGATGCATTGAGCGGACAGGGTCAGCTCGATCAAGCAGTCCGCCTGCTCACCGAGACAGATCAAGTCTGGTCGGCGCGTGTCGATTCGAGTTCGATGCTTGAAGTACGCCTTCGTCGTGTGCAGTTGTTGCGTGAGCAGGGACATCTTGCCGACGCGCAACAGATACTTGATCAACTCCAGGCCGACACCACGGCGCCAATGCAGCGGGCACGCATCGGTATCGATGCGGCACTCGTGCAGAACTTGTCGAGTCATTCCGACGAAGCCGATGCAATCTTGCAACGCATCAAGCCGACGATTGATCACGCGGTTGATCCGGAACTATCAATTGGCTGGCTCAATGCGGATGCGATCAATGCAGTTGCGCGCAACGAGATCGATCGTGCCCAGCAAGCCTTCACGCAAGCGTTTGCTCTGGCGCGCGCGAACGGACTCGCCGGTCAATATGTGGGCGTGCAGGTCAACGCCGGTCTGGCCCTGGTCCGACAGAAACGTTTTGTCGAAGCGGAACAGAATTGGAAGCAGGCGCTGGAGACGTTTGAAGCCCTCGGTGATCGCCGAGGGCAGGCGACCTGCCTCGGTAATCTCGCCGCATCAGCCTCGGACCAAGGGCAACTTGAACGCAGCGTCGAGCTCAACTCCCGTGCGCTTGCGTTGTTTCGCGAGCTGCATTTGTCAGGTCCGCAA
>JBBQTY010000302.1:0-3715 GCA_038234445.1 Lysobacterales bacterium
GCGACCGAGTTCGCGTTTCTGGTCGGCATCCCGACCATGTTTGCGGCGAGCGGTTACGAGATCCTCAAGCAGTGGAAAGGTGGCGGATTGCACGAGGACTGGCTCGCCATCGGCGTCGGTTTCATCGTCGCGACGATTACTGCCTTCATCGCGGTGAAGTGGCTGCTCGGCTATATCCGCACGCATACCTTCAATGCGTTTGCGATCTACCGGATTGTGCTCGGCGTGGGCCTGTTGTTGCTGATGCCGGGGAATTGAATTCGCCGGGCGGAAGCTCGCAGGTGATTCCGCCGTTGCCGCTTGAAATACCTGATCTCGTTAAGGCGATCAATCTACCGAATCCGCCAAAAAGCACCGCAGTACAACCCAACTGTCTTAGCGCTGTCTTAGGGACAACACCTAGTCGAGCGTCAGCAACGATGACCTTCCTTTCGCAATGCGGAAGAAGGAAATGCCATAGTAAATTTTGAGTGCGGAAGTTTGCTTCGTCTTGGCTGCGCAGGATGCGCAGTAGATGGGCCCCCTATGCAGCGGCAACGTGACTTAGGAAAGGCCCGCAGGGTGGGCGCAATGGATTGCGCCCAGTTCGACGCCAGTCCATGGATGGACTGTCGGCGAACCCCCGGAGTCGTGTTGCGCAGTCGGAAGGCAGGATGCCTGGAGACCGCTGTATCGGGGTGGCCTTTCTTTGGGCCATGTTTCTTTGGCCACGCAAAGAAAGGTGGCTCGCTCGCTGGAGGCGAGTGAACAACGGCAGGGATGCCGCGCGACGCAGGAGCGTGCTTTATTAAGAGCAAAGTCACTATGACCTTGCCCTTGAAAGGGCGACGATATCGGATGCTTCAGCACGCTGTGGATCCGCCTTTCGATGAACAAAGACGTGATCAAGAAACAGCCCGAGGGCGAGTACCTCTGCTTGATTGGGCGCTCGCGTCAGCGACGCAACGCCGCGTTCAACGAATACGTGCCGATAACTTCTGCTTCGCCGAGCACATGACCTTCCATCGCCTTGCGCACGTCGCCGATGTCGAAACGCCCTTCGAGTCCGAGGCTGGCGATATCAAGGGCAGCAACGCGGAAATGGTAGTGATGCAGGCGTTCATCGTTCCACGGCGGACAAGGGCCGTCGTAGCCGTAGTAATCGCCGCGCATGCTGTCGTCGCCAGCAAACCAGCCGGTGTAGTCGTTGATGCCTTGCTTGGAGCCTGGCGGGCCGAAGGTTTCCTGTTTGCCGTGGGCGACCACGTCCTCGGCGCAGGCGCCTGCACCGAATTCGCGGAACTCGTTCGGGATATCGATCATCAACCAATGTACAAACTCTGCGCGCGGCAGATCGGCACGCACGCTGCGACCTGCCTGGTTGACGTCGTCGCCGACAGTCGGCGCATCGACATCAATGCAGGTCAGCACGAACGAGCGCGTGCCTTCGGGCACATCGCTCCAGGTCAGATGCGGGTTGCGATTGTCGGAGAACACGCAGGGTTCACCATTCGGCCCCGGCTTGCCGAAGGCGAACTCGGCAGGGATCGGCTGCATGTCATGAAAACTCTTGCTGCGAATGTGCATGGCGTTCTCGGGTAGGTCTAGCTCGCAAGCTTGGCGAAGGATTCGGCGAGTGGTTCGGCGTAGGCTTGCCAGTGGCCATCGGCGAAACGGTTCGGCAGGCCGCCCGCACCGCGCTCCATGCGCTTGCTCAAACTGCCCGGCAGCACCGACGCAAGACCAACAAAACGGGCAAGCTCAGCGCCTGCCTTGGTCGGATCGGCGAGTACTTTTTCCGCGTCGACGACGAGATGCGGAAAGCTCGCCGGATGCGTGGCCAAACGCAGATGGTCGAAGGCGCGGCCTAGCCATTCCACGCCACTTTCAAAGTTGCTCAGTCCGGCGTACGGCAGCCAGCCGAAGCCCAGCCAGTTGACCAGGGCATCGCGTGCATCGCGATCAACGAGGATCACCCGGGTTCCCGGCATGATGCGTTTGGCGACGAGCAGATAGTGCGCATTGAAGCGCGGAATCCAGTCGATCAGTGGCTTTTCGAGATCGTAGCCGCGCTCACGCATGGTTGAGAGATAGGCTTCGCGATGAGCCGCGATGTCTTCAGCCGAGGTTTCTTCGCCGCTCAAGTCGACCGGTGCGGCATCGAAACAGTCGTTGCGCAGGCCTTGCACGCGATCGCGCAACACGTTGACTCCCACCTGATCGGCGAGCAGGGCGGCGATGCGCTCGACGCCGCTACCGGGGGCGCCGATCAGCAAGATTGGCGCATGCTTCCAGTTTTCACCGACTGGTCTGGCCATCTCCGCCTCGAAATTTTCAGGCAGCTTTTCCAGTTGCGGCAACCTGCCCGGCAAGCCGTTTTGGGCTTCACGGAAATAGTCGGCGGCCCTGCTGGTATTGCCTGCGCGGTCGTGCAGCTGGCCGTAAAGATTCATGCAGGTGCGCGAGAGATCCTCATCGATCTTGTTCAGCTGGATGGTTGCGAGCAGTTCGAGCGCGGCGTCATCGTCGCCCTTGCGCATACGCGAACGAACCCGGATCACCGCAAGATTTGCGTCGCTGGCGGCGAGCGGGACGGCTGCTTCGGCGATTTCGTCGGCAAGCTCGAATTCGCCATTGCGCTCGCGCGCTTGGGCCAGTTCGATCGCGGCCTCGGCATTTTGCGGATCGCTTTCGCGCAGCCATTGCCAATCGGCGGCCGCCTCGGCTGGCCGCCCGCGGCTGCTCTGCAGACGTGCGCGTGTCGCGCGCCAGCGCAGCTGATCGGGGAACTCCGAGATGCGCTGATCGAGCAGGGCCAGCACCTCGTCACCACGACCGAGACGTCCGATCGACCACAGCAGTGCCTCGAAGCAGGCTTCATGATCGGGCTTGATGATCAGCGCACGGCGATAGGCATCGGCGGCATCTTCGAAGCGCTCCTGCATGCGCGCGACATCGCCGAGTCCAAGGTCACAGGCCAACTCGAAACCGCGCACTCCAGTCAGCGCGCGGAAATACGATTCGGCCTCGGCAACCCGCTTGTCCTGAATCAACAATTGGCCCAGCGCATTGTTTGCATGCGGCAGGCCGGGACGCAGGCGCAACGCGTTGCGGAAAGCCTGCTCGGCAAACGCCGCCATGCCGCGGGCGGCAAAAGCGCGGCCGAGGGTGAAGGCGATCGAAGCGTCGTTCTTGGCGAGATCGGCTGCGCGCGTGAGGTACTTGAGCGCGCTTTCGGCATCGCCTGAGTCCAGCGCGAGGGTGCCGAGTCCGCTCAGTGCCTGCGGATCCTCTTCAACCCGCAATGCCGTGCGCAAATACTGTTCCGCGAGCTTGCGATCGCCGCCCATCATCGCGATATGACCAAGCGCGGTATGCGCGCCTGCGTGGTTCGGATCCAGCGCCAGTGCGCGCTCGTAGGCATTGCGCGCGGCATCGATATCGCCCGCTTCCAATTGCACAGAACCGAGCATCTGCAGCAGCTTTGGTTGATCCGGAGCCAACTGCTGGGCCTGGGCAATCAGCGCAATGCACTCGGCCAGATCGCCGCGTGCGCGACGCACTGCGGCAAGGCCGCGCAGCGCTTCGCTGTCGAAGGAGTTCGTGACAAGGGCTTCGCGATAGGCGGTTTCAGCCTCTTCAAGGCGACCCTGACGATGGTGTTCGATAGCTTCTCTGAGCATGATCTTCTATGTCTGGTGGCACCGCGGGCGGCGCAAGGGAAACGCCCATTATG
>JBBQTY010000303.1:0-3706 GCA_038234445.1 Lysobacterales bacterium
GCCGCATAGCGCTTGCCATAAACGCCACACTCACTCGCAGCCATTCCGGCCCAGCGCGCGATACCGCCTTGCGGCGCGGTGACTATGTTTGCGGCAAACGCACTTCCGCCATAAACCAGGCACCCCAATAACCCGAATCCAAGCTTTTGTAATGTCGTCATTCGTATCTCCCCTTTGGCTGAGCTAACCCGTCGACCCTAGACCCTGAAGACGGAACCGCAACCCAACAGACGCTTTTGACGAGTGCCGAGCGGTTCGGCGCTGCGTGAAGAACGAATGGAGCGCTTGTCTCTCGTACTCCAGATGGCAATCTGGACAGAGAGATGGCGCGGTCCAGGGTGTGTCAATGAAAACTGCCGAACCTCCCGTCAGCGAGCCGAATCCCTTGGTGCATTGAAGGACAGTGGCACGTCACCCTGAAACCGTCGCAACCTGCGGCCACGATCTTGGCGTTCGCTTGGCCCTGCTCTGCCTGCTCAACCTTCACGGCATTTACACCGGACGAGAGCTCGTTAGAACGTAACGGCCTGTGCAACCGGATGAACAAGCACCTCGTCCACGCGGACATGCGCGGGTGCGGCCAAGGCATACAAGACCGCTTCGGCAATATCCTCTGGCCTGAGATCCTGGCTCCGAACAGCGCTGCCGGGAACGTTGCCATTGAAAAACGTATCAGTCATTCCGGGTCGAATCTCGGTAACGCGAAGTCCATAGCTCTCACCTTCACAGGCCAATGCTTGCGTAAGCGCGCGTTGCGCATGTTTACTCGCCGTATACAGCCCGCCATGGGCGAATGTCCGAGCGCTGACATCGCTGGTGATGTTGATGACCTGGCTGCTCCTTCCCTGCGTATGCCGATGTTTGAACTGGGGCAGAAAATATCGGCAAGCGAGAATGACACCGAGCACATTCGTATCCATGACCCGTCGATAGTCCGCCACTGAAATTTCTTCAATGGGAGAGAACGCGCCGACGCCCGCATTGTTGATCAGCGTGTCGACCCCGGCAGAAATCGCCGCGTCGGCAAACGCCGATACACTCGATTCCGACGTGACATCAAGGACAGAAAACGTCGCTCCCGACACTTGAAGACCATCCACCTCACGGGCGCCCCCAAAAACCGACGCACCTTTCGACGCGAGCAGCTCGACAATCGCCAGGCCGATACCTTTGCTTGCCCCCGTTACTGCAATCGTTCGGCCCGCAAGAGGCTTGCCTGGCTCATTACTTTCGCTCATTCGCTACTCCAGACCGGAAGCACAAATCGTACACCCGCTGAGAGTGGGCAGACATCCAATTGAAAATTCGACGTGTTACGCGTGCTTCGATATCGTTTTTCGCATTGCTGCTTTGGTATTGATTCGATCTGACGCCCGCATTGGTCACGTGCCAGCGAATCTGCAAATTATCTTTCCTCAGCCACGATGCCAGCCAAATCCTGACCATAGGAAACTTCAAGCGTGTGGCCGTCGGGATCGCTGATCAGTGCCCAGTAGCCGACAGGTGGCGCCATCTGCTCGGCTTCGCGAACGAGGCAGCCATTCTGGATTGCGAGGAGGCACAAGCGATCTACTTCCGCGCGTGACGCGACGCCCACGCCGAGATGGGCCATGGGCAAAAGCGGTTTTATCTCGCCAGCGGTCTCGATGAGAACGATGGCAAACAGTCTCGTGCGATCGCTGATCCATGTCACGCCCGGGCGACTGTGAATGATGCTCATGCGGGCGTATTGCGCATAAAACGCGACGCTCGATTCAACCGATCGAACGGGAAGTGCAATATGGGTAAGTCCGATATCGGTCATGACGGTCCAAGCCAGCACTCCAGGAAAAGCACGCGTCGTGTGTCCAGTTCGATACCCGGCTCAGGAGTCGGATGAAGGACCAAGCAATCGCGACGTCACGCGTTCAACCGATTGCTCCATGGTGAGGTCAGCCGTTGGCAGATGGATGTCGGCATGTTCGGGTGGTTGATACGGTGAGCTGATGCCGGTGAAATTCGGGATCTCGCCCGCACGCGCACGTCGATACAAGCCTTTCGGATCGCGTTGCTCGCAAAGTTCGAGCGGTGTGTCGACGAACACTTCGAGGAATTCATTGTCGTCAAACAACTCGCGGGCCATGCGACGCTCATCGCGAAACGGACTGATGAAGCTGACCAACACGATCAGGCCCGCATCCACCATCAACTTGGCGACTTCCGCAACACGTCGAATGTTTTCAACACGGTCCTCATCGGTGAAGCCGAGATCCTTGTTGAGACCGTGGCGCACGTTGTCGCCGTCAAGAATGTAGGTGTGATATCCCAGCGCGTGCAGGCGGCGATCGACGAGGTTGGCGATGGTTGATTTTCCCGAGCCGGAAAGTCCGGTGAACCACAGGCACGACGGCGTTTGGCCCTTGATGGCTGCACGAGTGTGACGACCGATTTCGAGCTGGTGCCAGTGGATATTGGTCGCACGGCGCAGGGCGAAATCAATCGTGCCGCAGCCCACGGTTGCATTGGTCTGCCGATCAATCAGGATGAAACCACCAAGCGTGCGGTCGTCCGCATACGCCTCGAACGCGATCGGCTGATCGAGCATCAGGTTGCAGTAGGCCACCTCGTTGAGATTGATGCGCTTGGCTGCCAGGAACTTCTGGCTGTTGACGTCGACGCGATGCTTGATTTCGGTGATTTGCGCGCCGACGGTTTGACTGCCAATTTTCAACCAATAGCCGCGACCAGGAAGCAGCGGTGCATCCGCCATCCACAGCACGTGCGCGGCGAACTGGTCGGCGACTTCCGGTGGATGATCAGCCGCGGCAATCACGTCACCGCGACTGACATCAACCTCGTCTGCGAGAATCAAGGTAACGGCTTCGCCTTCACTCGCGGCGCTGGCATCACCCTGTGGATTAATCACACCGGCAAGTCGCGTGCGCGTGCCGGATGGCAACACGATGACTTCATCGCCTACGCGGATCTCACCGCTGGCGACCAGCCCCGAGAATCCGCGAAAATTCTGGTTTGGCCGATTGACCCATTGCACGGGAAAGCGAAATGGCCGGTTGCGTTGGGGACGGCTGACGTCAATGGTTTCTAGCAGACGTAGCAGGCTGTCGCCTTGATACCAGGGCATCTGGATGCTGGCCGACATCACGTTGTCGCCGTTCAATGCCGATAGCGGCAGGCAAACCACGTCGGTGATGCCGAGCTGATCGGCAAGCTGACGATAGTCCTCGGCGATTCGTTCGAACGTCGCCTGATCGTAGTCGACCAGATCCATCTTGTTCACCGCCAGAATCACATGACGGATTCCGAGCAGCGAAACGATATAGCTGTGCCGGCGCGTCTGCGTCAGCAGCCCTTTGCGTGCGTCTACCAATACGATGGCCAGGTCGGCCGTCGATGCGCCGGTCGCCATGTTGCGCGTGTACTGCTCGTGGCCCGGACAATCAGCGACGATGAATTTGCGATGCTCGGTATCGAAGAACCGGTAGGCAACATCGATGGTGATGCCCTGCTCGCGTTCAGCAGCGAGCCCATCGACGAGCAATGCGAAATCAATCTCGCCGTTCTGCGTACCGTGACGGCGGCTATCCGATTCCAGCGTCGCCAGCTGATCATCGAGCAACAACTTGGAATCGTGCAGCAATCGACCAATCAGCGTGCTCTTGCCATCATCAACGCTGCCGCAGGTAATGAAACGCAGCAGACTTTTCGA
>JBBQTY010000304.1:0-3704 GCA_038234445.1 Lysobacterales bacterium
GCCGCTGAGACGAGGCCTCCGACGACACATGCTGCAAGAACAGCACCCTTGATGGTTCGATTCATGCTGAAGTCTCCGTTGGTATTGGACGCGTGACAGTCATCGCAATTGATGCGATGGCTACGGTCTTCAAGAATGCACAGCAGGTGATGACACCGAATGGACACGCGGGTGACGATTTGGCTACAACGATGCAGAAACGATGACAGATCTATTTCGAGGGGCGCCATTCCAGCGAAACCAGTGCCTCACGACCTCGGCTGTAGATACGCGTGTCCAGCCCACCCTGGGTGAACTGAACTTTCGGATCCAGCAGGTTGCGCAAGCGAACGGTCACGCGCCAATCACCGGAAAACTGGTGGCGCCACAGGAAATCAAGACTGTTGAAGGACTCCTCGTAGACATCCGGCTGTCCCTGCACGCCGACTTCGGAAATACGCCGGCCGAAGCGGTTGAACAGCACGTTGGCTTCATCCGCCTCGCCGGTGTAGCCGAACTGCAGGTTCGCGACATACGGCGATTGACCTTGCATGGGCCGCGACAGGTTGGTCTGGAATCCGCCAGAATCCGAATCAAGCGTGATTTCCGAACGAATACGCGCGTAGTTGAAACCGAGTCGATATGCACTCAGATCAAGACTCTTGAGCCAACGTTCGCTGATGAATCCAAGATCTTTCTGCACGTCGATCTCAATACCGACATTGTTGGCGCTTGCTGCGTTGTCGAGCTTTAGCAACGGTGTCGACCCTGGCAAGCGCTGCTTCTCGATCGGGTTTTCGAACTTCTTCTGGAAAGCGGAAAATGAAAGGCTGTCGAGACCCCCGAAATAGTATTCCCAGCGCAGATCGAGATTGCGCAGCTGGGTGGTCTTCAGGTCCGGGTTGCCGATCGTGTCGATATCCAGCTCGGGATCCGTGAACGGCGCGGGTGAGAGTTCGCGAAAATCCGGGCGCGACAGCGTTTTGCTGAATCCGAAGCGCAACTGTGCGTTGTCGCTATACGCCCAGGTGATGCCGGCTGCGGGCAGCCAGTCGCTCGCCTTGATGCTTGAGACGATCGGATCAAAATTTGAATTGCCGACATCAAAGGTGGTCACCGACTGGTCATTCTTCTCGCGACGCGCACCTGCGATGAAGCGCCATGCACCAAGATTCAGGTCGGCGTTGAAGAAGCCGCTGTCGATGGTTTGATTGGCGAAATAGTTGTCAGTCGGTCGGGTCACTTCGCGCAACACGAAGCCATCCGGGCGGATATTCGCCGCGTCGAGAATAGCGTCTATCGATTGCGAGAAGAACGCGGGGCCTGCATTCAACGGCGAGCCCGATGCGAGCTGCAAAGAGAACGTGCGGATTGAAGAATCACGATCGCGCGTCGTGCGCCCTGCGCCCGCGCTCAACGCCAGCGACGAACCACTGTCGAAATAGAACGGCAGGGTTGCCTTGAAACCGTAGTCATCCTGATTGTCTTCGAGCGTACCGTAGGCAGTCGCATTGGCGTCCGAGCGCCGTGAATATTCAAGCAGGTCCCCGGAATAGTCATAGCGATAGCTGCGTTGATCTGGCACGTCGCGGTTGGCGCGCGCCTTGGTGTACTGCCAGCTCACATCAAGATCATGCAGGGCTGGAAACAGATGCTTGCCTGTGAGCTGGGCCGCGGCCAACTGGTTTTCGACCCATTTGAGTTCGTAGAAACGCGAGTCGACGCTGTCCACCACGCCATCGCTGATGCGCGTGCGGTCATCGGTCTGGCGCAACTGCATGAGGGTCAAACCGATCCGGTGATACTTGCCAATATCCAGACCGAGACCGACGAACGCGCTGGTGTCAATCGAACGCTCGGTGCTGTCCACATCGAGATTGCCCACGCGCGTCAGGCCGCTGTCGCTGGCGGAGTAGGTGTTGCGCGTTTCCTCGCGGGTGTCCCACTTCTGGTTGTAGCGGATCGCAGCGATCAGGCCAAGACGGATGTCTTCATTGAGCTGGTAACCATTACCGAGTCCGAGCGAGAAACCTCCATTTGGCCCGATGCGCTGCTGGCGTGTAGAAAAGCCGGACTGGGCGAGGTCGCGCCCGTAGCTCTGCAGCTGGTCAGGCGTTGCGCCGCCGGGATTGTTGGCCGACTGGGGTCGCAGGTAACTTCCATCCGCAATCGCACTTGATAGCGAACCCGGCAGGTCACGGCTGCCGTCGTCAACGCCGAGCCAGTCCGAATCGCCTCCGTCATAGCGCAGGCCATCCTTGAAGGTTGTCCCATCCGTGTAACCGAGCGTTCCCTGCACACGAAAAATCGGATCGCGCGGGATTTCCCGCGTGCGCAGCAGCACCGTGCCACCGCCGAACTCGCCGGGCATATCCGGCGAATAGGATTTCTGTACAACTATTCCATCGAGTAATTCATTCGGAAACAGATCAAGCGGAACGACCCGGCGCGTAAAGTCCGGACTTGGGATCTGCGCACCATTGAGCAAGACGCTTGAATAACGTTCACCTAGACCGCGGACGTATATATAACGTCCGTCGATCAGGCTGAGGCCAGGTACACGCTTGAGCGTGGTTGCCGCATCGGAATCACCAGTGCGCGCAATCTGCTCTGCGCTGAGCGCCTCGGTGACCACAGGCGCGATGCGTTTTTCATCGAGATACAAGGCCTGATTACCGCCGCCTGCCTTGCCCTGCACCTCGACGCCCTTGAGCTTGACCGTATCGCCGGCGCCATCCGGCACAGGTGCGACCCTGGCAGCGGATTCAATATTGTCTTGCGCGGTGATACTCGAGAACTGCAGGAGGATGCCAAGCGCCAGAAACTTGCGTGACGGCCAGCGTTTTTTAATCAACTTCATTTTGATTTCCGCTCAACGACGCGGCCACGACAAGGAACGTGGCCAAAGCGGTAAACCGTAAAGGCGGGATGTTGCGGGAGGATTACGCGCAGCAGCCCGAGTCATGACCAGCGCAGCCGCTAGTCGATATCCAATACGCCTGGCAGGCTGTTGAAATTCGTTCAGGCGAGTGCGAGACAAGGCGAATCGGACCGAAAAAGCGCGGTTTACATGCGGAAATTGAGTATTTTGAGCCACGTTCCGCAGGCGTATCGCACCGCCTGACTAGAACTTAATCAGCCTGCCAAGGCTCTCCTAATCTGCCGCCACATGTCGCGGGCGGAAATCTCGACTTACCATGCAACGTCAGTCGGACGCGGCAATCGTGAACTCAGACGGCGACGGCAGGAACTCAGCCTTGATCCGGTTCGGCAGTTTTCCCGATGACGAATCATGAGCAGCCGTGGCCGCTCTCTGTGCGGCTTTGTGGCTTGCCCGCCAGATCTGCTCGGGACTGTAGTGCGAAGACGTTCCGACCCAGCGCGGATCGCCGGTTCGCGACGCGTTCGGCAGCTCCTTCGTGCCCATGCGCGGACCGCTGAACAATGGCAGCCACAATCCATCCTTGGCGTTCGCCTCGATGCAGACAAAATAGTGCTGGGCGTGAACGGCTTCATGCTCGGCACAGCTGCACGTTGCCCCTTCGCGAATCAGCTCATCCGGATCCATTCGCAGAACGAGACCGGGAGCGTGTACATGAGCCATGTGGAATCCTGATGTGTCGATTAATCCACCACGATGAACCGTTGCACTCATTCGCGCAATGGATCCAGTTCGCGAACCGCCGAAAAGCACGCGGTTTTCCAAACTCAGCGCAAGTCGGCAG
>JBBQTY010000305.1:0-3679 GCA_038234445.1 Lysobacterales bacterium
GTGCATTCTTGAAGACCGTAGCCATCGCATCAATTGCGATGACTGTCACGCGTCCAATACCAACGGAGACTTCAGCATGAATCGAACCATCAAGGGTGCTGTTCTTGCAGCATGTGTCGTCGGAGGCCTCGTCTCAGCGGCTGCGAATGCCGCCGTCACACTCACAGATGTATTTTCTGGAAACTGGAAAGATTCGTCTCGTCCAAACAAGGGCTGGGACGTTGATGTCCTCACCCGCGAGAACGGTGAAAGAGTCCTGTTCCTGTACGGCTCGACCTTCGATGCAAACGGGAAACCTTTCTGGATCACGACCAATTTCGACATCAAGGAGTTCGAGTTCGCCTGGACGGGAAAGACATTCGGCACCTTCGAGGGCAGCACCTTTTCCGGATCCGAACCGACCACGGTGAAAATACTCGGTACGCTGGATGTCAGCGTCGAGAGTTGCGGGGAAATCAAGATCAACGTGGTACCCAGTGCCGAAAGTGGTTTCCAGCCGCTTTCACAGACCCTCACGCCCGCCCAATCGCTGGCGTCCGGAATCGCGCAGAAGGGTGACAAGTGCGTTTACAAGACCAAATTTGCCGGGTGTCCCGCCGGAACGATCGCTGGCGTTCAGCCGCGCAGTTGCGTGCTCAGCGGCCAGATCAACCAGAACATGACCCTGACCAACGACACGACTTGGGTGCTTGATGGACTGGTCAAGGTCGGCGGCGACAACACCAACAAAACCGTATTGACGATCCAGCCCGGGACCCTTCTGACCGGCAATGGAGCCACATCCGACTATCTTTATATACAGCCCGGTTCGCGCATCATTGCGGACGGCAAGGCATATGCGCCGATCATTTTCACGAGTCCTGACGATGGCGTCAGCAGCAGTCGCGAACCGGCGCCGAAGGATTGGGGTGGTGTCGTCCTGTCCGGTAACGCGCCGAACAACAAATGTCCAAGCGCGCCGTTTGACTGTCGTAGCGAGTTCGATCCCAGCTTGCGTTACGGTGGCAACAATCCGCACGACAGCTCGGGCATCCTGCGTTACGTGCAGGTCCGCTACAGCGGCTATGTGTTCACCGAGGGGCGCGAGGTCAATGCTTTCACGATGCAATCGGTGGGTGATGCAACCGTGCTCGATTATCTGCAGGCCTATCGCGGCGGCGATGACGGCATCGAATTCTTCGGTGGCACCGCCAACCTCCGTCACTTGGTCGTGACCGAAGGCGGCGATGATTCGATTGACTGGGATGAGGGTTGGAGCGGCAAAGCGCAATACGCCTACTCGAAGACGGGTGTGGGTTTCGGCGAAGACAATGGCTTCGAGGCGTCCAATCAGGCCGACAACCAGGATGCATTGCCTCGCGCGACGCCGACCATTGCCAACTTCACCTTTATCGGTGGAACGACGGCCGGTGACGGTATTCGTTTCAAGGAAGGTACCGGTGGTCACATCGTCAACGGAGTCGTCAAGGGATACGACAAGGCGGGCAAGGCGTGCCTGAATATCATCAACGCACCGACCTATGCGGCCGCAGGACTGCCGAACGCACTGAGCGGTTCGCTTACCCTTGATCATGTCTTTCTCAACTGCGCCACGCCGTTCAAGACCGAGGATGGCGCGCCGTTCACTTCAGACGCCTTCTTCAACGCTCAGCCTGGCAATTCGCTGGCCGACGCGATGCTGGAGGGCTATCTTCCAAAGCCGAACTCGCCTGTGATCAATGGAGGTCGTCTGGTCGAGGATCCGTTCTTTGAACCGGCTCCCTATGCTGGCGCGTTCAGCGGCGCCAGCGACGACTGGATGAAGGCCTGGACCTATCGCGCCGAGTAATCGATATCCCCGGACACGGAGTGATTCCGTGCCGGGCCCCGAACAAGTGGGGCCAAAGTGGTTTGACCGAGGTCTGCATCGCCGATGGGCGTAGCAGACCTTTTTTTTGCCGATTCGTTCCGCCGTGGCGAGGCTGTCGCGCTGGTAACAATTGTTTTAGTGCGTCGGACAGGCTTGCTTCGACACCTGCTAACCTTCCCACCCGATGAAGCGCCGTGGTGCGCAGGACACCATTTTATAGACTGCGCAGCTGCGGTAATCCGGTCAGAAACGATCGGTGCATCCAAACAGCAATCGATAACGTATAGACCGTTTCAGGTCTGCCGGCGTGCGGGCCTCGCTTACCATTCGGGGAAAATCATGGGTATGAAGAAAACGTTGGTTGTCGTTGGCGTGCTGGCGATTCTCGCCGGCTGCGCCAGCGGGCCGCGGCCAGATGCGGGTAATTCCTCTGCGCCCGTCGCTACAGCAGCACCGCCGCTCGTCACGCAGGCAGAGCCCTCGCAAGCGCCAGTTGCTGCAGCGGCGAAGCCCGCAGAGTCTGTTGCGCCTTCACCCGCGATCGTGTCTTCGCCAACGCCGACGGAAGTTGAAAAGCCAATGGCGCCGAAGGTTGTCAAACCCGCTGCACCCACTGCAGTTGCGAAGGTCGTGAAAGCAGAAAAGCCGGCACAGGTAAAACCAACGGTACCGGTCACACCCAAGCCAATGAAGCCCGTGGTGGCGGCAACGCCACCCGCCGATGCCACCGAGCCAACCCCGATCGCTGCAGCAACGCGCGTTGAGGGCAAGCTCGAGCTGATTGCAGGCGGCGGACAGGCTCTGACCGCCGACGAGTTGGGCCAAGCCGTGGTCTATTTCATTCCTGATCAAGCGAAGGCAAAAGCAAAGCCCGGGCGCTACCTCATCTACACGCACAACAAGCAGTTCGAGCCTGCCTCGTTGGTTATTCCTCTGGGAAGTACGATCAGTTTTCCCAATCAGGACGAGATCCTGCACAACGTGTTTTCGGTGACCCCGCAGTCGAGCTTCGACCTTGGCATCTACGGTGAGGGCAAATCGGCTGACTACACCTTCAAGAAAACAGGCTTGGTTCTGATCAACTGCAACGTGCATCAATCCATGCAGGCCAATGTGCTCGTGGTCGATACGCCTTATATCAGTGCTGTGGACAAGCTGGGAAAATTCAGGCTCGATAACATCCCAGGCGGCCACGGGAAGTTGATGGTCTGGCATCCGCGTGCGAACGTGCAGGAGCAGGCTTTGACCGTGCCATTGACGGCGCCGGTTTCCCTGCAACTCGTTTTGACCAAGCCTCGCGTGGTCGACCATTTGAACAAGGAGCGCAAATCCTACTGAGGATTGCGTCAGGGGGTTTCACCATGAGTATGCAGAAACGCGCGTTTTGGACGGCGTTGTTCTTGATTTTTTTCGTCAGTGTCGCGGGTGCCGCTGCAACCTGGTGGCAGAGCCGCGATGTCACGCGACTGATCGATGGGCATGTGCTGGCATCGATGCAATCAATCCAGGGATTCGCCGAGAGTTCACGGCAGCGTGAGCTTGAATTGAAATCCGCGATCCTTGCCAGCAATCCGGGTTTTGTCGGCTACGTTTCACATGCGATGTCGGCCGGCGAGGAATCAGGGGGCGTGGTCGATGCTGCCTCGATTCGCGATCTGCTCGAAGAGCGTCGCAGTCAATTCAACTTCGATGTGGCAGCGATCCTCGATCCGCGCGGTCGTACGATCGTCATGCTTGGTGAATCGCTGCGTTCGCAACAGGATTTCTCGTCAACGCCATTGATGGCAGCCGTTCGCGCGAGTTCGTCACCATCGATTGGGTTGCTCGGCA
>JBBQTY010000306.1:0-3679 GCA_038234445.1 Lysobacterales bacterium
GATCGATCGCATCTGCTCAATGCTTCGGCGCGGATGATGCGTCAGGTACTGGTTGACCGAGCACGCAAGGCGCAGGCGGAAAAGCGCGGTGGGCGCTGGATTCGCGATGATTTTTCCGAAGCACTGGAACTGCCGATCCCCGATGGCACCGACCTGGCCATGCTCGATGGGGCTCTGGTCGAGCTTGAAGGCGCTCACCAGCGCATGTCACAGGTCGTCGAACTGCGCTATTTCATGGGCCTGAGCGTTGCCGAGATTGCCGATACGCTGGGTGTGGATGAGCGCACCATTCATCGCGATTGGTCGGCGGCGCGCGAATGGCTGCGTGAGCGGCTAGATCGGCCGGCTTGAATCAGACCCGCGTGCGAATGGACATCTGCAAGAATCCGGTAGCGTGATTGCCCTGCTGCGCTGCATCGGGGAATCACTGAAACACCATTGAGACGTGAAGCAAATGCGTCGGCGTGTTGTGCTTATAGCGCAGGGTGCTGGTCAGCGAAAAGTCCTATCCAGCGTTTGGTGGGTTCGATCTGTGATCGAACTCTTTTGGTCAGGGTAGAGGGGAGTCAGCGCAAAGTGCCGACCCATCAGGGGCGTACAGCAACCTCTTTCATCGGAATCAAATTTGAAAGAGGTTCCGAGTCCAAGGCTGTCGGGTTTGCGTGAAAATTCACGTAGTCCTTGAGACAGGGCCGAAGCAGATTGCCTGGCGGCGTATTCAAAAGCGGAGATTTGATGATTCCCAACGAACAAGAATCGCTGCAGATACTCCGTGATGCGCTGGACACGGCTCCCAGTGAGCGCGAGAGTTTTCTGTCTGCGCGTTGTCAAGGCAATGAGGCGTTGCGCGAACGTATCCAGGCCATGCTGGCGCGAATAGCTCTCGCCGATGTCCACGGAGTCGACGATGACAGTGGCAGCACGCTGGATACACTCGGTGAGTCTGCGAGCGCCCCCACGCAGAATCCCGAAGACGCACTGATCGGCAGCTTGCTCGGTCCGTTCCGGGTCGCCGAGCGTATCGGCCGTGGCGGCATGGGTATCGTCTATCGCGGCGTGCGCGAAGGCACTGATTTCAAGCAGGAAGTCGCCATCAAGCTGATTCGTCGCGGCTATGATTTCGATGATGTGCATGCGCGGTTTCTGCGTGAGCGGCGCATCCTCGCGCGGCTATCCCACCCCAATCTCGCACGTTTCATCGATGGCGGCGTGGCTGCGGAAGGGCGGCCGTGGTTTGCTCTGGAATTCGTACGTGGTGAATCGATCACGCGATGGTGCGACGCGCAGCGACTCTCCGTGCGCCAGCGCGTGAAGCTTTTTCTCGATGTGTGCGCAGCGGTTCAATACGCGCATACGCGTCTCGTCGTGCATCGTGATCTCAAACCTGGCAACGTCCTGGTAGACGAGACAGGTGCCGTAAGGTTACTGGATTTCGGCGTGGCTGGCCTGCTCGCCAGCGATGCAGATAGCGAGAACGTTCCCTCCACGATCGGCGCTCGCCACGGAATGACGCCTGAGTACGCAGCGCCCGAACAATTCGCAGGCGGTGCGGTGGGAATTGCCGCAGATGTCTACTCGTTGGGCGTGCTCGTGTACGAAATGGTAACCGGCGTGTTGCCCTATGCCCTGGATCGAACTGATCCGGGAGCAGCGGCGCGCACGGTGGCGGAAACAGAGCCACAACCTCTCGCTGGAGCCATTTTGCGGACGGTGGGAGAGCAGTCGAGCACGCCGGATTCGCGGCTTGCCTCGCGCGCAACGGGACTGCGCGGCTACCGACGGCTCGTAAATGGGGATCTCGCGCGCATCGTTGAAAAGGCACTGGCAAAGGAGCCTGAGCGGCGGTATGAGACTGTGCAGGCTTTCGCAGACGATCTCACGCGCTGGCTGGATGGTGCGCCAGTGCGTGCCACCGCCAACCGTTTCGGATACCGGCTTGGCAGATTCGTGAAACGCAATCGCCTGGCGGTCGGTTTGGCTGGCTTGAGCGCGCTGGCTGTACTTGCCGGGGTGGTCGGCATGGCGTGGCAGATTCGGGAAACACGCTTGCAGCGCGACGCGGCTGAAACGGAGGCCGAGCGTTCCCGCGGTGTCCGCGACTACATCATGTTGATGTTCGGCGAAGCGGGTGAGGGTAGTGATACCGACAAGGACGTTGTGCGCGGCCTGCTAAAACGGAATGCAGACCGTGTATTTGAAACCTACAAGGATCAGCCCAGTGCAGGCCGAAACATCGCGCTGATGCTCGGAGAGCTTTACCTGCATCTCGGGGAGCAAGAAAGCGCCCGCTCTGTGCTGGAGCGTCTGCTGCTCTGGCCAGGCATCGAAGCCGATCCGAATGTGCTAGCCAGTGCACGCTACAACCTGGCTCAGGTTGAAAACGAAGCGGGCGATAGCGTGCGTGCGCGCGTGCTGCTCGATCAAGCGCAATCGTTCTGGATCGCTCAGGACAGCCGAAATTTGCTCGATCTCAATGTCAGCCGAGGTACGCAAGCAAAGATCGAGTTGGCGGAGGGCCACGTCGACGCAGCCATTGCGACTTTGGAGCAGTCGAACGCGGAGCGCCGCAGGCTGCTCAGCAAGCCTGATCGCGAACTTGCCGCCGGGGTGAGCGATCTCTCGTTTGTGTTGCTTTCAGCGGGCCGCGTCGAGGAGACGTTTGCCCGCGCTGACGAATGTATCGCGCTGTATTCCTCGTTGGGGCTTGCACGCTCATCGGCGGGATTGGCTGCGGTCAACAACCGCGCGAATGCGGCCTACATGCTGGGTCGATTCGATATCGCGATTTCAGGGATGAGAGAGGGCGTCGAATTGCGTCGCGAGCTGTTCGGCCCAACCACCGAACTTGCCGAGATGATGAACAACCTCGGCGTCATGTTAACCCGGCAAGGCAAGGCTGCCGAGGCGATTCCAATACTGCAAGAAGCGCTGATTATCGCAGTTGACAAGGCTGACGAGGAGAGCCAAACGGCATTCGCGCCCCGCCGCAATCTTGCTGATGCCTATGTGGCCGCGGGCAGGATCGGCGAGGCAGAGCCGCTGGCCGAAAAAAGTATCGTGATCGGGCGAGATCACCTCGGCGAGGGAAGTGTTTTCGCGGGTGCCGCTTATGCGAGCTTGGCGCGCGTACGTGTTGCGCAAGGACGCAAGTCCGAAGCACGCACTGCCCTTGATCGGGCGACCGAGATATTCACGGCGCTCGGCGAACCCGGAACCGCCCAGCTCAAAAAGCTGGAGCCTCTGCGAGCGGCGCTCAATGGGAGCTGATCAAAGGTGCCAGTCATGCCGGCTGGAGGCTCATCAGCGATACCTCTTCGGGGACAACGGCACTGATGGACACGCGAGCATTCGGTAGCAACAAGGGGGTGTAGTCCGACCAGGACCGTAGTGATCTTTAGGGAGCGCAGGATCGGCAATCGTTGGCATGTCAGTTTGCCAACGTCGACGAGAACGCGGCTCTGGTGTGCGATAGATCTCGCGCAACGCCAAATCTGCCGGTGAGTTTCTCCGTTGCGCGGGTGTCGCAGTAGCAGTTTGACATTTGGGATAGAACGAAAAGGACGTCAAAGCGCGATAGATCATCAAAAGCCATCGAGTTGAATTTGCTGTCGTGGCGAGAAAAAATCCTGGGCAGGAATGCAGTTCCCACGAAGAGACGATTGAATGGGACCGGATTTGA
>JBBQTY010000307.1:0-3636 GCA_038234445.1 Lysobacterales bacterium
CGCATCGTCGCCGACACCACCGTACTGCCGTATCCGTTCGCATCCGGCGATGAACTGCTGGCACTGTGCGCGCAGCACAATCTCAGCATTGCCGAGCTGATGTTCGCCAACGAACGCGTCTGGCGCAGCGATGCCGAGATCAACGAAGGCCTGCATGCGATCTGGAATGCAATGCAGGATTGCGTCGCCCGCGGCACCCGCAATGCGGGCACCTTGCCCGGCGGCCTGCATGTTGTGCGGCGCGCACCGACCTTGCACGACGATCTTGCAGCGCGCCCGGAAGCGGCACTGCGCGATCCGCTCACCGTGCTCGACTGGGTGAACCTGTATGCGCTCGCGGTGAACGAGGAAAACGCCGCTGGCGGGCGTGTGGTCACTGCGCCGACCAATGGCGCGGCCGGGATCATTCCCGCAGTGCTGCATTACTACGACCGATTCTGCCCGGCATCCAGCGAAGCCAAGGTATTCGACTTCCTGCTCACCGCCGCCGCAATCGGCATTTTGTACAAGGAAAACGCCTCGATCTCCGGCGCCGAAGTCGGTTGCCAGGGCGAAGTCGGCGTCGCCTGCTCGATGGCTGCCGGCGGACTCACCGCTGCGCTCGGCGGTTCGCTCGGGCAAGTCGAGAATGCCGCCGAAATCGGCATGGAACACAACCTCGGCCTGACCTGCGATCCAATCGGCGGCCTCGTGCAGATCCCGTGCATCGAACGCAATGCGATGGGCTCGGTCAAGGCGATCAACGCACAACGCATGGCCATGCGAGGTGATGGCAAGCATCGCGTCTCTCTCGACAAGGTGATCAAGACCATGCGCGAGACCGGCCGCGACATGCGCGACAAGTACAAGGAAACCTCGCGCGGCGGTCTCGCGGTCAACGTCATCGAGTGTTGATGCGGTTCGGCGCGTTCTCGATAGCTCCGGTCAACCTGGCTTGCCGTCAATACGCGGGGTCGAAAAGATCCAGATCGAGCGAAGCACCCAGGGGAGGAAGGCAATCAGCCATGCCCACGCCGCAATCACCAGCCACAGCGGCATGTTGGATGCGAGTTCGGCATGCACTCGGATACATACCACCGCCTGCAAAAGAATAAAGGTCAACCACGGGATTCGACCCATTTCGAGTGGCCTGCCCGAGTGGCCCTGGGTCACCCTCGTGACCATGGCCACGAGCATCGATCCAAAGAAGCCGATAGTCAGCGCATGCACGGGCGCACGACCGATACTCGTGGCAGATTCGGAAAAAATCAGGATGCTTTGAATCGCGAACAGTGCAAACGCGACTGGCAACCACGCCGCCGCGATATGCAGCACAGCCAGCAGACCTGGTCGCATGCATTTCCACGGTTGCCAATTGAGCCAGTGGAAGATGAAAAATACGGTCAGCGGCATATCCACGAGCCACAGCCACTGCGGCCGATGCATGATTTCAAGAACGAGATGGCTCAGCGAAAGCAGCCAGAACACCGGCAGGCTCCACGTCGACTTGAACATCGTGTAGCTCGGGCCGATCGCACTCGCGCTGAAGAAAGGCAGCATGCGCTGGATGACCGTGAAATAGATCGGCAACAACAAGCCGAAGGTACCGATCTTGATCGAGGCCAGCGCCCATTCGGCCGATCCACCGAGCGTGAATGCAGCGAATGCGCCCAAGCCGATGAAACCCAGAACAAGCGCCGAGAAGCACGACAAACCCGTTCGATCGTTCGCGCCATTTCGCAGCAGAATCCGACCAAGCACGAACAAGGCGTAGGCCCAGCCACCGAGCATCATCAGCAAGCCGGTGATCAGCAAGGGCTTCAGATTCAGCAGTCCGATATGCGCGAGCAGATAGCCACCAAACACACCGATGAAGACCGGTACGTAGTGGCGCTGACTCAATGCCGGTTGCGCCATCCAGCGTGGGAACACGGTCAGCAGAAATCCAAAGATGAAGAATGGCAGCATGCCGTATTGGGTGAACACCGCGTGCGCCCAGCCAGGCGGCACCGGTGCGACGGGCACTGCAAAACCAAAATAGCCGCCAGCCAACACGCATGCCCACCACAGCATCGAGACAATAATCGCTGCGGTTCCGGCGAAGAACATCATCCGATGCGGCGCGCTGGCGAGCAAAGCCGGCAGCTCGGCAAGGCGCGAGTCCGAATCTTCCGGCGTCGAAAATTCGAGGATGAAACCGAGGTTGATGCTTTCGGCCTGGATCGTGTGCGCGTTGGGAAATCGCAGTGAGAGGTTTTCCGCCATCATTGATGTGCTCCGCCAAGCCTGGAAGGCGCGGGTACCTCTTCTAACCGAAGTTCCGCTCGCCGACATTCTCGCGAACGATTCGCATCTCCATCTTGATCCTGGTCAGATGGAGATCGGAATTTTCGAAAATTCTTGGCTACGGTCGCCATCGGCGCCGATTCATTCGGACACCGCGTCGTTGGGGTCGCCGTAGAAGTATCGGCTTCGGAATACCTACGGCGACGCCGGGCCGCAATAGATTCCATACAAGGTCGCGATCACCCCCTGAGCTGGACCTTCGACAAGCCGGTACCAGATCGTCTGCGACTCGCGTCGCGTGCTGACCATGCCTTCGTCGCGGAGCTTGGCCAGATGTTGCGATAGCGCGGACTGGCTCAGGTCGGAGAGTTCGTCGTTGATCTGGCCCACGGTCATCTCCCCGCCGACGAGCAAACAGAGCACGCGCAGCCGCTGGGCATTGGCCAGCGTCTTGAGCAGTTGTGAAGCCTCCTCGGCACGTTCCTGCATGGCGCCGAGGGCATGGGGATCAATGATGGACATGGGGTTCCAGAGAAATGCGGCAGCCATTCGCTTCGGCCCGATGGCTGCAGTCTAAATAAGAAGCTTGTATATTAGCAACTACTTATTTAGAATGAACTTGATTCAAGTCACGCCGCTAAGCGCAATCACGGCGCACGCTCTCTATCATCACGTGGAGTAACCATCATGGCGAAGATCCTTGTTTTGGGTGCAGGCCTCGGCGGCATGGCGGCGGCCTACGAGATTCGCGCGGCGGTCGGCAAGGATCATGCGATAACGGTGGTGGGCGATAGTCCGCAGTTCAATTTCACGCCGTCCAATCCGTGGGTTGCGATTGGCTGGCGCAAGCCATCCGACATCCGCATTGATGCCGCGCCAGCGCTTGCGAAGCATGCCATCGAATTCGTCCACTGCGCCGCTGAAAAGGTTTTGCCCAAGGACAATCAGGTTCGCCTAGTCGATGGTAGGATTCTCGATTACGACTATCTGGTGATCACCACCGGCCCGCGCCTGGCCTTCGACGAGATTTCTGGCCTCGGCCCTGAAGTCGGATTTACGCAATCAGTCTGCACCGGCGGGCACTCGGAGAGGGCTTGGCAGGCCTATGAGGAATTCCTCAAGAACCCCGGTCCGATCGTGGTCGGAGCCGTGCAGGGAGCGAGTTGCTTCGGCCCAGCCTACGAGTTCGCCATGATCATCGATGCCGACCTGCGCAAGCGCAAGCTGCGCGATCGCGTGCCAATGACCTATGTAACGGCGGAACCGTATATCGGTCACATGGGCCTCGGTGGCGTTGGCGATTCCAAGAGCTTGCTCGAATCCGAATTGCGCCAGCGCCATATCAAGTGGATCACGAACGCGCGCGTAACC
>JBBQTY010000308.1:0-3625 GCA_038234445.1 Lysobacterales bacterium
GGATAATGGTCGAGTGATTGATCGATGTCGATGATGATCGGCGTCGGCATGTCAGCGCGTCATTTCATGATGGCGCATGCGATCACTTTCGAACGCGCCGGAGATCCGACGCAAAAGTGCTCGCAGCAGTGGGTTGCGCGCGTACACCGCATGCCGAGTGAAAGTGAAACTCGCACCGAGTCGGGCCTTGACCTCGGGATCGGTCCAACCGGCGATGTAGTGGGTGAGGCCCTGTTGCACGGCGTAGTCAAGATTGTGCATCCAGCTCAATGCATAAAGATTGTTTTCGCGCGCATCGGGATAGCGAAAGCCGACGTATTTGTCGACCAGCTTGCCGGCCATTTCATAGCAGAGATTCCAACCGATCAGGCGCCCTCCACGGCGGTAAGTGAAGACGATGCCTCCGCTGCCGGGCTCACGCAACAAGCGGGCGAAATACGCAGGCTGCGGATGATCAAAATGGATCTCGCTCTGTGCGTAGACCTGCTCGAACAGTGCCTGGAACTCGGCCATGATCATCTCATCGTAAAAACACGCACTGCCCGTCGCCAGTGAAGCAATCTCCAATCCGGCACGTGAGCGCAGTTTGCGCCGGATATCCTTGCGCCGTGAAGCGCTGAGGCGCGCCAAATAAGCGTCGGTATCGGAAAAATCAATCGGCACATAGGCCAGAGCCTGGCCCTCAACCAGGACGAAGCCGGCGTCAACCGCGGCCGCGCAAAACCTGTCGGCGTACGCATTTTGGGTGGCATCAAGCAGCGCCGAGGATTGCGGAATGTCCTTGATGATGGTCAGGCGGTGGCGAGGACTCAGTACTTTCTTGAACTCGAGCAGAAGTTGCCCGGGATCGCTGGCGCAAGGGAACAGGGCGTACTCCGAGACCGTAGTGCCGACGAAGCCGGTGCGCCAACGAAGCAGGCGTGACCAGTGACGATAGCCTGGCAGCCGAGCGAGGCGTCTGCGCAAACTTTCATCGGCGGTCGTCAACAGTTCGAAGTCGGCCTCGAACATCGGCGTACCCGATACACCGATACGTGCGACGAATCCTGCGGGCGGGCAGGCCAGAAAGGCATCGACCATCGTGCTCGGTTCGAGCTGGTTGATGAAAGCCTCATGCAAGATTGCGCGCCTAGACTCAGAATGACTATCCACGAGTGGCCCGCCTTCCCGGCCGCCAAAGGGCACAAGGACTCCGCTGATGAATTCGAGTGTGCAGGAACAGATTTTCGCGATTGTTGCCGACCAGGCCAAACTGGACAAGGCCACCATTCGCCCCGAATCGACCCTCAAGGATCTTGGCGTTGCCTCGCTCGATGCGATCGAGATCATCTTCGAGATCGAGGAGAAATTCGATGTGACCTTGTCCGATGCCGACGCCGATCTGAAGTCCGACACCGTGCAGGGTCTGGTCATTGCCGTACAGCGCGAGCTCGACGCGAAAAGCGCGCCCGCCATCACCGACTGAATCAGGAACAACGCCATGCGCAGAGTCGTCATCACCGGTCATGGCGCGGTCAGTGCGCTCGGCCTCGGGGCCAACGTCTTGTGGAGCCATCTGCGCGAAGGTCGCGGTGGCATCCGAGCGCTTGATCACCCGCAAGCGGACCAGCTGCGCGTGGCCATTGCTGCCCAGGTTCAGGGCTTTGATCCCACTGCTCATTTTTCTGAAAAAAGCCTGCCTTTGC
Organism: Lysobacterales bacterium; assembly: GCA_038234445.1. GTDB lineage: Bacteria > Pseudomonadota > Gammaproteobacteria > Xanthomonadales > Rhodanobacteraceae > Dokdonella. The sequence goes on from JBBQTY010000308.1 coordinate 1,686, forward strand.
TCGACCGCTTCACCCAGTTCGCGTTGCTCGCCGCGCGTGAGGCGGTCAGCGAATCCGGAATCGATTTTTCCGTTGCCGCGCTCGGCGATCGAACCGCCGTTGTCGTTGGCTCCGCAGTCGGTGGCGAAATAACCCGTGACGAGCAAAGTCGACGTCTGTACGCAGACAAGTCGCCGCGTCTTCATCCCTTGAGTATTCCGCGCGCGATGATCAATGCGCCGTCCAGCCACATCAGCATGGAGCACGGTTTGACCGGACCCTCGTTTGCCGTCGCCAGTGCCTGTGCGTCGTCGAATCACGCCATCGCCCAAGCCGTGCAGACGATTCGCTGTGGGCTCGCCGATGTTGCGATTGCCGGCGGAACCGAAGCCTGCTTCTCGCTGGCCAATCTGCGCGCGTGGGAGGCAATGCGTGTCCTCGCCGACGATACCTGTCGACCGTTCAGCCGCAATCGTCGCGGTCTGGTCCTTGCGGAAGGCGCGGCCATGTTCGTCCTCGAAACCTACGAGCATGCGCGCCAGCGCGGTGCGACGATCCTCGCCGAGCTGGCTGGTATCGGCATGAGTTCCGACGCAGGCGACATCGTCGCGCCATCGGATATCGGTGCCGCCAGTTCGATGCGCCGCGCGTTGGCAGACGCGGCTTTGAATATCGAGGATATCGACTACATCAACGCCCACGGAACCGGCACATCGGCCAATGACGCCACTGAAACGCGCGCCATTCGCGCGCTGTTTGGCGCGCATGCCGATCGTCTTGCGGTGTCGTCGACGAAGTCGATGCATGGTCATGCCCTCGGTGCCTCCGGCGCGCTCGAACTCGTAGCCGTGATCGGTGCCTTGCGTGAAGGCGTGGTGCCGCCGACGGCCAACTACACTGAGCCTGATCCCGCTTGCGATCTCGATGTCGTACCGAATACGGCACGCTCCGTTCGGGTGAATGCCGCTTTGTCGAATTCGTTTGCTTTTGGTGGCCTCAACGCAACCTTGCTGCTTCGCCAAGCCCCCTGATTTCTTCGGCTTGCGCAGTCTCGGGGCCACCCATCGTGGCGCCGAGATTGGCGGCACCCATTTGTTCAAGCGCGTTTGGCTCGCGTCAACAGCTGATCAAGCAGGCTGATACCGAGATCGATCTCCTCGTAGGAGATGTTGAGCGAAGGCGCAAAGGTGATCACATTCTTGTACCAGCCGCCGACGTCGAGGACGAGGCCGATCGGCTTGCCGTTGTGGCGCAGATCGCCGGCCAACCCGATGTCGACCATGCGGTCGAGCAAGGCCTTGTTCGGGCTGAATCCGTCATCGGTGCAGATCTCGGCGCGCAGCGCGAGACCAAGCCCGTCGACATCGCCGATCTCGACATGGCGCTTCTGCAAGTCACGCAGGCCCGCGAGGAAATACGCACCCTTTTCAGGCACGGTTTTCGCGTAGTTGAGTTCGTGACCCATGCGGATGACCTCAAGTCCGAGCGCGGTACCGAGCGGATTGGAGTTGAACGTCGAATGCGTGGAACCTGGCGGAAAGATGGTCGGGTTGATCAGCTCTTCGCGCGCCCACAGGCCGGAAAGCGGATTCAGGCCGTTGGTGAGTGCCTTGCCGAATACGATGACATCCGGGGTCACGCCGAAATGCTCGATTGACCAGAGCTTGCCGGTGCGCCAAAAGCCCATCTGGATTTCATCGACGATCATCAGGATGCCGTACTGGTCGAGCACTTTCTTCAGATCCTTGAAGAAATTCATCGGCGGAATCACGTAGCCGCCGGTGCCCTGGATCGGCTCGACATAGAACGCGGCGTATTCGGCCTGACCGACTTTTGGATCCCAGACGCCGTTGTATTCGGTTTCGAACAGGCGTGCGAAGTGACGCACGCAATCGTCGGAGTATTCCTCCGGGGTCATGCCTTTCGGACGACGAAACGGATACGGAAACGGTATGAACATT
>JBBQTY010000309.1:0-3620 GCA_038234445.1 Lysobacterales bacterium
CTTCATCGGTCCAGTCCGACAACATCACCACGTAATCCTGCTGCGTCGGAAACCGCTCGCCATCCTTGGGCGTGACCACGATTGGACCATAAAGCCCGGTCTGTTCCTGGAAACGTGAGTGGCTGTGGTACCAGTAAGTGCCGGATTGTTTGACCGCGAATTGGTACTCGAAGGACTCGCCCGGCGCGATGCCGTCGAAGCTCAGGCCCGGCACGCCGTCCATGCCGGTCGGCAAAAGGATGCCGTGCCAGTGGATCGAGCTCGGTACGCGCAATCGATTGGTCACACGCAAGGTGACCGTGTCACCCTCGCGCCAACGCAAGGTCGGAGCCGGGATCGATCCGTTGACCGTGGTCGCAGAACGTTGCGCGCTGGTGAATCCGGTCGCAGTCTCGGCAATGGTCAGATCGAACTGTGTACCGGAAAGCGTTTGCGCCTTGGCGGATGCATCAAGCGCCCAGCCTGCCTGAGGTCGAAGCCCCAGCGTGGCGACTGCGCCACCCGCCAGAAGGCCTTGTAGAAATCGTCGGCGCGATGCCGTCATCGGCGTGACGATGGTGGAATAAAGAAAACGGGAATTCATCGCTATCACCTTGGCAAGTCGAAGGATCGACTGCGCATCACGCGCAGGCAACGACTGCATTTCACGCCTCGCGCGCACGCGAAACAAATGCAATCGAAGTGCCCGAAGGCACCATCAGACGCTCAAGTGATGGGAGGACGACTCAGCTGCGGCAGGAGCGGCGCAGGAAGCGTCGCTTCAACATGGCGAACAATCGACGCGTGGATTTCGGCAGCCACAATCCACTTAAAGTACGGCAACGTCGCTGCCGAGTGGACGCAGGCGCATTTGCAATGCCCGGCCTTACAGCAATCCGGTACATGATGACTGGATTTCGCCAGCGTTGCAGCCTTCGCGGTCGGCGCCTGTTGATTGGGCAGCACGCCAACTGTTGCTGCTGTTTCATGGCAAGGGGGCAGCGCCGAGACAGCGCCTCCAGCCTTCTGAGCTGATACTTGCATTGCAGCGTGATCGTGCATGCCATTGGAAGCAGCGGCCATGGCAAATGGCGACCCGTTGAGGATCATGCCAAGGCCTATTACCACGCGCAGCAATGTTGATCGAAACCCCATTCTCCGAGCATACACCGACCACTGCAAATACCGTGTGAACCGCCCTGTCAGTCCCTTGCCTGGTTCCTGTGATTCAGGAAAGTCCACAAAACGGAGGAGAAAGCTCGCCCTTTTCGCGCGTCTCCAAGCGCATCGAATTGAGACTTCGCGACCGCTCGATTCTCTAGCGCTGGTCGCAATGCAAACGCGCGGTCAACGAAGCGAGTGTGCCGTGGACCTGGCGGTTTCCGTGCCAGCGGATTTCATCGTGGCGACGATGAAATCGAAGCGATCCGCGCCGTACAGATCGTCGCGTTGAAGTGTCGACTGAGTCAGCAAAGCGGAAACTTTCGATCTTTCCCCCGCTTGCCATGGTGGCACTGTGCACTGCATGCAGAGTTATAAAGTACTTGCAGAATCATTATATGTATGCAGAATAACAGGGAGCTTTCCCCTATGCAGCGCACCTCGATGGCGACAAGATTCAGCAAGACTTTGCGAAATCTGCGCAATACCCGTGACTTCCGCGCGGAGCTACTCAACGTCGCCGCGGAGTTGGCAGACAGCAAGTCCACGACCATCGTCCGCATCGTGAATTCAGCGATCAGCATCGAAACCGTTCAATCGGAATGGGATCGCCTGATGCAGGCGATCAAACCCGATATTGCCAAGCGCATGCAATTGCAAGTCGATCCGGCAAAAACGCAAAAGAGGCAAGATGGAAGTCCGAAGTCAGGCGAGCACGGCTTGATCCCGCTCAATCGACCCAACTATCGGGCGGAAGTCCTCAGGCTGCTGATTGGCGCTAGCTTGGCGCACGACAGTAAGTGGTCGGTCAAGAACACCATCGAGAAGATCGGCGCGTCTCAGACCCCGGTGCGTAATGCGTTGGGAGAATTCAAGCGCGCGGGCGTTCTCCAGACTTGGGGTCGCGATCGGCGCGGCAGCCATGCTGACCTGATTCCCGAAAATTTGTCGATAGAGCTGCTTGCAAAGGTGCAGGCACTCCCACAGACCCTCAAGTTTCGATTCGAGCGCGGCGCGCAGATTCGCTCACCTGCCGAGCTGCTGCAGCGCGCCTTGCGGCTGCTTGCTGCAGAATCAAACAGTCCATGGAGCCAGATCGCCTTGTCAGGAACCACCGTGGCCCAAGCCGAAGTTCCCAATCTCGATCTGTCCGGCACGCCGCGCCTCGATCTCGTTGCCTTTGTGCCACGCGACGCCAAGGCGTTCGATGCAAATAGTCTGCGCAAGCTCAATGATGGATTGGAGTACGAACCCAATGTGCTGGCGCCGGCGCCGGTCATGGTCACCTTGGTACGCGCCGACGAAACCGAATTTCGAACCGACGTGATCGACAGCGTCCGCAGTGCGCCGCAGATGGATGTCTTCCTGTCGCTTCTGGATATGAACCTCCGTCGGCAAGCGATGCAATACGCTAAAGCAGTCCGTCAATGAGCGCTCTCGGGCTACTTGATCCAGCCGAACTGCTGCGTCGAATTGCCGAGCGCGTGCCCACCGATCTGCAAAGCAATATCGTGGTCATCGGCAGCATCGCCAGCGCTTGGTCGTTTCGTGATGTTTCCGGCTCGGGATCAGTTGCCACCAAGGACATCGATCTGTTGCTGCGACCGGCCATCGATGCAATTACTACCGCTGAAATCTTCGGCCGACAATTGCTTGAACGAGGTTGGCACCCGCGTTTTCCGAATGGAATCCAACCAGGAAACGCAGCCACTCCAGTTGATCAGCTGCCCGCCCTGCGCCTGAGTCCACCTGATGATGAAGAAAACTGGTTCGTCGAGTTGCTCGGAGAACCGCAGCCTGACCAGAGCGGGCGGAAGGTTTGGCGCCGATTCGAGACCGAAATGGGCTATTTCGGGCTGCCTTGCTATCGCTACATGCCGGTGGCCGTTCACTCGGCTGCAGTGAGCGACTATGGCCTGCGAATCGCGAAGCCAGCGCGCATGGCTCTGGCTCATCTGCTTGAACATGCCAAACCCGACACCACGCCGATCGCCAACTTGCCCGGCAACCCGCCACGATTCGCCAAAGATGTTGGACGCGCCATCTCGTTGTGGTGGCTAGCCATGGAGCAATCACCAATCGCCGCTGAGAATTGGTGGTTGGAATGGCGTGAATCGCTGGACGCGATCTACCCGAATGCTCAGCACCAGCAAATCCAGTTTGCAAAAACTGGCTTGGCAAGCATCCAGAACCTGCTTCGTGAGTCACACGCTATCGCATTGAACGGCGTACTCGCGCCCCACGGCACCACACTGAAAGCCTGGCGACGCGCCTATGCCTCATTGATGAACCTGGTCGAACAATGCTGAGCGAACCGCAACTTTGACGCGCACGATCGAACGCGCGTGCAGATGATCGATACTGACCTCGCGAAATCCCAAGAACGGGCGGCCTTAGTGAAGACGCTCTTTCAATTCGATCTCGATTCAATCTGGCGCGCCCGGAGGGATTCGAACCCCCGACCACCGCCTTCGGAGGGC
>JBBQTY010000310.1:0-3552 GCA_038234445.1 Lysobacterales bacterium
TCCAAGTACAAGTACGAGCCCGAGCGTCGCGCGCAAACACGCCGCGTCTAACGGAATTCGGCCCGATTGGAGTGTGCTGATGGCGTTGCTGCGCTGCGTCATGACTCGAACGTAACCGATGCCGGAAGAATGTGTCAACACAATTCTTTGCTGGTTTCAGGCGTAACTTTTATTTGGGCGTTTGGACGTCTGGATGGCTTATAGCCGGGAGTGGGAGCGTTGGGAGCAACTGTGGGAAGCGGCTTTAGCCGCTTCCCACAAAAACGCTACCGCATAGTGAGAAGTTGGAGCAGCGGGACTGAGCCTCAATGCCGCCACAAATACACATGGCTTTTATAAGAGCGATACAAAAATCTCGCCATACGTCTTCGTTTCTTCGACCCTTTTCGGGCTTGGCCTGACAATTTTCGTTGCAGTCGCTATGGCGCCCGGCGGAGTTTTCCGTCCAACATATCAAAGAAAGATGCCTGCAATTCGGCGCTGACCGGCACTTTCCAGTAACGTGAATCGGTGATGCGCATGCATTTGATGGCGTCTTTCTCGGTCATCAGGATTGGTAGTGCATCGCCGAAGGCGAGATCTTCAGCGTTCAACGCGTGATGATCGGTGAACGCGTGTTCGATCAGCTCGATGTCGCTATTCCGCAGGCTTTGGAAGAATCGCTGGGGATTTCCAATCCCCGCAACGGCATGAACCGTTGAGCCGGAGAATTCGGACAGCAATCGCGGTTCGGCGCCCGCAACGAGGCTCACCGCCTTGTCTCCCTTCAAACCCATGGGAATTTCGTTGTTCCGGGGCTCTCCGCCATTGCAGACAACGAAATCCACATTGCGCAAACGTGAGGTCGGCTCGCGTAGTGGTCCTGCGGGCAGCAAATGGCCGTTGCCGAAGCGGCGCTGCCCATCGATCACACAGATCTCGATATCACGTACCAGCGACGGATTCTGCAAGCCATCGTCGGCGACGATCACGTCAATTCCGGAATCGAGAAGCAAGCGCGCTGCTTGGACACGGTTGCGGCCAATCGCAACAGGCACGCCACTGCGATGACGAATCAAGCTCGGCTCATCGCCAACGATCGCCGGATCGGCGTTGTCGTCGAGCAGTCTCGGCGCGGTTGCCGAGCCGCCGTAGCCGCGACTGACCACGCCGGGTTTCCAGCCGCGCTCGCGCAAGGCCTCGATCAAAGCGAGCACAAGTGGCGTCTTGCCGGTACCGCCTGCGGTGATGTTTCCAACGACAATGACCGGAACTGGCAGCCGCGCAGGCTTGCGTAATCCGCTTTGCCAACTCAGGAGAACAAGGGCGCGAAGCAAGCGATACACCGGCACCAGCATGCGCATCCACAACGGTGCAGGCTTGCCGCCATACCAGATGCGATCGATGTCTACTTGCTTCATGACTGATCTTGAGTGAGCGTCTCGTCGTCACGGAATTGCACGCGATGCAGGGCAGCATAGTGCCCGTTGCGATCAAGCAATTCGCGATGAGTGCCGCGCTCGACGATGCGGCCCTCATCAAGCACAACGATCTGATCGGCATGCTCGATGGTCGAAAGTCGGTGTGCGATGACAATCACCGTGCGATCGCGCAGCAGACGTTTGAGCGCATCCTGGATCAGGCGTTCCGATTCGGTATCGAGCGCGCTGGTCGCTTCATCGAGAATGAGCAGGGGCGCATCTTTGAGCAAGGCCCGTGCAATCGCGATGCGTTGTCGTTGGCCGCCGGACAACAATGCCCCGCCCTCGCCTGACTGGCTGTCGAGGCCCGCAGGCAATCGACTGATGAACTCCATCGCATTGGCTGCTTTCGCCGCTTCTTCGATCGCGGCGCGCGTAGCGCCCCCGAGTGCGCCATACGCAATGTTGCGCGCGAGCGTGTCGTTGAACAGGATGATTTGTTGGCCGACCCAGGCAATTTGCCCACGCAGGCTTTCAAGTTTCCAGCCCGACAATGGCTCACCATCGAGCAGGACGCTGCCCGAATCCGGTTCGTAGAAGCGCGGAATCAGGCTCGCCAACGTCGATTTGCCGCTGCCCGAACGCCCGACCAAGGCGGTCACGGTTCCGGGCGGGCAATGCAAACTGATTCCGTCAAGCGCGGGCGACACCTGACCTGGATAACGCAACACAACATCGCGCAATTCAATCTCACCGCGACAGCGCTTGACTGCATGGCTGCCGGTATCGGTCTCAATCGACGTATCGATAACCCGGAACAGGTCCTCGGCGGCGGCGACACCGCGCTGCATCATCGCCTGCACCGTGGTCAGGCGCTTGAGTGAAGGCAGCATCGTCAGCATCGCGGTGATCAGCGACATGAAGGTGCCGGGACTCATCGTCTGCAGCATTGATGGCCGAGTCGCAAAGTAGATGACCAAGGCCAGCGCGCAAGCCGCAACAATCTGCACGATCGAGGTCGACATTGCATTGGTCGAGGCGATCTTGAGGTTAAGCGTGCGATTCTGCTCGTTGACCTCGGCGAAGCGAGCGCGTTCGGCGGCCTGACCAAGATAGACCTTGACCTCCCGATGTCCGCTGACGGCCTCGTCGACGATGCCGGTGACCGAACCGACTGAATGCTGGATCTTGCCGCTGATACGCCGATAGCGCCGGCCAACGACCGCTGCGACCAGCGCAATCAAGGGCGCCATCACGAACAACATCAGCGTCAATCGCGCGCTCATGAGAAGCATCACGCCAAGCAATCCAATCACGGTGAGGCTGTCGAGGATGACCACCTTGACCGCGTTCGTGCTCGCCTGGGCCACCTGTTCAACCGTATAGGTCAACCGTGAAATCATCTGTCCCGAAGGCTCTCGATCAAAGTGCGAGGCCGGCAAATCGAGATAGCGCGAGAACACTTCGCCGCGCAGTGTTTCAACGACATCGCGGCCGATCCGGGCCAAGCCGTAATCGGCGATATACGTCGCGACGCCACGCACAACAAACAAACCAACAACGACGAATGGCATCCAGAAAATCGCGGTCGGGCTGCGACTGATGAAAAGATTGTCGAGCATCGGCTTGATCAGCCAGGTGAATGCCGCCGCCACTGCCGCGTCAAAGACCATGCCGAACAGGCCAGCCATTGCCCACAAGCGATGGCGCGCCGCATAGCCAAGTAGACGTCGATAGGTCGTCAACGCGCTGACCGCCATACTCAGATCCCGTGTTGAAACGGGCTCACTTGCCCGCATCCGCCTTGTTGGGCGTAGTCGCCAGACTGAGGCGCTCGAAGCCGAGCTGGCCCAGCGCATCCATCGCCGTGATCACGGCCTGATGCCGCGTATTCGCATCGGCGCGCAGAATTACGGGTCGTGTGTGGTCCTCTCCGGCGATACGCGTAATCGCGTCCTTGAGGGTGTCGATTCCAGGATTCAGAACCTCATTGTTGTCGATGAAGAAACGTCCTTCGGCATCGATCACGATGGTCAGGTTCTTGTCATCACGCGACTGCTCGGTCGCCGACGCTTCAGGCAAGGTCACCTTCATGCTCGAATGCTGGACGAAGGTTGTCGTCATGACGAAAAACATCAGCAAGGTGAGCATC
>JBBQTY010000311.1:0-3497 GCA_038234445.1 Lysobacterales bacterium
GGTCAATCGAAGTGGCGAAGTCAAGCTGCTCGATTTTGGCATCGCTAAACTGGTCGACCGCGATGCCAGTCACGCCAGTCTCCAACGCGTTTTCACACCCGAATACGCGGCACCCGAGCAGGTGCGCGGCGAGGTGATAACGACCGCAGTTGATGTCTATGCACTCGGCTTGCTGCTTTACGAACTGTTGACTGGACGGCGGCCGTACAAGGTAAAGGATTCCACTCCCGCCGCCTATGAGCGCGCGATCCTCGATCAGGAGCCGACCCGACCGAGTCTTGCGTTTGATGATGCAGAGGATCTCATCACGCGTGCTGCGCAACGTGAAATGTCGCCGCAACAGATGCGTCGAGAACTTCGCGGCGATCTCGATGCCATCATCCTCAAGGCCTTGCGCAAGCAACCCGAGCAACGCTACGCCAGCGTCGCCGAGTTCGCCGCCGATGTTGAAAACCATTTGCAGCGTCGGCCGGTTGCTGCGCGCCGTGGCGGTTGGCGCTATCGCTCATCGCGGTTTCTGCGTCGGCACGCATTGGCCACCGCGAGTGTTGTGCTGGCGGTGTCTGCGCTGGTCATTGGTCTGCTCATTGCCCTTCATCAGCGCGATCTCGCCCGTATCGAGGCAAACAAATCCGAACGCGTGCTCGATTTCATGGTCGACAATTTCCGCTTGGCCGATCCAGGCGCCAGCGATGGCGCGAAAATCAGCGCGCGCGAACTGCTTGATCGCGGTGCCAAACGCCTTACGGAAGAGCTTGAAGAAGTGCCCGAGGCACGCGCACAGCTGCTCGAAACGATGGGTAAGGCGTATATCGGCATCGGTGAATTCGATCAGGCGGTGGGCCAATTTGAAGCGGCCCTGGAGTTGCGCCAGGCACTAGGCGATACCGTTTCTATCGCGCGCACCTTGATACTCAAGGCCTCGGCGTACAAGAACCTGATGAAGAACAAGGAGTCCGTGGCATTAGTCGATGAGGCACGCGCGTTGATGCCGCAATTTCCCACGAGCGACAGGGCGTTGGCCGTTGAATCGGAAATTCTCGGCTTGGGCGCGATGCATCGCTTCCTCGACAAGAATTATGCGCAGGCGTTGACCGACTGGAAACGCAAGCTCGATATCGAGAGAAGGCTGTATGGCGGCCATGACGAACGCGCCCTGGATACCCAGATGATGATCAGCCGCGTGCTTGGTTCGCAGGGCGATCAGGACGGGTCGGTGTCAATGATCAGAAAGGTCATCGACGAGCTCAAATCCGCCCAGCCGCCACGCGCATCGAATCTTCTAGAAGCCTACAACGCTTTGGGATCAGCGGAATCCAAGCGCAAGCGCTTCGATCTGGCGGAGGCCGCCGATCGCGAATCGGCGCGGCTGTCGGTGCAAGTCTACGGTCCGGATCATTGGTATGTCGCGATCGCGTTGAACAACGTCGGGCGCGACCTCAATGATCAGGGCCGCCACGAGCAGGCTATAGTACCGATGACGGAGTCGGTGCGCATTGCGCGCGCGGCATTGGCGCCAACGCATGGTCTGGTTGCGGCTGCCACCAAGAATCTCGCCATCGCCGAGTTTGGTGCCGGACAATTCACGCAAGCCAAACGTGACTACCAATCCTTGCTTGAAATCGCGCGGATGAAACCGGATGTGCGCGGCGTCAACGTAGAGGAAATTGCCAAGAAAATCGAGGAATGCGATGCGGCATTGGCGCGGGCGGACAAATGACCGTTGCACGAATTCGGTAGGAGCCCGTTCACGGGCGAGCTCGATTGACATCTCAAGCGAGAGCTCGCCCGTGAACGGGCTCCTACGGGACTGCGGTTGATGGGCGATGCAAGCGCTGCTGGTTATCGCTGAACGCGCGGTAGCGTTGTTGCCATTCTGACGGTTGGCTCACGCGGGTGATCTCGACTGCGGTGACCTTGTACTCGGGACAGTTGGTGGCCCAGTCCGAGTTCTCGGTGGTGATCACGTTTGCGCCGGAAAATGGAAAATGGAACGTGGTAAAGACGACCCCGGCTTGCATGCGTTCGCTTAATCGCGCGCGCAACACCGTTTCACCGGCGCGACTCGCGATGCCGACCCAGTCACCATCGACGATGCCGCGCTGCTCGGCATCGTGCGGATGGATTTCCAGAAGATCCTCGGCGTGCCACACGGTGTTCGGCGTGCGTCGCGTCTGCGCGCCAACGTTGTACTGACTCAGGATGCGTCCGGTGGTCAGGATCAACGGGAACTTTGCATTGACCTTCTCGGTGGTTGGCACGTATTCGGTCAGCATGAAGCGACCCTTGCCGCGCACGAATTCATCGACATGCATGGTCGGGGTGCCATCGGGCGCTTGCGCATTGCACGGCCATTGGATGCTGCCGAGCTCGTCGATGCGTGCGTAGCTGACGCCGGCGAAGGTTGGCGTCAGCCGTGCAATTTCGTCCATGATTTCGGACGGATGCGTGTAGCGCATCGGATAACCCATTGCATTCGAAATCAGCTGGGTGATTTCCCAATCGGCATAGCCGGCTACCGGCTGCATGACGCGACGTACGCGTGAGATGCGCCGCTCGGCATTGGTGAAGGTGCCGTCTTTTTCAAGGAAGGTCGAACCCGGCAAGAAAACATGCGCGAACTTGGCCGTCTCGTTGAGAAACAGATCCTGGACCACGATGCATTCCATCGCGGAGAGCGCAGCGGTGACGTGCTGGGTATTCGGATCGGATTGGGCGATGTCTTCGCCTTCAACATAAAGACCTTTGAACTCGCCGTCGAGGGCGGCTTCGAACATGTTCGGGATGCGCAAGCCGGGCTCGGCCAGCAGGGTCACACCCCAATCGTGCTCGAAGGTTGCGCGCACACTGGAATCGGAAACATGGCGATAGCCCGGCAACTCGTGTGGAAACGAACCCATGTCGCAGGAGCCCTGCACATTGTTTTGCCCACGCAACGGATTCACGCCAACGCCGCGGCGACCGATATTGCCGGTCGCCATAGCGAGATTCGCAATCGCCATGACCGCCGTTGAACCTTGCGAATGCTCGGTGACGCCAAGTCCGTAGTAGATCGCCGCGTTGCCGCCAGTGGCAAACAATCGAGCCGCAGCGCGCATCTGCGCGGAAGCCACGCCGGTTTCCGATTCGGTGGCCTCCGGAGAATTGCGCTCGTCGCCGACAAAGGCCTTCCAACGCGCGAATGCTTCCGGCTCGCAGCGCAGCGCGACAAAAGCCTCGTCGGCCAACCCTTCAGTGACAATCACATGCGCGAGTGCATTGAGCAGGGCAACATTGGTGCCGGGTTTCAACTTGAGCAGATAATCCGCCTGCACATGCGGAGCGCGCACCAGATCGATGCTGCGCGGATCGGCGATGATCAACTTCGCCCCGTTACGCAGACGTCGTTTCATCTGCGATGCGAAAACCGGATGCGCGTCGGTTGGATTTGCTCCAATGACAAAAATTACATCGGCTTGATCGACCGAATCAAAATCCTGGGTGCCGGCCGATTCACC
>JBBQTY010000312.1:0-3353 GCA_038234445.1 Lysobacterales bacterium
GCCGCTCGAAAACGACCCACATGCCGGCCACGACATGCATGAGGGTGATGCAATGCCCGATCCCAAGGCCAAGGATCTGCAGCCATGATCCTGCGCCTGATCCAATGGTCGATCGGCAATCGGTTCCTGGTTCTGCTCGGCGCGTTTGCACTTGGCGTCGCCGGCATCATCGCCGCGGCGCGCACGCCGCTGGATGCCTTGCCTGATCTTTCCGACACCCAGGTCATCTTGCGCACGAGCTGGCCCGGCCAGTCGCCTCAGATCGTCGAGGATCAGATCACCTATCCACTCGCGACGACAATGATGTCGGTGCCTGGCGCGACCACGGTGCGCGCGTTCTCGTTCTTCGGTGATTCGTACGTGTATGTGCTTTTCGAAGATGGCACCGATCCGTATTGGGCACGTTCGCGTGTGCTCGAATACTTGAGTCAGGTACGCGACAAGCTCCCCGAAGGTGTCACTCCTGCGCTCGGCCCGGATGCGACTGGCGTCGGCTGGATCTATGAATATGCGCTCGTTGATCGCAGTGGCCAACATGATCTCGGCGAGCTGCGTGCGCTGCAGGATTGGTTCCTGCGCTATCGGCTTAAAACGATTCCCGATATCGCCGAAGTCGCAAGCATCGGCGGCATGGTTTCGGCGTGGCAGATCGTTGTAGACCCGCAGGCACTTGCCGCTCGCGGTCTAAGTGCTCTACAGGTCGAAAATGCGGTTCGCGATGCCAATGGTGCCAGCGGCGGTTCGGTGATCGAGCAAGGCGAGGCCGAGCTCATGGTGCGCAGTGTCGGCTACCTCGGCAGCGCGAGTGATTTCGAATCAATACCGTTGACGACAGGAAACGATGGCGTGCCAGTGCTTCTCGGCGACGTCGCGCAGATCCGTCGCGGGCCGACCTTGCGCCGCGGCATCGCCGAGCTCGATGGAGAAGGTGAAGTGGCCGGCGCCGTGGTCGTATTGCGCTCCGGAAAGAATGCACTTGTCGCGATCGATGCAATCAAGGCACGCCTGCGCGAACTTCAGGCGAGTCTGCCTGAAGGGGTCGAGGTCGTGACGACGTACGATCGCTCGCAACTGATCAAGGCTGCGGTCGACAACCTGCGCACTAAGTTGATCGAAGAGTTTCTTGTCGTTGCTCTGGTTTGCGGATTGTTTCTCTGGCATGTGCGTTCATCGCTGGTTGCCGTGATCACCTTGCCGCTCGGCATTCTCACAGCCTTCATCGTCATGCACTTTCAGGGAATTAGCGCAAACCTGATGTCGCTCGGCGGCATCGCGATTGCGATTGGCGCGATGATCGATGCGGCCGTGGTCATGATCGAAAACACGCATAAGCACATCGAGCGTTGGAACCATGCGAATCCGAATCGATCGATTGGCCACGACGAGCGCTGGCAACTGGTCGGAAAATCGGTTGGCGAAGTAGGGCCGGCATTGTTCCTGAGCCTGCTCGTCATCACGATTTCTTTTCTGCCTGTGTTCGCACTCGGCGCGCAGGAAGGTCGCTTGTTCAAGCCGTTGGCGTTTACCAAAACCTGGGCGATGGCTGCCGCCGCTGGCTTGTCGGTCACCCTGATTCCGGTATTGATTGGCTACCTCGTGCGTGGGCGCATTCGTGCCGAGCACGAGAATCCGCTCAATCGTTTCGTCATTGCGATGTATCGGCCGTTGCTGAGTTGGGTGTTGCGCGCACCGGGCTCGGTGCTGCTCGTTGCGGCCTTGGTATTGGCTTCGGCGATCCTGCCGTGGAGTCGGCTGGGTGCCGAGTTCATGCCGATGCTCGATGAAGGCACGCTGTTGTATATGCCGAGCGCGCTGCCCGGTTTGTCGGCTGGCAAGGCCTCGCAGTTGTTGCAGCAAACCGATCGCATGCTCAAGACCGTGCCCGAAGTCGCGCATGTGTTCGGCAAGGTCGGCCGCGCTGATTCGGCAACCGATCCGGCACCCATGACCATGTTCGAAACGACGATCACGTTCAAGCCGCGCGAGCAATGGCGAACGGGCATGACGATGGAGAAATTGAAAAGCGAACTCGATGCAGCGGTTCATCTACCGGGTTTGACCAACCTGTTCGTCTACCCGATCCGCAATCGCATCGACATGCTCGCGACCGGCATCAAGAGTCCGATTGGCATCAAGGTGCTCGGTCCTGATACAAAAGAACTCGAACGCCTCGCCGCTCGCATCGAGTCGATCGTGCGCACTGTGCCGGGCGTGATCTCGGCAGTGGCTGATCGCGCGGTCGGTGGACGCTATGTTGACATCCGCATTCGCCGCGATGCAGCGGCGCGCTACGGGCTGACGCAGGCGCGTCTGCAGGCGTTGATCGCCACGGTGGTGGGTGGTGCGCCGATCGGTCAGACCATTGAGGGATCCGCACGCTATCCGATCGTGCTGCGCTATCCGCGCGCGCAACGCGACTCGCTGTCCACTTTGCGTGAGTTGCCGATCGTCGCGAGCAATGGCAATCAGGTGACGCTTGCACAAGTCGCCGAACTCACGCTGGCGGCGGGGCCGCCGATGTTGAAAAGCGAGAATGGACAATTGGCGACATATATCTACGTCGACAGCGGTAACAGCGATCTCGTTGCGCAGGTCGATTCGATAAAGCAGGCGGTTGCGAGCGGCGTCGATTTGCCCAGCGGCTATTCGCTGGATTGGTCAGGCCAGTACCAGTACTTACAGCATGCGCTCGAGCGATTGCGATTGGTCATTCCGGCGACCTTGGCACTCGTGTTCCTGCTGATCTATCTGATCTTCCATCGTTTCGCCGATGCCGCGATCATCATGTTGAGCTTGCCGCTCGCGCTTGTTGGGGGCTTGTGGCTGGTCTGGCTGCTCGGTCAGTCGATTTCGGTGGCAACGATCATTGGATTCATCGCGCTCGCGGGTGTCGCTGCCGAGTTCGGCGTGATCATGATGCTGACCTTGCGTCATTCGTGGCAGCATCAGTGCGAAATCCACCCATCCCCCGATGAAGCGGCACTCGATCTGGCGATTCAAGAAGGATCACTGTTGCGTGTGCGTCCGAAGGCGATGACGGTGGCGGTGATTCTGGCCGGTTTGTTGCCAATTCTGCTCGGATCGGGCGTCGGCTCCGAAGTCATGCAGCGTATTGCCGCGCCAATGGTCGGCGGCATGCTGACCGCACCGTTGTTGTCGATGCTGGTTATTCCGGCAGCGTTTCGGCTCTGGGTGCGGCGCGAGTTGGTCAGGCAAAATACGGGCGTCTGAAAAGCGCGAACGGCGCGCTTCCTGTCGAAGTGTCAAAAATCGTTTACGCTAGTCCGTTCGAACACTGGAGCAACGAAATGAATGCACCCAACCACCTGACCGCCCTGTTCACCACATCGAAG
>JBBQTY010000313.1:0-3341 GCA_038234445.1 Lysobacterales bacterium
GGTCAGGACATAGCGAGTTTCCCCATCGAGCAATTGCGCGGTTCACGGCGCCGAAAAGGCTGAAATGCAGTCGCGCTTCACCAATGGCTTTCGGCAAAGTCAATTTTTGCTTGAATGATTCCGCTACGATACGCCGCTTCCGCGTTACCTGGCCTCTTCATCGTGCGTATTGCCTTTCTTTTCGTTTCGATTGCCGCTTCAGCGGCGATGGCGTTTCCCGTTAAAGCCACCCCGGCCCCATCCGATATGCAATCTTGCGCAGGTATCGAGACAGCCGATGCGCGACTTGCCTGCTACGACCAATTGGCAGGCCGCAGCGCCGCCACGGCGAGCAGGCCGACACTGTCGCATATGGCAGGCGATGTGTTTTCCAATCAGACCCTCGCCGACATCAATCGCTGCGACAAGGGACCTCCGAGCTCTCTGCTCGATTCGCGGTGGGAGCTTGATGTCGACGCTCCCGATGACCCTAAACCTGCACCGTTCTGCATCCGCGCATATCGGCCGATCTATCTTCTGGCCTACACGACCACGAATGCCAACGAGTCGCCCACTTCACCGAATCCCGACAACACGGTCACCGCACCTGAGAACATCACGCGCGGTGAATTGAAGTATCAGATCAGTCTCAAGACCAAGGTTGCCAACGATATTTTTGGCAACAATGGTGATTTGTGGATGGGCTATACGCAGGCATCGCACTGGCAAATCTTCAACGAGAATCGCTCGCGGCCGTTCCGCGAAACCAACTATGAACCCGACGCCAACCTCGTCTTCCGCACCGATTTCAATGTGTTCGGCTGGAAGGCGCGCATGCTCAGTCTGGGCCTGGTGCATCAATCGAATGGGCGCAGCAATCCACTCTCGCGCAGTTGGAATCGCGCCACCGCCTCGCTTGGACTCGAACGTGACAACTGGACGGTGACGATGCGCCCCTGGTGGCGCGCGCTTGAATTCGGCGAGGACAACAATCCCGACATCAGTGACTATATGGGTCGCGGCGATGTCGAAATCGTGCGCGTCGCTGGTGAATCCCAGTTCGCGCTCATGCTGCGTCACTCACTGCATGGCGGCGACCGCAGTCATGGCGCGGTGCAATTCGACTGGGCGTTTCCGATCGCACCGCCGCTGCGTGGGCATGTGCAGATTTTCAACGGCTATGGCGAAAGTCTGATTGATTACAACCATAGCGCCTGGTATGCCGGACTCGGCCTTTCGTTGGTCGAGTGGTATTGACTGGACAAAGTGAGACACTTTCCTTGCAAACCCTGCTGATATCGACCGCCGCCGTCGCCATTGCCGAGATCGGCGACAAGACCCAGTTGCTGTCGCTGATTCTCGCTGCGAAATATCGAAAACCACTACCGATCTGCCTCGGCATCCTTGTTGCGACGCTCGCCAATCATGCCCTGGCGGGATGGCTCGGCGCATCCATTTCGGCGTGGCTGACGCCCGGGATGCTCAAATGGATCGTTGCGGTCTCGTTTCTGGCTATCGGCCTGTGGACGCTGATCCCGGACAAGGTCGACGAGGATGAGGTGCCCGCTCGAGGCAATCGAGGGGTACTCGTAGCGACGCTGATCGCCTTCTTTCTTGCCGAAATGGGCGACAAGACGCAAATCGCCACGGTCGTTCTCGCTGCGCAGTATTCGCCGCTTTGGCAAGTCGTTACCGGAACGACCATTGGTATGTTGCTGGCAAACGTGCCTGTGGTCTGGCTCGGCGCACGTTTCGCCGATCGCCTGCCGCTGCGCGCTGCGCGAATCAGCGCGGCCGTGTTGTTTGTCGCGCTCGCGATCTGGATTGCATTGCGTTGACGGTGCACGAGCAACACGGCATCACCGCGTCAATTCGATTTTAAGCTTCAATACTTTTTTCAGAGGGCGCTCAATCGATGCTGGAGGCCATTTAAAAAAGGCCAGCCGCGCGAAGCAGGAGTGTAAACGTGCACAGATGAGTTACTGGGCACTCACCTCTGCGAAGCGGAGCCTGTCTTGGGCCCGTCAATGGGCAGCGGCGACGAGCGAGAAAATATTCGCGGGGAGAGCGGATGAGCGCGAACGCGGCAAACCGCAAAATCACCCATTCGCCGTGAGCTCAGGACACTGCCTAGAGTGCGTCGTCGTCCAGCTCGCCTGTACGAATGCGCATGACCTGATCGAGCTGCCAGACGAAAATCTTGCCATCGCCGATCTTGCCGCTGTTGGCGCTATCGCGCAAAACCTCGACGACACGATCAACCTGATCGTCTCCAACAGCGATCTCGATCTTGATCTTGGGCAGAAAATCGACGACATATTCGGCGCCGCGATAGAGTTCGGTATGCCCTTTCTGGCGGCCGAATCCCTTGACCTCGCTGACCGTGACACCTTGTACGCCGATATCAGCCAATGCTTCACGAACATCGTCGAGCTTGAACGGCTTGATGATCGCCATGACCATTTTCATGCGGGTTTCCTGTTAGCTGACAGACATCCTCAACTATAGCGGGAAACTGATTTGCTGCCGCTCGTGTAGGAAATTTCCTACAAGAAAATCAGAAAACGCCCACTGCGCAATCGTGGCCAGCTGCCTAGACTCATTCACCAAGGGATGGCCCGTCGGCAACACCGCTGACGCAGGCGCTGGGACGCGAGCAAGGAGGCAGGCACGGATGCACGCAGGGATTGGCAGTCGGCCGCGGTGACGATTTCGTCAACGCGGCCGACACTCTCGCCAATCGTCGACAATCTTTCGCTTCTGCGAAAGACCGCTGCAACGTCGTCCGGTTACCATTGCGTCTTCCAGGTGTTTTGAGGTTTAGCATGATCAGTGCCACCACAATCGATGAACTGTCCCAGCGACTCGCCGCGATCGTTCCACCCGGCATCAAGGAAGCCCGTGAGGATCTTGGCAAGAATTTCCGTGCGATCCTGCAGTCCGGACTTGGCAAGCTGGATCTGGTCACTCGCGAAGAATTTGACGTGCAACGCTGCGTGCTGCTGCGCACTCGCGAGAAGATCGAGCAACTCGAACGCCAACTCGCTGCACTTGAGGCATCGCTGTCGGCACAACCGCGCCATTGATTGCGCTGGTCGTCGGTTGGGCGGCTACCTGATTACGCAAAATGCCTTGGCGCGGTTGCGCTCATGAGCCTCGCCGTCGTCTACAGCCGCGCGCAGGAAGGCGTCAGCGCACCGCTCGTCACCTGCGAAGTGCATCTCTCCGGCGGCTTGCCGGCCACCTCGATTGTCGGCTTGCCGGAGACCGCCGTGCGTGAGGCACGCGATCGCGTGCGCGCAGCCATCCTCAACTGCCAACTCGATTACCCTCAAAGAAAGATCACCGTCGGGCTCGCGCCT
>JBBQTY010000314.1:0-3318 GCA_038234445.1 Lysobacterales bacterium
TTGATTGGGTACCGAAAAAACGAACGCTTAGGCGGCCTGCTTCTGGCCGACCTGGTTGATGACGCGCGCCACTTGGACGGCGGGTTCAGCCAGGACACGGACCAGCATGGTGGCAGGCTGGGCGAGCAAGCTGGCCAGCATCGTGAGCGCTTGATGGCGAGTCGGCAGCGAGGCGAGCACGTCAACGTGCGTCCCCGGGTATGCCTTCCCACCCACAGCGACCAACATGGGCTTGAGCTTGTCATTTGCCTTGGCAAATTCCTTGATCAAACGACCGGCAGCGCCGGGATCTTCCTTCGAGAAGGCGTAAAGAAGCGGACCCGTGAGTGTGTCTTTGACACACGCATAGTCCGTTCCTTCGACTGCACGGGATACCAGGGTGTTTTTCGCAACCCGGATAAACACCCCGTCCAGACGAGCCTTCTTGCGCAGCTCGGTGAGCTGGCTGACGGTAAGACCGGCGTACTCGGACGCGACCAGTGAATGTGCGGTGGCAGCCACGTTCGCCAGTTCGGCAACGACCTCTTTCTTTTGCGCAAGATTGAGCGCCATTGCTTTCTCCGATTGGGCTACGGTAGCGCTCCTGCGCAACCCGCATCCCGAAAACGACACGGATCGCGAGATCCTTCGCGTATCCGTTGACATCTTGCGATGTCCTGTTTGGTGGCCGTTTCAGAAATCTCTGTCGGGCGACACCATCTACGCAGGCTTGGGGTTTGAGACCGATCTGGAGGGATCGGGATGATCCATTGCTAAGTTGCATCCTTGCGTCCCGATCGCGCCGTTGCGGCCGCCTGCGGTCTTTGACGGCTCGCGGATTTCCGTTGCCGGAAATCCGCATGCCCCCAAAACCCTGACGCCCGCTTTCGCGAACGCCATGAAACTTGTTACTTGAGCGACAAGCTGGACGGGTCAACGATGACGCCAACGCCCATCGTGCTCGACAGCGAAACCTTCTGCACGAAGATTCCCTTTGCCGCAGCAGGCTTGGCGCGGATCAAATCGGTCAGCAAGTGTCCGAGATTCTCGCTCAACTTTTCACCGTCGAAGTTCACCTTGCCGATCGTGCAATGAATGATGCCGGCCTTGTCATTGCGGAAACGCACCTGACCTGCCTTTGCATTCTTGACGGCAGTAACCACGTCGGCGGCGACCGAGCCATCCTTCGGGTTCGGCATCAAGCCGCGCGGACCGAGCACCTGACCGAGCTTGCCGACGACGCGCATCGCGTCCGGCGTGGCAATAACACGGTCATAGTTCAAATCACCGGCTTGCATCTTCTCGGCCAAATCATCCATGCCGACGACGTCGGCACCGGCTGCCAGAGCAGCCTCGGCCTTCTCGCCTGCAGGGCAGAAAACCGCAACGCGCACCGACTTGCCGGTGCCATGCGGCAGCACGGAAGAACCGCGCACGCCCTGATCGGATTTCTTCGCATCGATACCAAGGCGCACGGCCACATCGATCGATTCAACGAACTTGGTCTTGGCACCGTCCTGAACGAGCTTGATCGCGTCGGCGAGCGAATACGCCTTGCCCTGAACGACCTTCTCGCGGATTGCCTTGTAACGCTTTCCTGAATTTGCCATGTCTTATCCCTCCACTACCAAGCCCATGCTGCGTGCACTGCCGGCGATAGTCCGCACAGCCGCGTCCAGATCCGCTGCAGTCAGATCGGGTTCCTTCGCCTTGGCGATATCTTCGAGCTGCTTGCGCGTGACCTTGCCGACTTTGTCGGTATTCGGGCGCTTCGAGCCCGAGGAAATACCGACAGCCTTCTTCAATAGGATCGAAGCGGGCGGTGTCTTGGTTATAAACGTGAAGCTGCGATCTGAGTACGCTGTGATCACGCACGGAATCGGAAGACCGGGTTCAAGTTTCTGCGTTGCGGCGTTGAACGCCTTGCAGAATTCCATAATGTTCAAACCGCGCTGACCGAGGGCTGGGCCCACCGGCGGCGACGGATTGGCTTGACCGGCCTTGACCTGCAGCTTGATGTAACCGACTACTTTCTTTGCCATTGTCTTCTACTCCTGCGAGTGCAAACGCCTGTTGTCAGGCTCCTCGCTGTTTTCAGATTACGGGATTCGAAATTCGGGATTCGGGATTCGGAAAGCCGCGTGAGGCACGCTTTTGCTCTTTCGAATCCCGAATCCCGAATCCCGAATCCCGGCCCTCTAGGCCTTCTCCACCTGGCCGAACTCGAGTTCGACCGGTGTGGAGCGACCAAAAATCAGTACCGCCACGCGCAGGCGGCTCTTTTCGTAATTGACTTCCTCGACGACGCCGTTGAAATCGTTGAACGGGCCTTCGGTCACGCGGACCATCTCACCGGGCTCGAACAACACCTTCGGCTTCGGCTTGTCGACGCCATCCTGCACGCGGCGCAGGATCGCATCGGCTTCGGAATCCTTGATCGGCATCGGACGATCGGCAGTACCGCCAATGAAACCCATTACCTTCGGGGTTTCCTTGATCAGGTGCCATGACTCGTCATCGATACGCAAGGTGCGGTTTTCGTCGTGCGTTTCAATCTGCACGAGCACGTAACCCGGGAAGAACTTGCGCTCGCTGCGACGCTTCTGGCCGCCACGCATCTCGATGATTTCCTCGGTCGGAACCAGGATATCGCCAAATTTATCTTCCATCGAAGCGCGCGCAATGCGCTCACGCAACGCGCGCAATACCTGATTCTCAAATCCGGAATAGGCGTGAACTACATACCAGCGCTTTGCCATATCAGTCTCAGTGCCCGAGCGTCAGGAGCCAGTCCATCACGACCCACTTCAGAACAAGGTCGATCAGTCCCAGGATAAGGCTGATGATGATAACGACTACGATGATCACACCTGTCGTTCGAAGAGTTTCATCACGCGTTGGCCAAACCACCTTGCGCAATTCGAACTGCGACTCGGTGATGAACTCGCGCAGGTTGCGCCCGCTATGCGTCATTGCGCCAATCAAACCAGCAAGAATAAACGTGCCGATCAATGCAACGACACGTAGCGCTGTATTCCACTGGCCTGCGAAATAATAGAAACCGAAAAGCCCGGCCACGACGAACAATACCGCCAGGGTGAGCTTGACGATGTCCAGGCCGCTGTTGCTTACGGATTGTTCAAGCTTTGCGTTCATTCGTCCTGCCGTTATGTACTGGAACCGTGTCAGCGCGATCTAATGAGCTGGCACGCCAGGAGGGACTTGAACCCCCAACCTGCGGTTTTGGAGACCGCTGCTCTGCCAATTGAGCTACTGGCGTATTTTTTGGAGCTTGGGATTCGGGATTCGATAGTCGGGATTCGTTTGCAGCGAAAGCTC
>JBBQTY010000315.1:0-3304 GCA_038234445.1 Lysobacterales bacterium
GGTCGCCGTGCGGCTGTCGACACTGTTGACCACCGATCCGTGTCCGGTCGCGCTGCATTGGGCGAACGCCAAGCCCCACTGGTTGGCTGCAGCCGTGATGAGCATGTCGCGCGCCGCGGCTCCGGCCTGACGCAGGGCCTGGTAGTAGCCGCGCACACTCATGCTGCCGCCAGTCAATTGCGATCCGGTCCCGGGATTGACGAACGCCGCACCGGGCGGCGCGTGCTCGCCGGTAACCTTGTCCCAATCAACCATCAAGTCTTCGGCGACGATCTGCGGCAACGCGGAGATCACCCCCTGCCCCATTTCGGAACTGCCAACCAGTATCGTGATGCGTTCGTCGCTGCCAATCTGGATCCAGGCATTGACCGTCGCCACGGAAGGCGAGGGAGAGGCGCCGTTCGCGGCACGCGCGACCCGCGATACCAGGGGCAACGAAAACCCAAGCAACAATCCGCCGGCTGCCGAGGATACGATGAACTGGCGCCGGCTTATTCCACCCTTATCGCCCCGCGAGGTGCTCATGGCGTGCTCCCGAGCAGGTTGGCGGCCCGATGGATCGCCGCGCGAACGCGCTGATAAGTGCCACAGACACAGATGTTGTTCATCGCGCCATTGATTTCGGAATCACTCGGATTCGCATGCTGGCTGAGCAAAGCCGCCGCCGCCATCAACATGCCGGACTGGCAGTAACCACATTGTGGAACCTGTTCCTCGATCCAGGCCTGTTGCAGCGGCGCCATGATCGCCGAGAGTCCCTCAATTGTCCGGATGTTGCGCCCCTGCGCCTCGCTCACACTCATTTCGCAGGTCTTTTCGGCCTCGTTGTCGAGCAGCACCGTGCAGGCACCGCAGACTTCGATACCACAACCGAACTTGGTGCCGGTCAAACCCAAGTGGTCTCGGAGCACCCATAGAAGGGGCGTATTGGCATCGACATTGAGCTGATGCACGACACCGTTGACGTTCAGCGTAATCATTCAGGCACCCCAGCGTCTGTGTTGAAATGTCCCCTGACATCGAGAGATTACGCCCTTCCAACCCTCAATTTCTGTGATCTGCACAGGTTTTTTCTGCGTCTATGGCAAGTCCCCAACTCCAGGTTTTGAGGCCAGCGATCCTATTCTTCGCCATGAAAACGCCACTCGCTCGTCCAAGGGAAAAAACCGTCAGCGCCAACCATAGACTAAACATATTATTTTACTTGTTACTTTAACTCATATTAATCAATGAACCGGAAAATTGAGCGTTTCGATCATGCCAGCCGCATGGGCGTCCACGGCTCGCCGATCATAACGGGCTGATCCTCAATCTCGGCTATCCCTTCGTAGAACTAGGTTGTGGCGATGTGAGTATTGGCCAAGCAACAGGCTCATCTCGATGTTCGGCAGGCGGGCCCGCCGTCGATCGATTCATAGTTCGGAGAAATCATTGCGCACTGTCAGATCGACGCTCGCTCCTTTGCCCGGATAGCAGCAGCTCTTCGTGATGATTGCGACTTGTTACGGATCTCGGAAAGTCGGATTGTCGATGCCAATCCACTCGTGCGGCCGTGCGCCGCTGACCTGGACGTGCGCGCCGGCGGCTTGGCCGATGGACAGCAATCGTGCGTTGGCATCGGCCTGCACGATACTTATGCGGTATTTCGGGAGACGATCTGGAAAACGCTAGCGCCGATAAAAGGCTGCCCCACAGGGCCATTGGTTTCAGCCGGAACCAATTTCAGCTACCCTATTGGGCTGCTTTTAAGTGATTTGGTCGGCCTGGCGCCAAGATCGCCTTCGCAGGGATCGCAGCAACCAGCGCGCAGCGCGACGACGATCAAGCGCTCTTCCCTTGGGGAGGCCGGATTCAACCCCACGTTGGCGCGACCTCACAGCCCCTGATTCGCTCTAACCCCAACAATGGAGACCCCATGTCCACTGACATTCTCAACGCTCTCGGCTTGTCCAAGTCCAATTCCGGTACCTACCTCGGTCAGGGCGAATGGTCGAAGACCAGCGATGCTGGTGTGATCCAGTCGATCAATCCGGCGACCAATGAAGTGATCGCCGAAGTGCACGCTTCGAATCATGCCGACTACGACGTGATCATGAAGCGCGCGGAAGCCGCGTTCGCGATCTGGCGGACGACACCGGCGCCGCTGCGTGGCGAAGCCGTGCGCCTGTGTGGCGAGGCGCTGCGCAAGCACAAGGATGCACTCGGCTCGCTGGTCTCGCTGGAGATGGGCAAGATCAAGCCGGAAGGTGACGGCGAAGTGCAAGAGATGATCGACATTGCCGATTTTGCGGTCGGTCAATCGCGCATGTTGTACGGCTACACGATGCATTCCGAGCGTCCGGGCCATCGCATGTACGACCAGTGGCATCCGCTTGGCCTGATCGGAATCATCAGTGCGTTCAATTTCCCGGTCGCGGTGTGGGCGTGGAACGCGTTCCTCGCCACGATCTGCGGCGACATCTGCATCTGGAAGCCGTCGCCGAAGACGCCGCTGACCGCGATCGCGACGATGAAGATCTGCAACGAAGCCTTGAAGGAAGCCGGCTACCCGGACCTGTTCTTCCTGTTCAACGATGCCGGTACCGATCTGGCCAAGACCTTTGTCGATGACCGCCGCATCCCGCTGATCAGTTTCACCGGCTCGACCAAGGTCGGTCGCAGCGTCGGTGAGCGCGTGGCAATGCGCATGGGCCGCAGCCTGCTTGAACTCGGCGGCAACAACGCCCTGATCGTTGACGATACGGCTGATCTGAAGCTGGCCTTGCCGGCGATCGTGTTTGGTGCGGTCGGCACCGCCGGCCAGCGCTGCACAACCACGCGCCGCTTGTTCGTGCACGAGTCGATCCATGACGATGTGGTTGCGTCTGTGGTCAAGGCGTACAAGCAAGTCGAAGGCAAGATCGGCGACCCCACCGATGCGAAGACCCTGATGGGCCCGCTCAACAGCCCGGAAGCGGTCAAGCAGTTCCTCGGCGCGATCGACAAGGCCAAGGCGGCAGGCGGCACGGTCGCCACCGGCGGTACGGCGAAGGATGGCAAGGGCAATTTCGTCCTGCCGACTGTCATCACGGGCCTCAAGAACAGCGACGAAGTCGTGCAGACCGAGACCTTTGTGCCGATCCTCTATGTCATGAAGTTCAAGTCGCTCGACGAAGCGTTTGCGATGCACAACGATGTGCCGCAGGGCCTTTCGTCAGCGATCTTCACGCAGAACGTCAAGCATGCCGAGCGATTCCTGTCCTCGGTCGGTTCCGATTGCGGCATCGCCAACGTCAACATCGGCACCTCGGGTGCGGAAATCGGT
>JBBQTY010000316.1:0-3271 GCA_038234445.1 Lysobacterales bacterium
GCTGTTCAATCGATGTGTCGTCTTCGAGACCTCGGAACGCTCGTGGCACGCGTTCAACACGATTCATCTCCCCGAGTTGCAGCAACAACTCACGCGACGCTCGATCGCCTTGTATTTTTACACAAAGGATCGCCCGGAACACGAAGTGGCAGCGCGGCACACCACGTTTTATGTCAATCGTCAGTTGCCAAGTACGATCGCCGAAGGAGCGATGCTCTCAAGCAAAGATGTCGCAGAAATTCATCAGCTCATTGAAGCCCGTGATGCGCACATCCGTCTGCTCTACGCCGAAAATACCGAGTTGCGTGCGGCGCAGGACAAGGGCTTGGCCGGAAATCTGCTCTATCTGGCGAAGCGCGCCTATGTGCGCTTCCGGCGCTAGCCCAATCAAGTAACTCTCAGCTCAAGCCGAGTGCCTTTTCCTTTGCCTCAGCCATGCGTTTTTCGAGGTAATGAATGTTCATGCCACCGGCCTGGAAACCCGCATCGGCCATGATCCGCATCTGCAGCGGCAGATTCGTCTTGACACCCTCGATGACGACTTCGGCCAGAGCCTGACGCATACGCGCGACAGCGGTCTCGCGATCGCGCCCGTGCACGATCAGCTTGCCGATCATCGAATCGTAATTGGGCGGGATTCGATAGCCATCGTAGATATGCGTATCGGTACGCACACCCGGACCGCCGGCGGCGAGAAAGCGTTTCACCGTACCCGGACTCGGCATGAAGGTATCCGGATCTTCGGCATTGATACGGCATTCGATGGAGTGGCCGGTGATGCGCACATCTTGCTGGCTGATTGAAAGTTTCTCACCCGACGCAATCAACAGCTGCTCGCGGACGAGATCGACGCCGGTGATCATCTCGGTGACCGGATGCTCGACCTGGATTCTCGTATTCATCTCGATGAATTAGAAACGGCCGTCCTCGTAAAGAAATTCAAAGGTACCCGCACCGCGATAATTGATGCGCAGGCAGGCTTCGACGCAGACCTTGCCGATCGCCGCACGCTGTTCTTCGCTGATGCCGGGAGCCGGCGCTTCCTCGACCACTTTCTGGTGGCGCCGCTGCATCGAGCAATCGCGCTCGCCGAGATGGATCGCCCCGCCCTGCCCGTCGGCCAGCACCTGGATTTCGACATGGCGAGGATTTTCGAGATACTTCTCCATGTAAACCTGATCGTTGCCGAAGGCGGCCTTGGCCTCAGCCTTGGTCATCGCTATTGCGCTACCCAGATGAGCCTCGGTATGCACCACGCGCATGCCACGCCCACCGCCGCCACCGGATGCCTTGATGATGACCGGGTAGCCGATATCACGCGCGATCCGTGTATTCTCATCATTGTCGTCACCGAGCGAGCCGCCGGATCCGGGCACGCACGGAACGCCGGCCGCCTTCATCGCGCGAATCGCTTCAACCTTGTCGCCCATCATTCGAATGGTTTCCGCACGCGGGCCGATAAAGATGAAACCCGATTGCTCGACGCGCTCGGCAAAGTCGGCATTCTCGGAAAGAAAGCCGTAGCCAGGATGGATGGCCTGCGCATCGGTTACCTCGGCGGCAGCGATCAACGCCGGCACATTGAGATAGCTCTGAGCCGCAGGCGGCGGACCGATGCAGATCGACTCGTCGGCCATGCCGACGTGCTTGAGATTTCGATCAACGGTCGAATGCACAGCCACGGTCTTGATACCAAGCACATGACACGCGCGCAGGATGCGCAACGCAATTTCGCCGCGATTGGCGATGACGACTTTGTCTAGCATGGGATTCGGGATTCGTGATTGGGGATTCGAAAGGGCATGGCAATCATGGGGGTTTCGGCTTGTTCAGTGATCGGATCAATGCGTTCAACTTTGCGAACACGCGATCAACGAGTTCAATCAGCTCCTTTGATTCGGCGGCAAATTCAAGTCTGGTCGCGATCTGTAGCTGAGTATCGAGTTCGGAAAGAGAGCCTCGCGCGATTGAAAGAAAGCGTAGATATTCCAAAGTCGATCGTCGGGCGGCACCTTCTGCAATATTCGATGGAACACTGACGGCCGCGCGCCGGATCTGCAATGTCAGCCCGAATTTTTCGGGATCGGGAAAGTCGTTCGAAAGTCGATATACGGATTCGACAAGGCTCATCGCGTCGCGCCAAACCTCAAGTCGCTGATGCGGCCGCTCTTGCAAATCCCGACTCCCAAATCCCAAACCCCGGCCTTCTCAACCAATCACAAACAACGGTTCATCAAACTCAACCGGATGACCGCTTACCGCGATGACGGCGACGATGGTGCCGGCTATTTCTGCTTCGATCTGATTGAACATCTTCATCGCTTCGATGATGCCGAGGGTGTCGCCCACTTTGACCTTCTGACCGACCGAAACAAACGGTGGCGAATCGGGATTGGCCGACGAGTAGAACGTGCCGACCATTGGTGAACGCACGGTCGTTCCGGCCGGCATTTGGCTGCCTTCACTTTGCGCCGCGGCAGCAGAAGCTGCCGCTTCGCCCGCTGTCGACTGCGTGGGCGGGGCGATGGCCTGGGCAAGTGGCGCCGGGCTGGCAGGCGCAGCCGTGTAGGTCGGCGCCATGTTTTTGGGGTAACGCGACAGGCGGACGATTTCTTCGCCTTCCTTGATCTCGAGTTCGGCCAGATTCGATTCTTCGAGCAGATCGATCAGTTTCTTGATCTTGCGCAAATCCATGGGAGTCGCCTTTGCTGGGGAACGACGCGGCGATCGCGGCGAACCATTTGTTTTGAATCAGTGGGTGTCGAGCTGGCGCAGGATGAAATCAAGCGCCATGCGATAACTGTCGGCACCGAATCCGGAAACCACACCGAATGCGATGTCGGAAAAATAGGAATGGTGGCGGAACGCTTCACGTGCCTTCACATTGGACAGATGCACTTCGATGAAAGGAATCGCCACGCCGGCGAGTGCGTCGCGCAAGGCAATGCTGGTATGCGTATAGGCACCCGGATTGATCACGATCCAGCGGATGCTCTCGTCCTTCGCGGCATGGACGCGGTCGATCAGCGCATGCTCGGCGTTCGACTGGAACGCCAACAGCTCATGCCCGGCCGCTTTGGCTGCCGCAACCAGGGCTGCATCTATATCCTGCAAGGTCGTGCGGCCGTAGACCTCCGGCTCGCGCGTGCCGAGCAGGTTGAGGTTGGGCCCATGCAGGACGAGGATCTTGGCCAATGTCGCTCCGGGACTGCGGTCGGTCGACCGGTTCAAACGGGAGCGCTAGTGTCATCGAACCGGATCAATGTGTCCA
>JBBQTY010000317.1:0-3251 GCA_038234445.1 Lysobacterales bacterium
CGCGCTCCAACGACGCATGCGCACGACTTCACCGAGGGCCACCACCGCACCGATGGTGACGAACAGCGGTGTGGAATAGGAGAGCGCCACGGCCTGCGCGAGCGGAAGGTGGACGAGTGCCCAGAATCCGCAAAGCATCGACACGATGCCGACGCCGCATCGAATCGCGTAAAACCCGATTCTGCGCGTGCGCAGGATTTCGAGACCATGCACGCGCAGCAGGGGTAGGGCGAACACGGCGCCGAACAGGCAGCGGAAGAACGCGATCTCGAACGGATGCTGTTGCTTCGAGGCGAAGCGGATTGCAATCGCCATGAGTCCGAACAGCGATGCGCTGGCGGCCATCAGCAACGCGGCGCGCGGTGGAAGCGCGGGCGGTACGCTGAGTGGCTGGTTCACGTTGATGGATCGCCTGCTCGGGAAGGCGCGCATTGTACCTTGCCTCATCGGGCGATCCGATACGCAGCGACTGGTCGGATGGATCGGGTTCAGCGAGAATCAGCCGATGCCCAATCTGATCGATTTCGTAGTCGCCATTCCTGCCCGTCATGGCTCCAAGCGCTTGCCGGGCAAACCGCTGCTGCCGATTGCCGGTGTGCCGATGATCGTGCATGTGGCGCGGCGCGCCTTGCAGGCCGGCGCGCGCGAAGTGGTCGTGGCCACAGATGACCAACGGATCGTTGATGCGCTCGTTGGCAGCGGCGTCGATGTCGTGTTGACGCGAGACGATCATGCCTCGGGTACCGATCGACTCGCCGAACTCGCGAGCTTGCGTAGTTGGAATGCAAATACCATCGTCGTCAATCTGCAAGGCGACGAACCCCTTGCGCCGGCCAGCGGCATTCGCGCGGTGGCAATGGCGTTGGCCGCAAGCGATGCGCCGATGGCAACGCTGGCCACGCCCGTGCAATCGGCGCACGAATTGTTTGATCCGAATTGCGTCAAGCTGGTCCGTGATGGCTCCAATCGCGCGCTCTATTTCAGTCGTGCACCGATTCCATGGCCGCGTGATGCGTTTGCCGCGGATCGTGAATCGCTGCCGATCGGTGTTCCTTTTTTGCGCCATATCGGCATCTACGCCTATCGCGCCGGATTCCTCGGCACGTTGGCCGCCTTGCCGCGCACGCCGCTCGAAATCGCCGAATCACTTGAACAACTGCGAGCGCTTGAACACGGCCACTCGATCGTTGTCGCCATTGCGCCCGAGCCTTTCCCGGCGGGTGTCGATACCGCGGAAGACTTGCAGCGCGTTGAACAGGTTTTTCTCGCTGCCAGTTCGACATGAATCTCCTGTTCGTGTGCATGGGCAATATCTGCCGCTCGCCGACAGTCGAAGCGGTGGCTCGCGTCGAGTTCGCCAAGGCCGGTCTCGATATCGAAGTCGCCTCGGCGGGGACCGAGAGTTATCACATTGGCGATCGCGCCGATCCGCGTTCGATCGCGATGGCCGAAGCACACGGCTATCCGATGAGCAGCCATCGCGCACGCCAGGTTGGCCCGGCTGATTTCTCGCGTTTTGACCACCTGCTCGTGATGGATCAGACCAATCTGCGCGCCTTGCTGGCCAAGGCGCCCGAAAACGCGCGCGATCGGGTGGCCATGTTTCTGCCGTTCGTCGGCATTTCCAAACCTGTCGAACTGCCCGACCCCTACTACGGCGCAAGCCGCGACTTCGAGGTCGCCCTTGAGCTCGCGCGTGATGGCATCATGGCGCTGATCGAAAGGATTGCCGGATAAGGTTCAATAGACAGTCAGTCTGCGGCGGGCTGCAAGAGACGACATACGTTCACAGGGGGGATAGGATGGATTCACGATCACCTGCGCCGGAATTTCCGGAATCGCTCGATTGGGTCAATGTCAGCGAAGTCCCGGCGTTGTCGGCCATGCGTGGCCGCGTTGTGTTGCTTTGGTTCTGGAGCTACGACAACGTCCACTGCTGGAATCTGCTGCCTGATCTGGCTTGGCTCGAGAGCCGCTATAACGATGGCTTGAGCGTGCTCGGCATCCATTGCCCGAAGTATCCGCATCAGCGCCAATCGAGCGCCGTGCTCAAAGCCGTCAATCGTTTGGGCATTCGGCATCCGGTGGCCAGCGATCCCGACATGGCGTTGTGGCAGCAATTCGAGATTGATGCCTGGCCCAGCGCGGTACTGATTGACGCCGAAGGGCAGGTCGCTGCGATCATTCCAGGTGAAGGCAGGCGCCAGGATCTCGACGAACGCATCAACCAGTTGCTGGATGAAGCCGCCGAGAAGGACTTGCGCGAATACGAAGCGGCCGTCCCCGCCTCACGTCCTGAGCCACGCCTGCCGCTGTTGTTCCCCGGCAAGCTGTTGGCCACGGACACCCGCTTGTATGTCGCCGACAGCGGCCACCACCGCGTGCTCGAGTGCAATCACGATGGCCGCATCTTGCGCCAGTTCGGATCCGGTGATCGCGGCTACTGGGATGGTCGCAACGAGGAGTGCGGTTTGGCCGATCCGCAAGGACTCGCCTTGCGTGACGAATTTATTTACATCGCCGATCGCGGCAATCACGCGGTTCGGCGTGTTCGCCTTCAGACTGGCGAGATGGAGACCGTGCTCGGCAACGGCGAGCAGGCGCGCTTGCGGCCGCACAACGCCGAGGCTCTGGAGACGCCGATTGGCAATCCGTCGGATCTGGCGGTCGTCGCGGACAAGCTTTACGTGCTGTCGTCGAGCCAGAATCAGATCTGGGAGCTTGATCTCGCCAGGGATCGCGTCGATGTCTTCGCCGGCAACGGCAAGCTCGGCATGCAGGATGGCCTGTCGCTCGATTCGAGTTTCGCCCAACCGAGTGGCATCACCACGAGTGGACTGCAGTTGCTGGTTGCCGATGCGGCGTCTTCATCGATTCGCCTCGTGCGTTTGATTGACGGCAGGGTGTCGACCTTGGTCGGCAGCGGTCTTTATGAATACGGCGATGCGCCGGGCGCGCGTGACAGTGCCCGCTTGCAGAACCCGCTTGATGTGGCGATGGATCCGCGCGGTATCGCCTTCATCGCCGACACCTACAACGGCAAGATCAAGGCGCTGAGCCTCAAGAGCGGCGCGGTGCGGGCGCTCAACGTCAACTATCCGCTGCTGGAACCGGGTGGAATGTCGATAGCCGCCGGCGCATTGTGGATCGCCAATACAAATGCCCATGAGATCGTGCGCATCGATCTGTCGAGCGGCATCGGCAAGCGCGTGCCTATCGGCGAGTAGGTTTGTCGCTTTCTGCGCTGCCGC
>JBBQTY010000318.1:0-3175 GCA_038234445.1 Lysobacterales bacterium
CGACCGCCGAGAATGTAGTCATCGAACGTGCGCGTCGAATACCAGGCGTAGAAGCCGATTGCTATGGTGGCGAGAAGGTAGATGGAAAAGGTGACGATCAACGGCGTACTGGCGGTCATTGAGACTCCCTGGAAAACGAAAGAGCGGTCCCTTGCGACCCGGATGGGCGGCAACTGCGGCAATGGACCTGAATACAGCAGGTCAACCTATCGCGTCGCGTGGCGCTAATCAAATGGTTGGGTGGTTGCGCACCACACTTGATCCCGTCGGCTGACCTTCCTGCCATCACTCAAACACTGTGCTTTCCATTCTGGTTGAACTCGATGGCAAGGGGACCGGCTTTGACGCGTAGCCCAGCCATGAAAACATCGCGCAACCAGGGCCGACAGTGAACGATCAACTTGCGCTACCGAGTTGACGTGCAGATCCCTGATCGGCCGCAGCTGAGCGCGGGGAAAGCATCATGGACGTCATACGCATCCATTTTACTTGACGACACATTGGGTCGCGGCGGCGTGCATCAAATGAGTATACAAGTTGCTGAATATGCGATTCAGCAACATCAACCTCCCCTGAATTCGGTTCGGGTTCACCTGATGAGAGGAGTATTCAGCACCGCAGCTGTTCAAACTGCTGCCGTCATCACAGTCGCGTGCCGCATGCCTCGACCTTACGGGCACCCAGGGAGAAACCAATGAGAATTCGTCTTGTACTGCTGTTGCTTAGCCTGCTTTGGTGCGGCTTGGCGTTTGCCTCCGACCATGACAAAGCCGACATCGTCTTCGCCCAGGCGCAGACGTCTGTGAAGGCGGCCGAAGCAACGGATGCGGCAACCTACGCGCCGGTTGAGTTGAACGCCGCCCAAAGCAATCTTGCGGCAGCGCGCGGCGCGCTCGATCGGCGCAAGTGGAACGACAGCGCGATGAGCTCGGAAAAGGCACAAGCCGATGCTGAACTGGCCGCCGCTCGCGCTCGTGAAAAGCGCGCGACCGCCGCGATGGCGGAAATCGAGGCCAGCGTCGAGACGCTGCGTCGTGAAATCAATCGCCCGGGAAACTAAGCCATGAAAACGACCATGATCCGATTGAGCCCAATTCTCGGCATGCTGTTGCTCGCCGCTTGCGCAACTGCACCAAAGGGTCCGCCGCCCGAGATCGTCAGACTCGATGGCGAACTGAGCCGCTTGCGCGCCGATCCACGCATCGCACCGAATGCCGTGGATGAAATCAGCAAGGCGCAGGCTGCTGTCAACGCGATGTCCGACCAGGGCCGCCGTCTTGATGAGCCGATGTTCCGGCATGGCATCTACATCGCCGACCGTCTCGTGCAAACTGCAGAATCGGTGGGTCTTGCGCGCTATGCGGAACAGCACGGGAAGGATCTTGGTGTAGAGCGTGATCGGTTGCTCGTCGACGTTCGCAGTCGCCAGGCTGAGGACGCGCGCCGGGTTGCGGAGGCTGCTTTGATTTCCGCAAGTGCGGAACGTCGAGGCGCGGAAGCCGCGCGTGCCGACGCCAATGCGGCGCGCGATGAACTCGAAGCCATGCGCATACAATTGTCCGAGCTGCAGACCAAACAGACCGAACGTGGCCTGGTCGTCACCTTGGGCGACGTCCTCTTCGAGGTGGACCGTGCTGCACTCAAACCCGGTGCAACACGTGCACTCGATCAGCTCGCCGAAGCATTGCGCAATGATCCCAATGCAAGCATCACGATCGAGGGCCATACCGACTCGACCGGCTCGCGCGAACACAACATGGATCTGTCGACGCGCCGCATGGATTCGGTGCGCGCGTATCTGGTCACCCATGGTGTCGAACCGGGCAAAATCACCGGTCGCGGTCTCGGCCCGGATTATCCTGTCGCGAGCAATGACACGGAATCAGGGCGCCAGCAGAATCGTCGCGTCGAAGTGATCGTCAACTCCAGCGTCGCCCGCTAGGCAACACGGCGGGCTGTTTGACCCCGTCCAGCGATGGACGGGGTTTTTGTTTTCTGGCGTTACACCACCAGCGATTCTTGGCGCGGCTCGATCTTGGCGATCGCAACGCCTTAGTCTTGCCGTCTAGAATGGATGGTTTCCAGTCGACGGAGACCGCTCATGAAGCGTCGCCTCTCTTTGAGCGTGTTTGTTCTGCTTTTTGCCGCCTGCAACCCGCAGGAACCGACAACGCCTGCACCCAAAGCGGTAGCGCCCCCAGCCTTCAAGCCGGCGCCGATCGTAGCCACGAATGAAGGCAGCTTTTCTGCCGACATCAAAGCGGAAGACTTCGCCGCTCGCCTGCAAAAACTTGCTTCCGATCAATTTGAAGGACGTCAACCCGGCACGATCGGCGAGCGCGTCACCACTGCATACATCAAGGATCAGTTCGAGCGCATCGGCCTGAAGCCCGGCAACAACGGAAGCTGGTTTCAGACGGTGCCGATGGTGCAAACCACCTTGCAGGATCCGGCTGCGCTGAAGATCATAGTCAAAGGTGCCAAGGGCGACTCGCAATTCGGTATCGGCAAGGACAGCGTCATCAACACGTTGAACGGAAGCATGGATGTCAGCCTCAAGGATTCGCCGATCGTGTTCGCGGGCTATGGCGTCAACGCGCCGAACTGGAATGACTACGCCGACATCGACGTCAAGGGCAAGACAGTCATCGTACTGGTCAACGATCCGGGATGGGGCAACAACGATGCCGAACTGTTCAAGGGCAAGACCCTGACCTACTACGGGCGCTGGACCTACAAGTTCGAAGAGGCGGCGCGCCAAGGCGCAGCGGCGTTGTTCATCGTGCATGAGACCGCTGGCGCGGGGTATCCATGGGAGGTTGTGCAAAGCGGCTGGTCCGGGACGCAACTGGCCTTGCCTGCCAGCGAGGATCCCGCACCACGGTTGCAGACGGCTGGCTGGTTCAGCGAAGAGGCGGCAACGCGTTTGTTTGAAAGTGCCGGAGTGGATTTTGCTGCATTGAAGAAAAGCGCCGACTTGCGCGACTTCAAACCCGTAGAACTCGATGCAAAACTTTCAGTCGATTATCACAGCAAGATCGAAACGACCAGTTCGGAGAACGTGATCGGCATGCTGCCTGGCAGCGAGCGCAGTGATGAGGCGATCGTCTATACGGCGCACTGGGATCATCTGGGCAAGGATGAAAATCTCAAAGGTGACCAGATCTACAACGGC
>JBBQTY010000319.1:0-3172 GCA_038234445.1 Lysobacterales bacterium
CAAAACGGGAGATGCTCGCGTGAAGATGGCTGATTTTCGTTATACCCTCCAACGTAATGTGTCCAAGGTGCAGGCGCCGGCGTCGCTGATTCCGGATCGCGATGCGATGGAAAAATTTCTCGGCATGTGCCATCGCCGCCGCTATCCGAACAAGACCGCGATCATTCGCCCGGGCGATTCCGCCAACATCCTCTACTACGTGATTGATGGCTCGCTGACCGTTTCCTCGGAAGACGAGGAAGGTCGCGAATTGATCCTTACCTATCTCAACCGCGGCGAATTCATCGGCGAGATGGGATTGTTCGTCGAGACCCCGCGTCGCGAAGTCATGGTGCGCACGCGTACGCCGTGCGAACTCGCCGAGATCGGCTACGAACGCCTGTTCAATCTCTTCGAGGGGCCGCTGCAGCAGGAATGCCCGAAAATCCTGTTCGCAATTGGCTCGCAACTGACCAATCGACTCCTGCATACCAGCCGCAAAGTCAGCCGCCTCGCCTTTATGGATGTCACCGGTCGGGTCGGCAAGACCCTGATCGATCTGACCAATGAACCCGATGCGATGACGCATCCGCTCGGCACCCAGATCCGCATCTCTCGCCAGGAGATCAGCCGTATCGTCGGCTGCTCGCGGGAAATGGTCGGACGCGTGCTCAAGCAGCTCGAAGAGCAGGGCATGATCACGGTGGCCGGCAAGACCATCGTCGTGCTCGGTCGGCGCGCCGACCCGGATTAAGGCAGGCTGCCCCTCAGAACCAGTTGACCGCGCGTGCCTCGCGGCCGAGCGCGCGGCGTACAAGCAAGCTGGTGCGCGCGTCGGCGTTGACCAGCACCGCCTCGGTCGCGCGCTTGAGCATCGGTATGTCATGCGCCGAATCACTGTAGGCCAGATCCCATGGCTCGCTGATCCCGCGCAAGGCGATCTGTGCGGGTTTGGCTGCGCCGAAGTTGTGTACCTGCTTGCGCATGCCGAGTCGCCCGCTGCGCATGCGCGAAGCGATGATTTCGAGATCGGGCAAGCCGATCGAGTCAAAGATCGTGCGCACCAGAGTTTCTTCACAGCCCGTCACAATGACGACGCGATCGCCTTCGACAATGTGTCGGCGCATCGCACTGATGCCGCCGCGAATAAAGATGCGCGGCTTGCCGACCAGCTCATTGGCGAACTCACGAGCGAGCATTTCAAAGCGCTGTTGGCTGACGCCGAGCAAGCTGATGCGGACGAGAATGCCGACGATCGGGATACGCAACGAACGCAGCGCAAACAACGGAAGCAGCAACGGCAGCAAGAGCAGGACCAGCAGCGCGCGCCACCACGATCGCCTCAAGCGCGAGATTACGAAGCGCGAAAACGCATCACCGCGCATGAGCACGCCATCGAAATCGAAAAGCACAACGCGCGGAACTTGTTCGGCCGCAAGAAAGGTTGCAGCGTCATCGGCCAACGGGATCATCAGCCTGCGAAAAACAGCTGCTTGAGGGCGTCACCCGGATCCGCTGCGCGCATGAAAGTTTCGCCGACAAGGAATGCATCAATGCCGACGCCGCGCAATCGCGCGATATCTTCGATCGTCGCGATGCCGCTTTCGCTGACCAGAATTCGATCCGTCGGTGCGCGTTTGCGCAAGTTCAAGCTGGTATCAAGCGATACCTCGAACGTTCGCAGGTTGCGGTTGTTGACCCCGATCAACGGCGCCGGGATTTCGAGTGCGCGCTCAAGCTCCTCCTCGTCATGGACTTCGACGAGCACATCAAGATCGAGTTCGGCGGCGAGCAGACTCAGATCGAGCAACATGGAATCATCGAGTGCCGCCACGATCAGCAGGATGCAATCGGCACCGATCACGCGAGCTTCATACACCTGATATGCATCGATCGTGAAATCCTTGCGCAATACCGGTAGTGAACACGCCGCGCGTGCCTGGCGCAGATAGTCTTCGCTGCCCTGGAAAAAATCGGCATCCGTCAGCACCGAAAGACAAGCCGCGCCACCGCGTTCATAGCTCTGCGCAATCGCCGCGGGATCGAAATCCGCGCGGATCACACCCTTGCTCGGACTGGCCTTCTTGACCTCGGCAATCACCGCAGGCAACCCGGCTTCGATCTTCGCCTCGATCGCTGCGGCGAAGCCACGTGTATCGGACAAATCGCCGACGCGCGCGACCAATTCCGCCAGCGAAACTCGTGCGCTGCGCTCGGTGATTTCTTCCACCTTGCGCGCAAGGATGCGATCCAGAATGTCACTCATGTCCTCTCCGTCAATCTAAACCCGTGGGTAGCGACTTCAGCCGCTTGTCCCCTCTTGGGGACGATGCTCTTGCGTTTCGGCAGCGCCTGCAATTGCTCGGCAACTGCTCCTGCGTTGCTCTCGACCGCTTGTTCCCGACGCGGTTCTACCGCATCCATCCATGGATGCGTACCTCCTGCATCCGTGCAGTCGTCCTGCATTGCAGGCATACATGCCATCCATGGCAGTAAGCATCGCCCCTGAAGGGGTTCCTACAAGGGATTGTTACCTGATATCTCTTGAGTCGTGCGGACAAACGCATCGAGTTTCGCCCGCGCCGCTCCGCTCGCAAGCGCCTCACGCGCCAATCCTACTCCAGCCTCGATCGACGATGCCGCGTTTGCCGCATACAGCGCTGCGCCCGCATTGAGTATGACGATATCGCGCGCAACGCCTTCGGTATTGTCGAGTGCCTCGATCAGCTTGATGCGCGATTCCTCGGCATTCTCGACACGCAACTGTCGGCCCGATGCCATCGCGAAGCCAAGTTCCTCGGGATGGATTTCGTACTCGCGCACTACGCCATCGCGCAGTTCGCCGACCAGAGTCGATGCGCCGAGCGAAATCTCATCCATGCCGTCCTTGCCCCAGACCACGAGCGCGTGTTGCGCGCCGAGCTGCTTGAGCACACGCACGAGGATGCCGACCAGATCGGGGTGGAATACGCCAAGCAAAATGTTCGGCGCACCCGCCGGATTTGTCAGTGGACCAAGGATATTGAAGATCGTGCGCACACCCATTTCACGGCGCACCGGCGCAACGGCCTTCATCGCCGGATGATGGATCGGCGCGAACATGAAACCGATGCCGACCTGCTCGATGCAGGCGGCGACCTGGGCCGGTTGCAGTTCGATATTCGCGCCGAGCGCTTCAAGCACATCGGCACTG
>JBBQTY010000320.1:0-3163 GCA_038234445.1 Lysobacterales bacterium
TTCACATTGGCGCATCGAAACAAAGGTGACGCCGATGTGATACGCAACAATCGCGCTCCCGGGCGAAAGCAAACGGCCGCGCTGCAAATCTGCCAGGGCTTCCTCCCATCGACCCAGGCGGCGTGAAACATAGCCAGAAAAAAGCCAGCCATCAGAGTATCCGGGCAAGGCCTTGTTGACCGGTGTCATGGTGGCCAAAGCGCCCGCAAAATCGAGTTTGACGTAATACAGATAGACGGCCTGCGCGAGTTGGGTTTGCGGCAAATTCGGAGCCAGCTGCTGCGCGCGTGCCAGCGCTGATTCGCCTTCCTTGCGCAAATCGCCCGTGGGATCCATTCCGCCCCAGTACGTGCGAATGCATTCGCGTGCCAATTCGGCCCAGGCCAACGCAAAATCAGGATCCAGTTTCACTGCTTCACGATAGGCATCGAGAAGGGTGTCGGCCTGCACGCGGGAGAAGACAACCCCGACATTGAGCGCGCGCGCCTTCAGATAGACGGCGTAGGCGGCAGGATTTTGGGTCGGCTTTTGCGCCAGGGCATCGCGCTCATCGTGGGTGATATTGGCTGCGAGCGATCCGGCGATCTTCTGCGCGACTTCGCTCTGCACGGCGAAGATATCGTCGAGAGATCGATCATAGGTTTCCGCCCAGAGGTGACTGTCGCTGTCTGTGCTGATTAATTGCACATTGATGCGCACGCGCTTACCCGCTTTCTGCACGCTGCCTTCGAGGATGTTGGCGACACCGAGCTGTTTTGCGATTTCTGCAATGTTGTCGGGGCGGCTCGCATAGCGTTGGGTGGAGGTACGCGAGATCACCGTGAGGTCGCCGATCTTGGCCAGGCTGGTCAGGATTTCATCCTGGATGCCATCGGCGAAGTAGGCATTTTCCTTATCCGAACTCAGATTCTCGAATGGCAACACCGCAATCGATTTTGCCGAAATCGGTTTCTGATCCTGCACAACCGCTGGCTGACTGCTTTGCTGAAAGCTGCCAGCGACGCGCAACGCATCGCGCGCCGGAGCGAGCACGAAGTTGTCGATCGCCAGATAGACCAGAGCCACGCCCAGCAAGATCGCAAGCACGACATTCAAGCGTCGCGCGGTAATCGGGGCAATGGATTGGCCGGGATCCACATCTACGTCGCGCTTGAGTCCGTCCGGGGTCAGCGCGAACACCCAGGCAAAGATCATCGCAGGAAGAAAACCAAGGGCCAGCACGATCACGATGCTGCGCGCGATCCAATCCGGCGCGCCGAACATCGGCAGGATGGTTCCGGCCACTTGCACGACCAGCCACGCGCCGACGAGTTACAAGCCGGCCGCACGGATCACATTGCGGCGCTTGAGTTCGGCGAACAGGCTCATGGGATCGTTCCGACAATCGCATACTTCGCTGGGCCGCATCTCACGCATCGCCGGGTTGCAGCCCAGCCGGCGAGGAAATATTCGGCGACCAACGGCCGATACCGGCAGAGAAGATTCCCGTTCGAGTGACGTTGGATCATCGGGCGCCATCCCTGATCGCATGCAAGCTTGTCAGCACGGGCTCGTTGTCCTTTTGCAGATCGGTCAGTGCGGTCTGGTTGTCGGCGAATCGGACTTGAAGTGCCGGTATGAAACGGGGCATGCCTTTCAAGGCGATTGCGGCTGCATGGATTTTTTCAAGCGGAAGATCCAGCGTGCAGGGATAGTCGAGCTCGCTTTCGATGGCGGCGTAATCGAGCTCATGCGCGAGGCGATCACCACAACGCACAAGCAAGGCTTCCTGGACGGGCGCCGACACACTCTCGCGAAACACGCGCCGGTATTCCGACTCCCTGACTTGCAGCGTGATCTGCTCAATAAAATTCGTGGTGAACAAGGCAACTGCGGCTTCACGCAAGGTCCGATCAGCAACAAGCCCGATGTTTCCCGTTGACACGAGTTCATCATAGGTCGCGCGATAGCGGTTGTAGTCTTTGTACTGCGTGGCGCGGTAGGCGCTGATCACGAATTGCTCGTCGGATAACTCACTATCTCCCGCCATCGCATCGAGCACCCGACGCTGGTTGGCATTGGTCTGATGGCTGTAGTTGATGAGGGATTCGTAGGCCCAGGCTTCCCTGCGCAGATCGTTGGTCAGGCGCGCGCTGAAGACGGACGCCTTCTGTGCGGTCTCGCGCTCTTCGTTCCAGTTCGACACCTGCATGCCGATGAACACACCGATGATGACGATCGCCAGTTCAGTGGCGATGGAGCCCCAGGGCTGATGCTGGAACCGCTGCAGGAATCGACGGAAGATCATGTTGAAATTTCCAGCTCTGGCGAAGTCGGATCAATTGCACGAATGCAGATGAGGTTGCGGTATTTGAGATGGACGATTAGAGCGATGTCAGTGCTTTGCCTCGCACTGTTGCGCGTAGTGCGGGTCGGTTGTCTTTATCTTCTTTACCAGTGCAACGAATTCCGGGTCGCAGCGCAACTGGCCGAGTGCGGGCATCATCACGGCCCATTCGGATTGACCGGCAACGTCCGTGTATGCCCACGACTGCAGGTTCGCTATCGCCAACTTTGGTTCACCCAACTGAACCAGCAGCGAGGCGATGACATAGGATTGAAACGCGTTTCCGCTTTTCGGATCGTAAACGCTTTGCGGCATGAACGAAGTCAGGCGACTGGCAATGGACTCGCGATCGCCCTGTCCTTGCAAGGCGTCGAAGACTTTCGCTACTTCTTCCTTGGCGTCGGGATTGACAATGGCGGCGTAACGCAGTGACCACGTGCGGGCCTGATTGAAATCAGCGGATTCGATGCTCGCATTCGACATCAACTCCACGCATGGCTGGTTGTCGGGATCCGATTTCAGGAATGGCGCGCACAAACTTTTGGCATCGTCAAAACGACTCATGGCGATCAGCACCATCCCTTGATTGTTTGCGATGACTGCCGAACGCGGATCGAGTGCAGTGGCGCGTTGGAGCATCGCTTCGCCTTGTCCCAGTTGGCCGCCGGCCCATAATGAATTTCCGAGCCATTGATAAGCCGTCGCATACGATGGCCGCAATGCAGTTGCGCGACGGTAAAGTGCGTGGGCCGTTTCACGCCGCCGATCCCCATCGGCCAGGTAACCCAACGCCACATAAGATTCCGGCAAGGATGGATCGAGGCTCAACGCGCGCTC
>JBBQTY010000321.1:0-3056 GCA_038234445.1 Lysobacterales bacterium
AAGGCACCGACGTTGCGCCATTCGTAAGGCGTGTAGTCTTTCCATTCGCGCTTGCCATCGCGACGCGCGACAAATTCGTTCCAGCAACGTTCGAACGTGTTGTGCAACAGATTCGATGGCAGGTTTTCGATTTGGCCGCCCGGTGCCAGCGCGATCGTCGTAGAAGTGGCATCGAAGTCGCCGAGATCCGCGGCGCCAGGAATAAAGTCAATCTTGAACTTGTCGACACTCGCATGAAGCGAGGCAAGAATATCTGCGCGAAATTCATCACGCGCGACGGTGAGGCGCGATACATCGTCACCGCGGCCAAGCAGGGTTGCCAGATCGATCGCCGAGTCATAGCCGGTCAGACCCCAGAAATCATCCCAGTAGGAATAGGCCGGCTTGGACGAATAGCCCTCGTGGCTGATCGAAGCAGGCAGCAATCCGTATTTTTCCGTGCCCAGGTTCGCGACGGTACGTTCGCTCGCGCGCAAGCTATCCATGTAGCGTGTGGCCTTGTCGACATGCGGCCACATCGATGCTGCGAGCGTCTTGTCGCCGGTGTAGCGGACCACTTCGTCGATCAAATAGATCAATTCACCGTGACTGTCGTTCTCGGGCACCGGATCGGCTCCGCGCGCATCGGCGCAACACGGCACTTTGCCATTCTCAAACTGGTACGGCGCGAACCATTCGAGGAAATCGCGTGCTTCCTTGGCGTGGCCCATGCGCAACAGCGCTTCCGCGGTCATCGAACCATCGCGGATCCACGAGCGCGCATAGGATCGTGTGCCGGGCCGAATCTGCGCGCCGTCGCGGCTGATCAGGATATGTGCGAGCGCAGTTCGCAATGTATCGATCAGTGGCTGCGCTTGAGGAGGCACTGTGAACGACACGCGATTGAGTTTCTCTTTCCACTCGGTCGCAGCTTGTTCGCGCTGTCCAGAGACCCATGCTTGCGCATCACCTTCGTGCTGCACCGAAGCAGGTTTGCTGCTCAATGGAATTTCCAGACTGATCGTTTTCGAAGCATGCGCGGCGAGTCCGATCCGGTAGATCAGGACACCCGAAGCGAGACCGGTTTCATCGGTCACGTGCTGGCTCGTTGGCCACGCGTTGTAGGTCAGGTGCTGCGCAGCCATGTCGTTGTCGAACGGTGTTGAAAAAAATGCCGTCGGCGCTTGCAGCGGCCACACGCGAGGCATGCCGTTGACGCTGATTGCCTTGCCATCGAACCCGAGTTCATTGATCGGACTCACGCCGCCCGGAGTCGTGAGAAATTGAACCGGCGGATTCACCTGGAACGGCTGGATCGTCAGCATGAGCCGATAGTCGGCGGGATAGTCACCACTATTCTCAAGCGTGTAGTTGGCGAACAGCCTTGAGGAGTCTCCAGCGTCCGTCGCGAAGGTGTCGATGGCCAGCTTCCATGGCTCCGCGGCGAGAGTGCTGACCGATCTATTCACGAATTCGTATTGTCGGGACTCTTCCTCGGTCGAAGTGCCGCAAGCATCGATCACGTCGGAGGACGGCTGATAGGCCCAGTGAACCTGCGGCATCGGCAGATAGTGGTCTGGCAAAGATTGAGCGATATCGGCCTT
This sequence comes from Lysobacterales bacterium, assembly GCA_038234445.1. Taxonomy (GTDB): domain Bacteria; phylum Pseudomonadota; class Gammaproteobacteria; order Xanthomonadales; family Rhodanobacteraceae; genus Dokdonella. Next base: position 1,584 of record JBBQTY010000321.1, read on the forward strand.
GGCCCAGCCGTGCAGACCGGTTGTTCCTGGCGAAATCCCGCGCAGGGCGGCGAACATCGTGCTTTCTGGCGAGCATTTTCCCGTTGCCAGAGGAGCCTGCGCGGTGAAACTACCCCCGCTGACGAAGGGCACGATAGAGAAGCCGCCTCTGGCAACTTCTAAAGCACCATCTTCGCCGAGCAGACCGCTTTCCTTGCCGCCATCGTTGCCAATTAGTGTCCAGTAAGTCTGCTCACCCGAGAAGCCGCGGGGAAACAGCCCGCGTGGCATCTCTTTCGCAATATACTCGATGAATGCATTCGCCGTCGCACCGAATGGCAGAGGTTCGATGTCGATCGAAGCGAGCCCAAATCCAGCGGCGGGTCCCCGCAACATCTGTAGTCGCAAAAACCGCGTCTCGGCATCCGGAAAACGCAGATGATCGAGTGCGCCATTGCCGGCAACGACATCGCGAACTACATGCCATCGAACACCGTCGCTGGAGAATTCGATACGGTAATCGGACGCTTGCAAACCTGGCAGCCAGCGCAGCGTAATGCCTCCGAATTCGCGATCAAAGCCGAAGTCGATTGTGATTGTTTGTTCAGCGTTTCCGTCGCTGCTCCAGAATTGTTCCGGGTTCAGCAAAGCTGTGGATGGGTACGTGTCGGCGGGAACTGAAGTTGGTAACGCCGGCTGCAAGTGTCCCAGGACATTTGCGTACTGCCAAATGGGACTGTTCCAATCAGGAAGTCGAGATCCTCTTTTGAGGCTTGGCGAACGCAACACGATTTTGTCGCGCGAAAGCAGATCCGATGGAACGTGCCCAGAGCTTGCAGTCACGACGGGCGTCGGTAACGTTGATGGCGGTCGTTGACGTTCGCGAAAGCGCAGATCCTCAATGCACACTTCACCTTTTCCGCCGCTGTTGGCCGACACGGTGAATTCAACGAATTTCGTCTGCCGAAGTGTCTTGTCTTTGAGCGGCCCCCAAGCCGGCGAGATATGGCGCTTCTTGTATCGAATCGCCGACCACTCTGCTGAAAACAATGTGTTTGGCTTGCTGACCCACCAGACATTGTCGCCGCTGGCATCGATCAGCTTGAACTCGAACGCGTTCGCCGGACCGTCGCCGCGTACGTTGAAATCAAACTCGAAGTCCGCTGGAAAAGTGATCGGCAATTCGCGTCGCATCGCCGCGTAGCCCGATACGCCGTTGAAATTGTAGGCAAGACAGAGCGCTTTGCCGTTGGAGCCAGTTGTTTGACGGAGTGAGGAAGAGACCTGATCGGAAGCGATGGGTTTCCACAGCGAGGGTTCACTGAAATCATCGAGCAGCTTCGCCGCATCCGTCGTGACGCTTGCATTCACGCAAGCGCACGCCATGATCAGGACGAGCGAGACCGCAGGCTGAAGCCGCTTCCTATAGTGATGCAGGTGAGGCCCATTCAGCATCATCCCTTCACGCTCCCAAGCAGCAACCCCTCGATGTAG
>JBBQTY010000322.1:0-3038 GCA_038234445.1 Lysobacterales bacterium
GGAAGCGGCGTATCGTAGCGGAATCATTCAAGCAAAAATTGACTTTGCCGAAAGCCATTGGTGAAGCGCGACTGCATTTCAGCCTTTTCGGCGCCGTGAACCGCGCAATTGCTCGATGGGGAAACTCGCTATGTCCTGACCACCGGCACGTCTTGGCTGGTTCGCTTGCGGGGCCCAGGCTTGCGCATATACAACCTCATAGGTCGCCGGCAGACGGCCCGTGCCATCACGGAATGATTCATAGGCTTCGACGACGCGCTGCAGATGGGCCTTTCCAGTCAGTGCCCGCGCGCGGTCGCGATCGGCATTGGTCGCGCCGACTGCGCGCAACTCATGCATCAGATTGCGCACTTCGGGGTAGGTCAGCGTGAAGACATCGCGCTCAAGCACGGGATCTCGGAAACCCGCGGCGAGCAAGGCGTCGCCGATTTGGTGGATATCGAGAAATCCGCTGACGTGGGGCGTCGCATCCACCTCGGCGAACGAAGCGCGCAGCTCCTGCAGCGTCTGCGGCCCGAATGTGCTGAACAGCAACATGCCCTGCGGACGCATGACGCGGCGGAAACCCTCAAAGGTGGATTCGAGATTTCCGCACCATTGCAGGCAGAGGTTCGAATGCAGCAGATCGATGCTCGCATCGGCCAATGGCAGCGCTTCGGCATCGGCACAGATGCGTGCGAACGGATGCAGCCAGCCGCGATGCTTCCTTGCCGCGCGCAGCATCGGCAGGGCCAGATCGAGCGCGATCGTGTGCGCTTTCGGATAGCGTTTGCGCAGCGAAGCGGTTCCGCGCCCAGTGCCACAGCCGACATCGAGAATGCGCTGTGGCGAGAGGGAGGCTTCATCGAGACGTTCCTGCAGGCGTTTCTGTACCTCGTCTTGAAGGATCGCATGCGCCTCGTAGGTTGCGGCGGCGCGACCGAACGCGCGACTCACCTTGGCCGAATCGAAAATTCCGCTCATGCCGGAACCAACCGCTCTGAAAACGCGCTGATCGCAGCGGCGACTTGATCGGCGTGACTGAGGAACGGCGCGTGGCCTGCGGAGATTTCAAGAAATTCTCCACGAATGGAATGCTCCGCCGCCCAGCGCATGGCTGCCGGCGGAATCAAACGATCGCGTCGACCTGCGACCCACAGATTCGGCATCTTCAACGACGCAATTTCTTCGCGATAGTCGATCTGATCGAGTATCGCGAGGCCATCGAGCAGGGCCTGCTCGGAAGGTTCACCGCGTTCGAAGACATGCGCCTTCAATTCGCGCAATTCTTCTTGCGCATTCGCCGATCCGAGTGTTTCAAGAGCAAGGAAACGTTCGATAGCGGGCCGAAACGCACCGACAAGTCCCGCGCCGAACTCGCGGAAGATCGTCGCCGGGACGGCATCGCGCCAGTCATCGGCACGAACGAAACGCGGGCTGGCCGCGATCTCGACCAGGCCACGAACCTGATCCGGAAAATCGAGCGCGCCGCGCAGGGCGACCAGTCCGCCGAGCGACCAACCCACCCATATCGCGGCAGGCGTTGCTTGGGCAATCGATCGAGCCACGCGCTCCGGAGTGAACGATCCGGGTTCGTAACCGTGATTGTCGCCGTGACCGGGCAAATCGACCAGATGCAGGCGAAAGCGCTGCGCCAGGCGCTCGCTGAGCGGTGCAAAAATACCACTGTGCATGGCCCAGCCGTGGATCAGGACAAGGTCTGGGCCATGTCCGAGGACTCGAATCGAAAGTTTCATGCGCGTGGTATGGCGGTCGAAAGCGCGTCTAGCAAGCGTTCGATATCGGATTCCTCGTGTACGGCTGAAAATGTCACGCGCAAACGGGCGGCGTTCTCGGGCACGGTTGGAGGTCGGATTGCCGGAACAAAAAATCCGGCGGCTTCTAGTCGTGCCGAAACATCAAGCGCCAGGGCACTGTCGCCGATCAGTACCGGCTGGATCGGCGTGCGTGATGGAGCGAGTCGAATATCGCGGTGCACGGCGCCCTCGCGAAACTGCGCGATCAAACGCTGCAGCTTCGTGCGCCGCCATGATTCTTCGCGGGCAATATGCACAGCGACGCGTGTGGCTGCAGCGAGTGCGGGTGGCATTGCGGTCGTGTAGATCTGGGTACGGGCGAACTGGGTCAAGCCCTCGATCAGGCTCGACGATCCGGCGACAAAGGCGCCGGCGACACCAAGTGCCTTGCCGAGAGTCGCCATCAGCACCGGCACGTCCTCGGTGCCGAGTCCGGCCTCGGCCACGCAGCCCTCGCCGTTCGCGCCGAGCACGCCGAGTCCATGCGCGTCGTCGATCATCAACGTTGCTTGCTGTTCGCTACACAACGCAGCGAGTTCAGTCAGTCGCGCGACATCGCCATCCATGCTGAAAACGCCATCGCTGGCGAGCAGGGCGGCCGCTGCCGGATCACTCTCAAGTTGGCGACGAGCACTGTCGATATCGGCATGCACATAGCGTTTGAGACGCGCGCCCGAAAGCCGCGCACCATCAATCAGGCAGACGTGATTGAGCTTGTCCTGGATACATACGTCACGCGGATCGAGCAGGGTCTGCATGACACCGAGATTGGCCATGTAGCCTGTCGAGAAAAGCATCGCGCGCTCGCGACCGGTCCATGCGGCGAGTTCGCTTTCAAGCGCGGCATGCTCATCCCGATGACCGCCGAGCAGATGCGCTGCGGCTGCACCGACACCCCACTGCTTTGCGGCATCGATCAAGGCCGCGACCAGCTGCGGATGCTGAGCAAGTCCGAGATAATCGTTGCTGGCGAAATTCTGCAGCCGCTTGCCATCAACGACGATAAAGCAACCGTCGACCTCGCTGATCGCACGCAGGCGACGCTGCAAATCGTTCTGTGCGCGTTCCTCGCAGGCGCGCGCAAGCCGCCCAAGCAGGGAAGGCCGGTTCATTGGCAAACTCGTCCGCGGGATTGATGACGCTTCTGGATCACTCGGGTGACTCCAAATCAGGCGGTCACTACTTCACACATTTCCCGATCAACAATATCGGCATGCAAGTTACGTGCGGGTTCGGCTTGTA
>JBBQTY010000323.1:0-3024 GCA_038234445.1 Lysobacterales bacterium
GATGCCCGCATTTTTCGGCCAACCCGGGCGTGATCAACACCCTCAAGGATGATCGGGTCGGATACGCTTCGAACAGACATCGATGTGTTGCGCGGTGCCGCCAGCAACCAACTGAACAGTGCTGTGGCGCCTCAAACTTTCACCATCCAACTTGCGACGTTACTATGACTGTTGTTCGCTGCTCGCAGAAATTGCTCAAGCGCCTTCGCCCGGCTCCTGTTTTGCAGGAGCCCGCTCCCGGTGACAACCCACTCGGAGAATGGTGCGCCGATATCGACTTCATTGATCGCCAACCGTTTGTTGTGCTGATGAATGCCTGCTCTGGCACGATCCTGGTGTTGCCGGGTCGTGCGGCCGATCTCAAGGTGTTACACGAAATGGCCGCGGAGCAATTGGCCGCGCTCTTCTCCGCTTGCAAAATCTACAGCGCGTCTGCAATTGCTGAACTCGACGCCTGGCAACAACCCCCGACGTTCACCCGCAACAGCAATCGCAGCCTGGTCGCGTCGATGAATCAGCGAAAATTCGAGGCATGGACACAGTTTGCCTACAACGGCCTGACCGCTTTCAATGTCGCGGTCCGCATGCTGGAGACGCCGTTCTCGCGCAAGGAACTCGGGCGCGATTTTCATTTCGCTCCGGATCTGTTGCGCAAACACCTGATGCCGTCCGCCACGGTGATACCGCTGTTCACGGACCGCAGACTCAACTGAGCAGGCCAACGCGTCAGCCAACGATGATGAACCTTTTCAGTCGCAGGTTTCGGCAGGATCCGCCATTGTCCGTCGAACTCGGGTCGACGCAAGCGCGGCCGTAGACCCATCGCCTTCACAACCAACGGTTGATCAGCTCGCTTGCGCCAGGTCCGGATTATTCGAATCCGTCCGCGAAAATCGTATCCACGGGCTCGCCGTAAATGAAGTCGTCATTGACCACGATGTCCGATCCTGCGCCGTTGTCGCTGGCGCCGATCAACGCATTGCCATTGGTGATGCGAACGCGCGCGATTTTGGGTTTGCCATTGCTCGTGTAAGCGCCGAGAAACGATAGCCCGCCCGAAAGTGACGGCACGAAATAGGTGCCGAGATTCGCCCCGGCCGCGTCGAAGAATTGCACGCTGGTTGTGCTTGATTGATCGACGTCTTCGAATACGGCTCCGAAGCCGTCCACGACGGCAGCAACGGATGTCCCCGGCACAAAGAAATACACATCAAAAACATTGCTGCCCACGGCGGTGAACATGCGTTGCGCGCTGAACGGTTGAAACGTGTAGCCGGCATTGAAATTGCCGAAGTTGATGGCGACCGTCCCTCCCACCGCGCCGCTGACCTGAAAACCGCTGCCCGGCGTGGCCACGACCAACCCACGTGGTGAGGTGACATTGAAGAAGTCTGCCGGAAAACTGTTCGGTGCCGAAGAGTTTGCGGGCACGCCATCCCAGTTGATCTCACGGCGCAATCCGCCATACGAGCCGTTGGCTGCTGATATCGTTCCTCCGCCCAGATCGCTGCGAAACTGGTCGCGCACGGTCGTAAGGCTCGCCGGGTTCGCGCCGGTGCCGCTACGGGCAGTCAACTGCGCACGCGCGCTGGCGCCGAAAGCAACGACTGACAGGGCAACCAGGATTTTGACCTGCATCGTGATCGTTCCTCCCGAGCAAGTCGGAAGACTGCGCCCGCGCCGGCGCCTGCGTCAATTGCGTGGTTCGAATCCTGCGTAGGGCGGGGCCGACTGCCAACCCGGCACGTTGTTCAGTGAGAGCGCGAATGCGCCTGTCGGTTCCACGGTGCTTGAGCCCGATGGCAGGTTGGTCGTGGCAGCCGCATTCATCACGCTCAATAGTCAGCCGCGCAGCTGCCTTGCGCGATTGAGTCCGGATGGGACGCTGGATATGACGTTCAATCCAAATCAAGACGAACGTATGGATTCACTGGCCCTGCAGTCTGATGGAAAGCTGTTCGCCGTCGGTGATTTCCCCGACATGGGCGGTCATACGCGCGTTCGTATCCCACGATTGAACCCCGATGGGACACTCGAAACGACGTTCAATCCGATCGCCGATCAATCGCTTGAAGCTCTGGCGTTACAGCCAGATCGCAAGTTGATGAGCGGTGGATTTTTCGCAATGATCAATGCGCAGACGCACAAAAGCGCGGGTGGCAGCGTGATCACGTGGAAGCGCTCTGGGGCCGGACCCGAACTGACACAGCCGCCGCAGCTCATGTTCTCGCTGGGGGCACCACGTTTGGTTCGATAGGCGCCATGCACCGCTCCAGCAACGGCTGGAGCAGCACCCACTTTATTCCGCCGCTCGACAGCACCTTCTATTTGCGTGTGCAGGGTTCGACGGGTTCCGGACTCAACAGCGGATCGAGTAGCGCTATCGAGGCCACGGGTCAGTTCTACCTCAACGGCAACGATGGTGTTTTTGCCGACGGTTTCGAGTAGGACGGCCCGAAAAACAGGGGCGCAGCGAATTGCAGTAATCATCTCTCGCGCGAGGAAACGTTGGATCAACGTCCGCTTTTGGTGAGCTAAAAGTTGCGAGCAGTTTTCCGAGGAGACGATGCCCTTGGTTGCTGCGCAAAACCAAACCGTTCCCATCGAGTGCCCCGTGCTCGATTCGGAAACGAGCCGCTGGTTTTGCTCAGGTCCTCGCTAGCGAAGTTCGCGCCGCAGGATCTTGCCAACGGTTGATTTGGGCAGGCTGTCGCGAAACTCGATGAGCTTGGGTTGCTTGTAGCCGGTCAGGTTCTTGCGGCAATGTGCGCGAAGATCTTCCTCGCTCAGGTTCGGGTCACTGCGAACCACAAAAAGGCGCACGGCTTCGCCGCACTTCTCATCAGGTATGCCAACAGCCGCGGCCTCAAGCACGCCCGGGTGCATGCCGACGACATCCTCGATCTCGTTGGGATAGACGTTGAAACCCGACACCAGGATCATGTCCTTGCGCCGGTCCAGCACAAAGTAGTAACCGTGTTCATCGGAACGGGCGATATCGCCGGTGCGGAACCAGCCGCCATC
>JBBQTY010000324.1:0-2975 GCA_038234445.1 Lysobacterales bacterium
GGATCGTGATGTTGTTGTTGGCGGCATCGATGACGGTGTTCGATGCGTTTGCAATGCGAAACTGGCACTGCGCATCCCAGCCGCCGCTGAGATACAGGTCCAGGTTGCTGAGGTAGTTGTCGAAATCGATCGCCGCGTTCAACACGTAGGTGCCACGTGCCAACCTGATCGTGTCCGAACTCGTGTTGGCCTCCGCCGAGAAAAGCGCGCTGCCCAGCTCAGCGGTGTTGTGCACGCAGAACGTCGTTGCATTGGCGTTGCCGGCGACGACGCCGAGGATGAGCATCAAGACCAGCCTCGTGATGTTGCGTTGGAATCGATACACGGCGGCATCCTCGCGTCGGATTTTCACGGCGATTTGCCGTGGCTCGATGCAATGAATGCCCTGCGGCAGCAAAAGCGAACGCTGAAACTCCGCGCATGCTTGCCGCAGGCCTGCGACGCAGAGGTGCGTGTCAGCGGCAAGTTTTACTGTGAGGCGAGGCGCGAATCGGCATCGGGTTTTGCCAACGGTCCGATCGGCGACGGCACGCAGCGGTGCTGTTTCAGAAGCGCTGGGCGACCCTGTTGTCCTGGCAGCTTCAGTCGTCTTCGCCGGTCAGTACGATGTCTGCACGGCGTGCGGCAAACAGGCCGACCGTGACGACACCGACGATTTGGTTGATGGTACTTTCGAGCGCGACCGGATCGGTGATGCGCAGGTTGTGCAGATCGAGGATCCAGTTGCCGTTGTCGGTGACTACGCCATCGCGCCAGACCGGCTGACCGCCTAGCTTGACGAGCTCTCGTGCGACATAGCTGCGCGCCATCGGGATCACTTCAATCGGTAGCGGAAATTTGCCGAGCACCTCGACGCGCTTGCTCGGATCGATGATGCAGACGAATTGCTTCGATGCCGCCGCGATGATTTTTTCGCGAGTCAAGGCGGCGCCACCGCCTTTGATCAGGCAGCGATTCGTGTCGCATTCATCTGCGCCATCGACATAGAGGGCAAGTTCGCCGGCCGAGTTGAGGTCGATGACATCGATGCCGCGCTCCTTGAGCAGGCGGGTCGATTGCTCCGAGCTCGAAACCGCCGCCTCGATGTCGCCGCGGCGTTCACCCAGCGCATCGATGAAATGGGCAACGGTCGACCCGGTACCCACACCGACAATCATGCCGGCTTCCACGTAGCGCATGGCTGCACGTGCGGCGCGGCGCTTGCCTTCGTCGTTTGACATCTGTGTGCTCCGTTACTCGATACCGAGAATGAAATCCCACTGTGCGCGCGTCACCGGCATTACCGAGAGACGATTGCCACGACGAACCAGAGCGAACTCCTCAAGCTCCTCGCGACCCTTGAGCTCATTCAGCGTGATCGTGCGTTTGAGTTTTCGCTTGAAACGCACATCGACGAGCAACCAGCGCGGCTCTTCAGGTTTGCTCGCAGGATCGTAGTAGTCGCTGCGTGTGTTGAACTGGGTTGGATCGGGATGCGCCTCGGTCGCCACTTCGGCGATGCCGACCACGCCGGGCTCGGCACAGTTGGAGTGGTAGAACAGGATGCCATCGCCTACTTTCATTCCGTCGCGCATGAAGTTGCGAGCCTGGTAGTTGCGCACACCGCTCCAGGGTTCGGAGGCGACCTTGGCCAGTGCATCGATCGAGAACTCCAGAGGTTCCGATTTGATGAGCCAGTATCGCTTTGTCATGTCATCTCCGCTCGACATTGCTCACTCTTCAGCAACCAATAGCGCTTGCTCATGGCACTTGCGCTCGACATGGCTCACTCTTCAGCAACCAACAGCGCCTGGTCATGCGTTCTCCGCCCAGCAATCGATCAATTCATTTTCGGTCGCGACGTAATCGAGACTGACATCCCAGTCAGCCGGTTCGATCGCGTTCACTTGCTGCGCGGCGTAACCAACACCCACCAGCAATGGGCTGACCGCTTCGCTGCGTTCACGCAGGAAAACGAAACTGGCATCGTAGTAGCCGCCGCCGTAGCCAATGCGATGGCCTTGGCGATCGAATCCCAGCAGGGGCAGCAGGATGATGTCGATAGCGTTGGGCGCGATCAGATCACGTTCGGTGCAGACCGGTTCCGGAATGCCATAGCGGTTGGCCTCAAGGTCAGCGCCAAAACGCCATGCGACGAAAGACAACTGACGCGGCCCGGTGATACGTGGAAGACAGTACTGTTGACCGCGCCGCGCGAGATTGCCGACGACGATATGCAGCGGAAGTTCGCCATCGATCGCCCAGTACCCCGCGATGCGCGGATCCACGATGAAATCAGCGAGCTGATCAAGCGTGTTGGCGACGCCGTTGGCTGCGGCGATGCGATCGCTCGCGCTGAGCGCCTTGCGCCTTTCGCGCAGTTCGGCGCGCAGGGTCTTGCGCTGGTCGTCAAGCGTCATGATTGCCGCGCTAAGAGAAAAAGAGAGGCGTCCTCCGCTGTGCCGATGCACATCGAACGACCTTGAACCAAAAGGTTCAGGTGGGAGAGCTTTGCGTCGTCATCAGGCTTTCCGCTCGGGGCGGACTTGCACACAGTCGGTCGCGCAGCTGTCCCGGGGTCGATACAGGAACAAGGCAAAATGTTGAATGGGCTGTCGAACACTGCCGAGGACACCGGCCTCTATTGTAGAGAGGTCGGTAAACCGGCTTCAAGCTTTGATTTCAATGCTTGCAGATGCTGTGCCAACTGAACGCCACTCGAAGCCTGCTCACGCTTGAGGCCGAGCAGCTCATGCGCGATATTGAGCCCGGCCAATACCGCGAACCGCTCAAGGCCGCCTCCGCGGTTGCCATCGCGCAATTCGCGAAGTTTGCCATCGAGATAAGCCGCGGCTGCGACCAGCTCGTCGCGTTCTTCGGGCTTGCAGGCGATCTGATAATCCCGATCGAGAATGCGCAACGTGACCGCTTCGCTCATACCTGATTCTGCTCCAGCGATTTGAGGCGGCTGATCATGGCCTCGACGCGACTGCGCG
>JBBQTY010000325.1:0-2958 GCA_038234445.1 Lysobacterales bacterium
GTTCGTCGCTGCCAATCTGGATCCAGGCATTGACCGTCGCCGCGGAAGGCGCGGGAGAGGCGCCGTTCGCGGCACGCGCGACGCGCGATACCAGCGGCAACGAAAACCCAAGCAACAATCCGCCGGCGGCCGAGGATACGATGAACTGTCGCCGGCTTATTCCACGCTTGTCGTCCCGCGAGGTGCTCATGGCGTGCTCCCGAGCAGGTTGGCGGCCCGATGGATCGCAGCGCGAACGCGCTGATAAGTGCCACAGACACAGATGTTGTTCATCGCGCCATTGATTTCGGAATCACTCGGATTCGCATGCTGGCTAAGCAAAGCCGCAGCCGCCATCAACATTCCGGACTGGCAGTAGCCGCATTGTGGAACCTGTTCCTCGATCCAGGCCTGCTGCAGCGGAGCCATGATCGCCGAGAGTCCCTCAATCGTCGTGATGTTGCGCCCCTGCGCCTCGCTTACACTCATTTCGCAGGTCTTTTCGGCCTCGTTGTCGAGCAGCACCGTGCAGGCACCGCAGACTTCGATACCGCAGCCGAACTTGGTACCGGTCAAACCCAAGTGGTCTCGGAGCACCCATAGAAGGGGCGTATTCGCATCGACATTGAGTTGATGCACGACACCGTTGACGTTCAGCGTAATCATTCAGGCACCCCAGCATCTGTATTGAAATGTCCCCTGAGATCGAGAGATTACACCCTTCAAAGTCCCAACTTCTGTGATCTGCACAGGTTTTTTCTGCGTTTATGGCAAAGCCCCAACTCCAGGCCTTGAGGCCAGAGATCCCGTTTTTCGCCATGAAACCGTCTCTCGCTCGTCCAAGGGAAAAACCGTCAGCGCCAACCCTAGACGATAAATATTATTTTACTTGTTACTTTAATTCACATTATTCAATGACCTGAAAAATTGAGCGTTTCGATCATGCCTGCCGTATGGCCATCAACGGCTCGCGGATCACAACGGGCTGATTCTCAATCTCGGTTATCCCTTCGTAGAACTAGGTTGCGGCGATGTGAGTATTGGCCAAGCAACAGGCTCATCTCGATGTTCGGCAGGCTGGCCCGCCGTCGATCGATTCATAGTTCGGAGAAATCATTGCGCATTGTCAGATCGCCGCTTGCTCTTTTGTCTGGATAGCAGTAGCTCATCGTGATGATCGCGACTTGTTGCGGATCGTGCAAAGTCGGTTTGTCGAAGCCGATCCACTTACGCGGGCGTGCGCCGTTGCTTTGGACGCACGAGCCGGCGGCTTGCCCGATGATCAGCGAGCGCGCGTTGGTATCAGCCTGCACAATTCTTCTGCGAAATTACGGGAGAAACGCTCGCGGCGATAAAAGGCTGCCGCACAGACTCATTGGTTTCAGTCGGAACCAATTTCAGCTACCCTATTCGGCTGCTTTGAAGTGATTTGGTCGGCCTGGCGAGAACATCGCCTTCGCAGGGATCGCAGTCACAAGCGCGCAGCGCGCTGACGATCAAGCGCCCTTCCCTTGGGAGAGACCTGATTCAACCCCACCTCGGCACGACGTTACATACCCTCATTCGCTATCACCCAATAATGGAGACTCCATGTCCACTGACATTCTCAACGCTCTCGGCTTGTCCAAGTCAAACTCCGGCACCTACCTCGGACAGGGCGAGTGGTCGAAGACCAGCGACGCTGGTGTGATCCAGTCGATCAATCCGGCGACCAACGAAGTGATCGCCGAAGTGCACGCTTCGAATCAGGCCGATTACGACGTGATCATGAAGCGCGCGGAAGCCGCTTTCGCGATCTGGCGAACGACGCCGGCACCGCTGCGTGGCGAGGCCGTGCGCCTGTGTGGCGAGGCGCTGCGCAAGCACAAGGATGCACTCGGTTCGCTGGTCTCGCTGGAGATGGGCAAGATCAAGCCGGAGGGTGATGGCGAAGTGCAGGAGATGATCGACATCGCCGATTTTGCGGTCGGCCAATCGCGCATGTTGTACGGCTACACGATGCATTCCGAGCGTCCCGGTCACCGCATGTACGACCAGTGGCACCCGCTTGGCCTGATCGGCATCATCAGTGCGTTCAATTTCCCGGTCGCGGTGTGGGCGTGGAACGCATTCCTCGCCACGATCTGCGGCGACATCTGCATCTGGAAGCCGTCGCCGAAAACGCCGTTGACCGCGATCGCGACGATGAAGATCTGCAACGAGGCCTTGAAGGAAGCCGGCTACCCGGATCTGTTCTTCCTGTTCAACGATGCCGGTACCGATCTGGCCAAGACCTTCGTCGATGACCGCCGCATCCCGCTGATCAGTTTCACCGGCTCGACCAAGGTCGGTCGCAGCGTCGGTGAGCGCGTGGCGATGCGCATGGGCCGCAGCTTGCTCGAACTCGGCGGCAACAACGCCTTGATCGTTGACGATACCGCTGATCTGAAGCTGGCCTTGCCGGCGATCGTGTTTGGTGCGGTCGGCACCGCCGGCCAGCGCTGTACGACCACGCGCCGCCTGTTCGTGCACGAGTCGATCCATGACGATGTGGTTGCTTCCGTGGTCAAGGCGTACAAGCAAGTCGAAGGCAAGATCGGTGACCCCACCGATGCGAAGACCCTGATGGGCCCGCTCAACAGCCCGGAAGCGGTCAAGCAGTTCCTCGGCGCGATCGACAAGGCAAAGGCGGCAGGCGGCACGGTCGCCACCGGCGGCACAGCAAAGGATGGCAAGGGCAATTTCGTCCTGCCGACTGTCATCACGGGCCTCAAGAACAGCGACGAAGTCGTGCAGACCGAGACCTTTGTGCCGATCCTCTATGTCATGAAGTTCAAGTCGCTCGACGAAGCGTTCGCCATGCACAACGATGTGCCGCAGGGCCTTTCGTCAGCGATCTTCACGCAGAACGTCAAGCATGCCGAGCGATTCCTGTCCTCGGTCGGTTCCGATTGCGGCATCGCCAACGTCAACATCGGCACCTCGGGTGCGGAAATCGGT
>JBBQTY010000326.1:0-2867 GCA_038234445.1 Lysobacterales bacterium
ACGGTCGGATCGCGAGCATCGTGCGCCTTGCGCAACAACTCACTGCTTTCACGCAGCAGAGCCGGAGCAAGTTCACCGAAGTAGCCACGAGCGCTGTTGAAATCCTCGATCAACTCGCCGCGCTGTCGATCACGCACGCGCTTGAGCAAATCGTCGAGAACACCCCGATATTGACCGAGCAGGGCGGGCAGGCCATCCGCGGCCAGGATGATGTCGACGTAGAGCTCGGGCGATTGCGCAAACAAACGCCCGACCATAGCCAATTCAAGGCGGTAAATCGGCGAACTCAGGCGCATCAATTCGTCCAGGTCGGCGTTCTCACGCTGCAGGAAGATCCCGTAGACCATGCTGGTGAAGTGACGCATGGCCTGGATCAATTCCATGGCACGATCATGACGCTCGGGCTTTTCCTCGCGCAGGACTGCACCCCAAATGCCGAACTGATTGATCAGCCATTGGCAGCGTTGTTTATCGCGACCAGGACAAACCACGACCACTTGCTTGGCCAGACTCTTGATATCCGGGCCGAACATCGGGTGCAGGCCCAGCACCGGACCTGTATGCACATCGAGCATCGCCTTTAGCGGTGCCTGCTTGATGCTGGTGATATCGGCGAGGATGCAGTCATCGGGCAGTTTCGGCAGTTTCGCGATCACCGCGCAGGTGCGCTCGATAGGAACCGCAATCAACACCAAACCCGCATCAGCAAACATGGCCGGTGCCTGCGCCCAGTCATCCTTCTCCAGGATGCGCACGATATAGCCGGAGCGCTTGAAGAACGACGCCAGGCAGCGACCGAGCGCACCCCCACCGCCGACGATCACGGCTGCGCGACTGCGATCGCCTGCGGCGGGGAAGTCGGATTCTTGCGAGCTATAACTCTCGCGCATGACTCGACGCAGGATGTCCTCAATCAGCGTGGGATCGATACCCTTAGCGACAGCGCTTCGCCGCCTTTCTGCGAGCATTTGCGCCTCGCGTTCGGGAACATACAGCGGCAATCCGTGACGCGATTTCAAACTGCCGACCTCCGCCGTGAGTCGGGCCCGCCGAGCCAGCACGGCAATCAATTCATCATCGGCCTGGTCAATCTGGGTACGCAAACCGGCAAGAGGGGAAGTCACGGATGGATTGCCTGCAAACATAGGAATCGGGCAGCCATTGTGCGAGCGGCATCAGCGGCTGGCAATTGGCGTGACCGGCTGCGTCGAAGTAGCGCCGCGTCAGCCATGACCGCGCGATGACATCACGGCTAACCGACTACTTGAAATTGCAATCTATGCGTAATTGTAATGTGTTGGCAACGTGCTCAATGGCTGCCTGTACAAGCCCGGACTACTCATGAATACGCGTCATGCTTGCGCAGGACATAGGATTCACGCGGCTTTTCGCGATTGAGGCAATAGCGGGTGTTATTGCCGAATGAGCGAAAAATCGAGTGGACTCAAGGGACAAGTGAGCGCGCGCAATTCATGACTAGTCCGGACCAGATCCCCACCGATTTGACACAGCGTAAAAGCATAGCGCCTGAACCGCTTAGGAATCTGCAATCAGATTCGCATTCGCACGAGATCGCGGGCAGAAAATGAGATTTGCATGCTATCGCTCATCATGAAATTTCGTTGTGCCCCGAGGAACGACCAGCCAGAGCCTGCTGGGATTCACTCGTTGCAATAGGAGACGCGACGACTTTTGGCAACGCTTGGCCTCAAACGCGATCTGGGCAAGGGCGGCAGCCCGGACAACTCAAGGTGACGAAGCACTCTAATCCTGAGTCCGGGTTATTCCTGGCGAATGCACCCGGCGTGAGCCAACCACTTTTCCAGTGCTCAATAAAGCACTGGAAAGAAGATCAATACGCATTTGCCACTGCGCGCGAACGCCGACATGCCGAGCGCGCAACCAACACCGTCCCTCTTGCAGCCGCATCACTGCACCGCAGTCGATTTTGGCTTGAAACACGCTCCCGCGTCGAAGGTGAATTGGCTCGGGATATCGATTTTTTCGCTCTGCCCGACCGCATCCCAGATGCGCGTGTCTGCCCACGGCGTATTCATTATGTAGTGGAAACTGCCTCCAACCGCACCTTGGTACGATTCCACACCGGTATATGCGCCGCTGGTTTCCGCACTGGAGTGGTAGAGCACGTTGCCGTAGGAGATCATGCCGTAGTTCATGGCCAGCGGCCGGTCACTCAGATCGCCGCACCAAGCCTGGCGGCCATTGATATACAGGATCACCCGATCATGACGAACGAACACGTCAAAGTGCGTTAACGGTGCTTGCTGGTCGAACGGCTCGAACATCGGGCTGGTCGGATGACGACTGGCATCCAGGCGCCAGAACATGCCGTTGGTCGCGTCGGGATCGAAGTCGTCGATACCGGACGGCTTCAAATTGATGATTCCGTTGGGCACGCCCTGCGGGCTGATGAACGCATGCAGCTGCGAGTGCGGTTCGTCGTACCAGGTTGATCCTGCGTTCGGCGGCGTACCCCAGTTCCAGTAACCACCGAGCTGGATCAGATTGAGACATTCCTTGTTGTGATAAGACGTCAGTGGTTCGCCCAGCATCGGCGCGGTCGGATTGCGTCCCTGTGCTGCATAGAAGAACGGTTGAGCCACCGGCCGACCGCGCGGAATGTGCGTCGCCGGGTCAACCAACTCCGTGCGCGTCGCGCCGCCACACATCATCCAATGCCAGTAGCGACGTGGCGTTGCACCGGAATCGACGCGGAAGAACGAGTGTACGTATTGTGTCGTGTCCAGTTGTTGCGGCTGCGTCTTGGTCGACGAGAAGTACACGGCGCCGAGCACGTCTTGAGCCCAATCGCCGAACGTCGAATACAATCGTCCGTGTCGCTTCCA
>JBBQTY010000327.1:0-2850 GCA_038234445.1 Lysobacterales bacterium
TTGTTGACCTGCCAATACACCGCGAGGCCGAGTGCGGCAACCACGACAATCAGGATCAGATTGATGCGCGCGGCACGTTTCATCAGCGGCGCCGACGTCGACGCCAGATCCACAAGCCGCTGCCGGCAAGCAAGATAGGCAGGCCGAGCAGAAAGCCGAAACTGATGATCGCCAATGCGCCATCGGAAAGCTTGATCGTGCGATCTTCCGCCGCGGGCTCCGGCACATCGATCAAGGCGTCATCGGCGAGTAGCCAGTCAAACACGCGCGTGCCGAAATCGCGATTGCCGCCATTGCCGAGATAGCTGTTCGAAAGGAAATCCCCATCGCCGATGACGACGACGCGTTGTTCGCGTGCGCCGGGTCTCGGCGACAAGCGCGTCATCGCGAATCCGAAATCGAGTGGCCCGGAAATTTCGCCATCCTTGCCGTCGTAGCGCACATCCCCGGCCGCTTCACCGGCCTTCGGAATATGCCCGGTTTCATTCCAGGATTGCGCCGAGCTTTGCAGGATGGATTTGAAATCCCACTTCGGTGGCGCGAGCTGGGCGAGTGCGACGGGTTGCGGGAACAAGGTGCCGAGGTCGAAATCCTTGTCGATCGCATGCACGGGATATCGATTGACCGCGACGAAACTTGGATCCTGGATGCCGAAGGCTTGTCCTGCCCCATCGACGATCACGCCGGGCAACGCGCGGATCGACAAG
Organism: Lysobacterales bacterium; assembly: GCA_038234445.1. Taxonomy (GTDB): domain Bacteria; phylum Pseudomonadota; class Gammaproteobacteria; order Xanthomonadales; family Rhodanobacteraceae; genus Dokdonella. The sequence goes on from JBBQTY010000327.1 coordinate 708, forward strand.
GCTTCGGCAAGTGCAGAAAGACCGTTGTCTTCATCCGCTTCGAGCAGCCACAGCAGGTTGCCGCCACGCTCGACGTAATCGACGATCGCCATGGCGGCCGGCCCCGCAAGGGCGACGCGGGGATTTGCGATGACGAGCAAATCCACGTTGTCGGGAACCTTGCCTGTTGTTGCCAGCGCGAGATGGATGGCATGGATTCCACGCTGTGCGAGCGTCGCGCCGAACTGACCGAGATCGGCATTCGCCACGCCGTCGGGTTTGCGCTCACCTTCGCCTTCGAGAAACGCGACGAGGCGCTCGTGCGCGCGTGACAGGCGGAGTAGGGCGCTGCTCAATTCTGCTTCGCTCAGGATTTTCAGACGTTCGCTGCGACCGTTGTATTTCAGCTCGATCTCGCCGTCGATCTGCACGCCGGCCTGGCGCATCGCATCAGGATCGGCATCAGGGTCGATGAAGGAAAGTGTCAGGTCGGATTTGATCCGCTCATAGCGTGCGACGAAATCGCTGATGGTCTTGCGCAGATTGCCCTGCGGGCGCGCATACGAAACGATCTCGATCGGCCCTGCCATCGTTTCGAGAAGCTTGGTCGACGACGCGCTAAGACTTGCACGCTGAGTGCGACTGAAATCATGGACGAAGCCATAGCGTGTGCTGAGGAAACCGATCAGCATCGCGGCGGCGATGAGCAGGACAAGATGCAGCAGGTTGGTCAGGCGCTCGTTCATCGCTCAGCCCCGCGTGCGCAGGCTGTCGAGGCGACGCGCGGCGAACAGCAGCGCGAGAACCGTGACGAGCAGGAAATAGACGATGTCGATACTCGCAACGAGGCCGTAGAAGAATGGCTCCAGATGCGTAGACAGCGACAACCAATTGATCAGCGCATTGTCGATACCCTGATAGCGCGCGCCCATGTCGATCATCGCGAGCAGGCTGCCGATGATCAGCGCGGCAGCGGCCGCCAGCGCCGGATGCGACGTCCATGCCGAGCACGCGATGCCGATTGCCGTGAGGCTGGCCGCAAACAGCAGCAGGCCGATTGTCGCGGCCGCGATGCGACCCAGATCGAGCGTCGTACCGAGTTCCAGCATCAGCGGCATGCACACGGCGATCAGCACAATCAACGCAACGAGCGTGAATGCGCCGAGGAACTTGGCCACAACGATGCGCAAGTTACCTGCCCCCGCCGCAAGCAACAGCGGCAGCGTGTGCGCTCGACGCTCACCGGCCAGGCTCTGCATTGTCGCCAAAGGCACGATCAACATGAGCAAACCCGAGAGACTGCGCAGCAGTGGAATCACGACCAGATCGGTCGTGCCTTGTGAATTCGGCAAGGCATCGAGTTTCGGTGCAATGCGCAGGTAGGCATCCAGCGCGACAAGGAATTGCCAGGCCAGCAAGGCGCAGGTCAGCGCGAGCAGGATCCATGCAAACGGCTGCGCGAACTGGCGCTTGATGTCGTTGCCGGCGATCACGCTTGTCGTGCTCATGCCGTCGCCTCGGTGGTGACTGACTGACTGGCGATACGAACAAAAATCTCTTCAAGCGCATTGCTGTCGGCGCGGAGTTCGAGCAATCCGAATCCGCTGTCGTTGATCGCCTTGGCGAGCTCGACGGCACTGCAGCCTTGTTTGAGTTCAATGCGCCAACGCCTTGTGTCGACGACTTGCGCACTTGCAACGATCGGCATCTGCATCCATGCATCCTTGTCCACGTCTCGTTCGATATGCACGCGCAAGGCACCGCTTGCATCGATCTCCGACAACACCGCTGAATGACGTAGACGGCCACGGTGCAGGATCGCGACGCGGTCACAGCAAGCGAGCACATCCGAAAGCACATGGGTCGAGAGCACGACTGCATGGTCCTCGCGAAGGGTTCGAATCAACTCACGCAGGCGCAACGCCTGGATCGGGTCAAGACCCGAGGCGGGTTCGTCGAGAACGATCAATGAAGGTTCGTGGACAATCGCCTGGGCCAGTCCAACGCGTTGGCGAAATCCTTTCGAAAGCAGGCTCGTCAAGCGTCGACGCATCTCGCCAAGTTCGCAGCGTTCGATGGCTTTCTTAACGGCGGCATTGACGGCAGATCGCTCGATGCCATGCAGACGCGCGCAAAAGCGCAGGTATTCCTCGACGTTGAGTTC
>JBBQTY010000328.1:0-2823 GCA_038234445.1 Lysobacterales bacterium
CCACCGACGATGGCGATATCGTGCATCTCGTTCATGCGCCCATGATAAACGCTGGCCTGGCGATTTCATGATGTCGCGGCAAATTGCCCATGAATGACTGATGCCACTGCTGCGCGCCAATGCAGCTCTGGCAGAATGCGAGGGATTTCACGCCTTAAAACTCATGGGGAGTTTCATGCACCGTATTGTCATCTCGCTTGTCGTCCTGCTTGGCGCGGCCCCGCTTCACGCGGCTTCACCGCTTGAAGCGCATTTCGCGGCTGATCCGAATCAGAAGGTCGACACCTGGTACGGCGAGCAGATCGCCAAATACACGACGGATCCTTCGTTCAACACCCAGTTGACCGACTATCTTCCCGCTTCCGACAAAGTGCCGACACCGGCCAAGGCGCTGGGCGATGTTTCGGGTTCGCCGAACATGCTGCCGCGTTTGAAGACGGTCTACGATTATTTCCGCTCGCTTGAGGCGAGCAGCCCGCGAGTCAAGGTGTTCAGCATCGGCAAGTCCGAGGAAGGCCGCGAGATGATCGCGGTGGCGATCGCTGACGAGAAGCTGCTGGCCGATCTCGATGGCAATCGTGAGCGACTCGCGCAACTCGCCGATCCACGCAAGATCGGGCTGGACGATGAGCGCGCGGCGAAATTGATCGAGGCCTCGGTGCCGGTCTATTACATCACTGGCACGATCCACTCGAACGAAACCGGTACGCCCACCTCGCTGATGGAGCTGGCCTATCGACTCACCGTCGATGAAGCGCCCTACATCCGCGCGATTCGCTCGAAGATGATCACCCTGATCACGCCGGTCGTCGAAACCGATGGCTGGGAGCGCAAGGTCGATGTCTACAACTGGCACCGCGCACATCCGGACCAACAATTTCCGCCGCTGCTCTACTGGGGCCATTACGTTGCCCACGACAACAACCGCGACGCGATGCTCGCCTCGCTCGCGCTGACCCGCAACGTCATCAACACCTATACCGATTGGCACGCGCAGGTGCTGCACGACATGCACGAATCGGTGCCGTTCCTATACGACAACACGGTCGGTGCGGGCCCTTACAACAGCTGGGTCGATCCGCTGCTGGTCGGTGAATGGCAACAGCTGGGCTGGAACAATGTCGATACGCTGACCCGCCTCGGCCTGCCGGGCGTGTTTACGCATGGCGAGTTCGATACCTGGAGTCCGGGCTATCTGATGTTCATCGCGGCCACCCACAACGGCATCAGTCGCTTGTATGAAACCTTCGGCAACGGCGGCGCGGATACCGAGGAGCGCATTCTCGATCCGGAAGAATATTCACGCACCTGGTACCGACCGAATCCACCGCGTGCCAAGGTCATGTGGTCACAGCGCAACAATAATAATTATTCACAAAGCGCCATGCTGACAGCGCTCGATTATTTCTCGGGCAACGGTCAGCAATTCCTGCGCAATTTCTGGCTCAAGTCTAAGCGCTCGATCACCAAGGCCGTCGATTCAGGTCCTGCCGGCTATGTGCTGAGTGCGGATGATCCGCGTCGGGGTGCACAACAGAAGTTGCTCGAAGTTCTGATTCGGCAGAAGGCTGAAATCCAGCAACTGGATTCCGAACTCACTGTGCAACTGGCGACGAAGAAGAAGTCGGATGATGCGAAGAATGAGGACGAAGACAAAGCAAAGGACAAGGACAAGAAGCCGACGTCTCGCACCTTCCCGGCCGGAAGTTATGTCGTGCGCATGGATCAGCCATATTCGCGCATCGCCGATGTCCTGCTCGATCGCCAGTACTGGTCCCCGGACGATCCGCAAAAGCATCCATATGACGACACCGGTTGGTCGCTCGGAGACCAGTTCGGCGTTGACCTCGTGCGCGTTACTGATGCAGCCCTGCTCAAGGCGCCGATGCACGCGGTGACTTGGCCGCTTTCGCCCAAATCCGCAACCGGCAACGGCGCAATCCACGTGATCGCCAATCCGGCGTCGGCCGAACTGGCCACGCTGCGATTTGCCGCAAAGGGCGCTGCGATCGAGGTAGCGCGCGAGTCGTTCAAGCTCGGCGAGCGCACGTTCGCCGCTGGATCGCTGATCGTGCGCCGCAGCGATGCAGGCTTCGAAAATACCGCAGCAAAACTCGGTCTCGATGTCGTCAATGTGGACGCATTGCCTGCGCTATCGACGCGCAAACTCGGCCTGCCGCGCGTGGCCATCATGCACACCTGGATCAGCGCGCAGACCGAGGGCTGGTGGCGCATGGCGCTCGATGACCTCGGTATTCCGTTCACCTATATCAACACCCAGGACGTCGGACGCACTGACGATCTGCGCAAACGTTTCGACGTGATCCTGTTCGGACCCGTGGGATATTCGAATTCGCAACTGATCGTCGATGGCCTGCCGATGTATGGCAATGCGATGCCGTGGAAAACATCCACGCTGACACCGAATATCGGCGTCCTCGACAGCACCGACGATATCCGACCGGGACTTGGCGGCAGCGGCGTCGATCATCTCAAGCGCTTCGTCCGCGAAGGTGGCCTGCTGATCACCTCGATGGATAGCGCGCAATTCGCCATCGACAACGGACTCGCGCCGGGCGTCAGTGTTGCCGACAAGGATGGACTACGCATCACCGGCACACTCGTGCACGCGCAGACGACCGAAAGTACAAGCCCGGTGACTTGGGGTTACGACACCCCGTTTACTGTCTACTCCGAAGACGGCATGTCATTCAAGGTCAGCAACCAGCTGCTCGGCGACGGACGCATTCCAACGGCCGACGACAACAAGCGCCCGACCGGTCGCGGCGGCCCCGACGATATTGATTTGCCGCAAGGCGCAGG
>JBBQTY010000329.1:0-2781 GCA_038234445.1 Lysobacterales bacterium
GTCGCCGCCGGTGTCGCATGGGTAATGCGCGTGGTCGTGACGACGCCGGTGGCGAGACCTGCTGCGCTGGCCAGTTCGAGCGCCGTCATCGCGGCATGGCCTTTCGCCGTTGCGCATTCACCGCGACGCACGTTCTGGGTCATGCTGATTACGCTGTAGCGCGTCTTGATGCCGGTCATGATCGCGCTCATCGTGCCGGCCGATTCGGGCGTCTGCGCATCTACCTCATAGGTGCGGCTCAATGCCGTGAACTGAAATTCCTCGAAGGCAAGACGATGCTCTTCGCCGCTGGCACCCTCGCGCTGGCCTTCGAGAATCCGCGCCGCAGTCACCGTCGACAGGCTCATGCCGTCACCGAGAAACAGAATCACGTTCTTCGCCTTGCCCGCATGCTCGCCACGCAATCTTGCCGCCGTCGTTGCGCCAGCGCGGAACCACCACTCCGGCGTTTCGCCAGCGGGGCGCTGTATGGGCACCTCTGAAACTTCAGATAGCGATTCGGGTTTTGGCGCGCCTACGCTGCTGCAAGCAGAAAGGATCAGGATCAAAGCCAGATGAGCGAGTCGATGAGCGCGCATTGAAGCGAAATCCTTGCTGCGGAAAACCCGGATTATCGCCAATGCCTGTGGCAAGCACGTGAACCATCGCACATTCTGATCGCCGATCCGACACCCAACCCGCCGACTCGCAAGCAAGATCGTCAGCGTCCACTCTTCTTCGACGGCATGCGAGAACGCCACGGTTACCTGCACTTGGCGCCACTACGGCCTTCTCTGGTAAACCGCGATCAAGCAGGCGGATTTGATCAAGTAGCGAAATAGCACGCAGCGAAGATGACCCTTATCGCGAGAGTCGAATCACGATGCGAAGGGCAATTAAACGTAGTGTTGTTGGGTGGAGTCCGCCAAAGCATCTTCACTCAACGTGACCCATCATCGTTCGCGAGCGGCGCAATCACCTGCGCCGGTTCCGCCCTTCGAATACGCAAGCAACCACTTCGTCAAACCAGCTTGCTCCAACGCAATTCCGCGACACTCCTCGGTGGAGCGAAGCTGTCCTCGCGGGCATCGGCCCAGAATTGCTGGAACACGGCATGAGGCGGGAGCCCGCCAAGCAGCTCGCCCGGTTTGACGAACGAATACAGCGATCCCAGCGAGCGGATTTCCTTGCCCGACACGCGGCAGACGATGTGTTCGGGCCCGATCTCACCCGGATGCGTAAGACCGGCAGCTGCCATCATTTCCTTGAGTGCACGCAAGGTGTTTTGATGGAAATTCTTCACGCGTTCGCCCTTGTCGCCCACATCCAATGAGTGCCAGCGACCGGGATCCTGGGTCGCCACGCCGGTCGGGCAGCGATCCGTATGGCAGGTCTGTGACTGGATGCAGCCGAGCGCAAACATGAAGCCGCGCGCAGCATTGCACCAGTCGGCACCTAGCGCCATCGTGCGCGCGATATCGAACGCGCTGACAATCTTTCCGGCTGCGCCGATGCGAATCTCCTGTCGAAGATTCAGGCCAACCAAGGTGTTGTGCACGAGCAGCAGGCCTTCGCGCATCGGTACGCCGACGTGATCGATAAACTCCATCGGTGCCGCACCGGTGCCGCCTTCGCCGCCGTCGACGACAATGAAGTCCGGACGGATACCGGTACTGAGCATCGCCTTGGCGACGCCGAACCATTCCCACGGATGGCCGATCGCGAGCTTGAAACCAGTCGGCTTGCCTCCGGAAAGTTTGCGCAGGCGATCGACGAAATGCAACAAACCTTCGGGCGTATCAAATTCGGAATGACGCGATGGTGAGATGCAATCCTCACCTTCGGGCACACCGCGCGTCGCCGCGATCTCGGCGGAGACCTTGGCCGCCGGAAGAATTCCGCCATGCCCGGGCTTCGCGCCCTGCGAGAGTTTGATCTCGATCATCTTGACCTGATCGAGCACAGCGCGTTCCTTGAATTTTTCCTCGCTGAAAACACCCGCTTTCTCGCAGGCGCCGAAATAACCGGTGCCAAGTTCCCAGACAATATCGCCGCCGTTCTCGCGGTGATATTTCGAAAGAGAGCCTTCGCCCGTATCGTGATAGAAATTACCGAGCTTGGCGCCCTTGTTGAGCGCAAGAATCGCATTTGGTGACAGCGAACCAAAGCTCATCGCCGAGATATTGAAGACGCTCGCCGAGTAGGGTTTTTCGCACTGCGAGCCACCGACCGGCACGCGGAAATCATGATCGTCGATATGGCTCGGCACCATCGAGTGATTGATCCACTCGTACTTGTCGCCATAAAACGCGAGCTCGCTGCCGAACGGCCGCGTTTCCTGCTGCTGCTTCGCGCGCTGGTAAACGATCGACCGCTGATCGTGCGAGAACGGCACCTCATCGTTGTCACCTTCGACGACATACTGGCGCAGCATCGGCCGCAGCGCTTCCATCAAATAGCGCCCGTGGCCGGTGACCGGAAAATTACGCCGCAGCGTGTGCCTGGACTGGATCAAATCCCAAATGCCAACCCCGGTCAGCAGGCCTGAAATGACGCTAATCCACGGCCAGACACCACCGTGATCCCGCAGAACCACGCCGACGACAAAGGCAACAATGCAACCTGCAAACATCCAATAGCGACTCGGCAGCAGCGAATTCAACTCGGTTCTCCTCGTGCGGCGACGTCGCCAAGGATAGCGGATCGGCCGTTACGTGATCTCATTCAAGTGCATCTCCCACGAATCGCGGAAAACCGATGTAGGAGCCACTTCAGGGGCGAGCTGGTCGTCAATCTACCGAA
>JBBQTY010000330.1:0-2763 GCA_038234445.1 Lysobacterales bacterium
CTTTCGGTGCATTCCGTAATATGCGCCTCCCACGCGGGAATAGCTCAGTTGGTAGAGCGCAACCTTGCCAAGGTTGAGGTCGCGAGTTCGAGCCTCGTTTCCCGCTCCAGTTTTTGCATGACGTTTCGGCTTCCAACAGCGTCGTCGTGAACGATCCGCAAGGTGGCAATACTTGCATCGTCGGATCAAAAACCTCGGTCATGCCGAGGTTTTGTTTTTTTGATGTCGACGCTTTAAGCTCGCCATCCCACCGGCCTGGTGGCAGAGTGGTCATGTAGCGGCCTGCAAAGCCGCGTACGCCGGTTCGATTCCGACCCAGGCCTCCATATTTCAGACGACCCGCCAGCGCGGGTTTTCTTTTGCGTGGGATTTAGAATCCGAGTTCTCGAGGCTCCGGCATTACGACGAATCTCGGAAGCTGGTTTGAATAATCGCAGAGCCGGTCATCTCGGTGACTTCAGGCATTTGGGGTTGATCGAAAGGTTATGGATTCCGGGATGGCCCCTAGTCATCGCCGGCAATGACACCGACTGCCGATTTCGGAAACAGTCGGACAGCTTCACGAACCTTCAAAAAAAGACAACATCAGTGCTCCGCACGTTTCGCCGCGAGTTCGGCGCGGGTCACATCGATCAGAGGCGAATAGCGCTCCGCAGCAAGCTTGATTGCCAGATCAAAGGCCGTTTGAGCGGCTTCGATCTGGCCACGGCGCAGCAGGTATCGGGCTCGGACCAACTGGACCAAGTGGCCCTCTTTGTCCGGCAGGCTGGCTTCACCTAGTAAACTTTCAACCGTATCAAGGTCGCCGCGTTTGAACAGCACATCGCTGTAGTCGGCGAGGACTTGCTGGTTCAGCGTTCCAGATTGCCTCGCGCGCAGCCAGACCTTGGCATACAGGGACGCTGCGTTGGCAAGGTCTCCGCGATGGGCGGCCAGCAGGGCATCGGCGTGCTCGGCAAAAACGCCGGCCGACTCCGGATGGGGCCCGCCGGCATCGGCGTGCAGCCGATCGGTCTCCGCTACAGCACGTTCTTCGTCGCCGGCATTCACAGCTGCGTAAACGATCGCCAGGCGCAATCCGTTGACCGTGAACGGGTCGCCGTGAGCCATGCTCAACGCGGCGTCCCAAGCGGTCATTGCGGTTCGAAAGCGCCCGCCTGCGGCATCGATGAAGCCGAGCAGGCTGGTCAGACGCATGGCTTGTTCTGGATTGCCAAGCGGATCGATCAGCTCCAAGCCACGATGCGCCGTCTCGCGCGCATCGTTGAGTTGTCCCGATTGCAGCAGCGACCAGGCAAGACTGTACAAGGCGACTCTTGTTGCAAGCGGATTTTGTTGGCGCATGGCGGCTTCGTAAGAGCGCCGTGCGGCTACCCTCGCATCATTGAAGCGTCCGAGATGACCCAGTGCCAACGCGCTTTGCGAACTGGCCCGGGCCAGACCATCAAGATCTCCGGCGGTCTCAAAGGCGTTGGCCGCTTCGCGATAGCTCGCGAGGCATTCGTCGAAGTTGCCCGCATCGGCGGCCAGATCACCGAGCGCAAGTTGCGCTGCCGCGCGACCGCGTGGATCTTCAGCCAATCGATACAGGGTCAAGCTGCGCCGAGCGAGATCCAGCGCCTCGGGCCATTGCTCGCGTGCCGCCGCGAGTTGCTGGCGCGCGAGTAGCAGGCGGGCCTGCCATTGGTTGTCAGCGCTATTGCCAAGCGCACTCTCGGCGTTGCCGATGTCGGTCACGGCATCTTCGTATTGGCGACGGGCAATGTGTTGGTCGGCACGCAGCAGATGCGCGCGGGCTTGGTCGATGCCTTCGCTGCGTTTGGATTGAAGTACCTCGTCAACGTGCTGCTGGCAGACATCCATCAGCTCCATCGCGCATTCGGTGCTGGCCAGCTCGACAAGCGTGGCGCTATCGAGGGGGCTTTTCCCATGCAGGGAGAGCGCCATCGCGTAAGCATCTTTGCTCTGGCCGTGTTCGCGCAGGCGGCGCGCCTCGATCAAAGACGCGGGCACGCTGACGATGGCTGCTGGGCGTGTATTCCCGGCCGCATCGACCTTGCCAAACAGCGCATCGACAAAGCGCGGCAACGCTGCATCGAGATTCTGCGCACGGATTTCGGCATGGGCGACGGATCCTCCCGCGTCGCGCAGCGTTCCCGAAAGCACGACCTCATCGTTCTCGCGGTGCGAGCCGACTTCAAGCAGGCGCGTGACCTTGAGTCCATCCATCAGAGCACGATCGCCTTTATCGCGAAGCGTTGGCTGCGCGGCGAGCAAGGATGCCACCGCGTCATCGGAAACAACCTGGACATCGGGAAGCCGCATCAATACTTGATGGCGGAGCAATTCGAGCAGGCCAGTGTCGCGACTCTCATCGCTGGCGGAGTCGCTGGCGAGGCCAAGGATGGCCACGCGCATATCGGCGGGTTTCCTATCGTCAGGGTTCAATCCTGGGCTGAATCGGTAGAGCAACGCGACGATCACGAGTGCAATGACCAAGCCTGCCGCTGCCATTCGCAGCAACACGGATCGGTGCTGGCGCGCGAGCTTCGGCGCGGATGCGAGGACAGGGTCCACAATGCCTGCAACGTCGAGGGGAGCGTTCGCCGCAGGCTGTTCAGTATCGGCAATGACCTCGGTGGCGGCGACCCAACGATAGCCATGACGCGGCAACGTCCGCACCGGTTCGGCGGGCATGTCGGCCACGTCGAGGGTCTTGCGCACACGCAGGATTGCTTGGGCGAGCGCGCCATCGCCCACATC
>JBBQTY010000331.1:0-2748 GCA_038234445.1 Lysobacterales bacterium
GTACTACAGCACGCATCGATTGTTGCTGCATGCATGGCGATTGCAGTTCGATCATCCGGTCGAAGCACGCCGCATGCGCATCGAAGCACCACTCGATGACGAGTTCGCCGGATTGCTTGCGCGATTCGAGTGGTCGCTACAAACGTAGGAGCCGCCGTTGCTTCGTGGGAGAGACCCTCAGGTCCGATGCTCCGTATCTCGAACCGCATCGCCCCCAAGACGAGGCAAGCGACTGAAACCGCTACCAACAATTGTAAAGGTCGAGCGGAACCCGCACGGCGTATTCCGCCGGACGATAATCGCCCCACCTGCAATTGCAGAAAGCGGCGGTCAACTGGCCATTCGCCCGAGAGGGAAGCTGCGATGTCAGCGAAAGCCCCCAATTCTGCCGTCATCCCGGCGAAGGCCAGGATCCAGTGACTTTAGGGTGCCGAGCAAAGGCGCTGGATCCCGGCCTTCGCCGGGAAGACGATCGGTAGATTGTGATTTGAGGGTGATGGGTTTGACCGAGCTAGAATGTGCTGATGCTAGAGATCGACAGCCAAGTGCAAATCCCCGACGACGAACTGGTCGAACGCTTCGTGCGCTCATCCGGCCCGGGTGGACAAAACGTCAACAAGGTCGCCAGTGCGGTCGAGTTGCGTTTTGATGTGGCGAATTCGCCGTCTTTGCCGGATGCCTTGCGTGAGCGTTTGCTCGCGCGTCGCGATCGTCGTTTGACCGCCGAGGGTGTGCTCGTGATTCAGGCCAATCGCTTTCGCGATCAGGGCAAGAATCGTGAGGACGCGCGTGAGCGCCTGGCTGAAGTCATCCGCGCTGCGCAGTTCGTGCCAAAGAAGCGCGTGGCAACACGGCCGACGCGCGCCTCGAAAGAACGTCGCATCGATGCCAAGAAAAAGCGCGGGACCATAAAGTCCGGTCGCGGCTCACAGAGCTGGAGTGGTGATTGAGCGAGTCCCATTTGCCCGAGCATCTGGCGCCATCGGTGCCGCAGTTGAAATCACACGTCGGCCGCCGACTGGCACGCGGGTTCATCGGGCTTTGCGGCTGGAAACTCGTAGGTGACTTTCCGGATGTCGCGCGACTCGTGCTGATCGCCGCTCCGCATTCATCATGGCTCGATGGCTTCTGGGGCCTGCTGATCAAGATCGCGATCGGTATCGATATCTCGTTCATGGGCAAGCGCGAGCTGTTTGTCGGGCCACTCGGCTGGATCGTGCGCAAGCTCGGCGGCATCCCGGTTGAACGCAGCAGTACGCATGGCGTAGTCGAGCAGATGGCCGCGCGTTTCCAGCGCGCAAAACCGATGTGGCTAGGCATCGCCCCCGAAGGCACGCGCAAGCCGGTGAAGAAATGGCGTACGGGTTTCTGGCATATCGCCCGCGCTGCCAACGTGCCCATCCTGCCGGTCTACTTCCACTACCCTGAGCGTACGATCGGCGTCGGCCCATTGTTTGTCACCAGCGACGACATGGGCGCCGATCTGCAGCGACTGCGTGAATTCTATGCGCCTTGGCAGGGCCGCAATCGCGGCATCGGTTGATACAGACTGAGTAAGGGTCGGCAGTGGCATCCTCTTCACATCATCGCAACCATTGGGAGCTTTGTCATGAGCACACGGATCCTCGGAATTTCCGGAAGCCTGCGGGCCAAGTCTTTCAACACCTCGTTGTTGCGCGCCGCGCAATCACTGTCGACCGAAGACATTGCGATTGAAGCGGCGACCCTGCACGGCATCCCGCTTTACGACGGCGATGTCGAGGAGCGGGACGGCATTCCCGCCAGCGTCGTCGCACTCAAGGATCAGATCGTCGCCTGCGACGGCTTGCTTCTGGTCACGCCCGAGTACAACAACAGCATCCCAGGCGTGTTCAAGAATGCAGTCGACTGGTTGTCACGCCCGTCCGCCGATGCCGGGCGGACTTTTGGCGGGCGCCCGGTCGCCGTGATCGGCGCTACTCCGGGCGGCTTCGGCACGATCCTCGCGCAAAATGCGTGGCTGCCCGTGTTGCGCACACTTGGCACGCGCCATTGGGTCGAGGGACGTTTGATGGTTTCTCGCGCCAACAAGATGTTCGATGAGCAAGACGAACTCATCGACGACAGTACGCGCGATCAGCTGCGCAAATTCCTGCACGGCTTCGCAAGCTTTGTCCGGCTCAATCGCGGCGAGGAATGAGTGCGTAGCGACGCTATCCCAAGGCGGATTCCGACCTGCTAGAGTTCCAGCGATGTCCCCAACGAACCGCCATCGATGATCCTGCTCCGCAACGCCGAGGTATTTGCGCCCGAAGCACGCGGCCGCCAGAACCTGCTGATCGGCGGCGGCCGCATTCTCGGCATGTCGGCAGCACCGATCGAGCCGCCCCGCGGTGTCAACGTCGAAACCGTCGATCTGCAAGGGCAGCGCCTGCTGCCGGGCTTCATCGACGGTCATGTGCATGTCACCGGTGGCGGTGGCGAGGGCGGTTTCGCGACACGCATTTCACCACTGCCGTTGAGTCGCTATACGCACGCCGGGGTGACTTCGGTGATCGGCTTGCTTGGCACGGACGATTGCGCGCGCAGCACGCGCGAACTGGTTGCCAATCTCTACGCGTTGCGCGAACAAGGCCTCGGTGCCTGGGGCTATTGCGGTGGCTATCATCTGCCGCCAACGACCTTGACCGGCAGCGTGCGCGGCGACATTGCTTTCATCGATCCACTGATCGGCGTCGGCGAACTCGCGATCAGCGATCATCGCAGCAG
>JBBQTY010000332.1:0-2667 GCA_038234445.1 Lysobacterales bacterium
GATACGCGTACGCGGCTTGAGGCGATGATCGCGCGCCCGCATGGCATCCTGCTGGTGACCGGTCCGACCGGTTCGGGCAAGACCACCACGTTGTATGGTGCGCTGCTCAAGCTCAATGATTCATCGCGCAACATCATGACGGTCGAGGATCCGATCGAGTACTACATCGACGGCATCGGCCAGACCCAGGTCAACACGCGTGTCGACATGACCTTCGCGCGCGGGCTGCGCGCAATCCTGCGTCAGGATCCCGATGTCGTCATGGTCGGTGAAATCCGTGATCTCGATACTGCGGAAACCGCCGTGCAGGCATCGTTGACCGGTCACTTCGTGCTTTCGACCCTGCATACCAATTCAGCCGTCGGCGCCGTTGCGCGACTGCGTGACATGGGTGTCGAGCCTTTCCTGCTCTCATCGAGTCTGGTCGGTGTGCTTGCGCAACGACTCGTGCGCGGGCTTGATCCGGCGACCCGTGAAAGCTATCAAGCCACCGCGGCCGAACTCAAAGCCTTTGGCCAGCCGGCCGATAGCGTGGTCACGCTGTATCGTCCACGCAACGATCTCGGCAGCCGTCATGCGGGCTACAAAGGGCGCACCGGCATCTATGAGCTAGTGCCCGTCGAAGAAGCGATGCGCCGCCTGATCCACGAAGGCGCCTCCGAAGCCGAGCTCGAACGCCACGCCCGCACGCGTGCGCCGAGCATCCTCGAAGACGGTTGGCGCAAATGCGTAGCCGGCCTGACTACGACCGAAGAAGTGCTGCGCGTCACGCGCGAAGATTGAGGTCTGGCCGCTGTGTGCCGGATATGTGTCGCGCACGCGATCTTCTGGCCGACCAAAGGCGATCCCGCGCGCAGGCGCAAAAACGATCTCAGGAAATGCCTGATCAACTTCCGTTCGCGGTGAGCTGGGCTCGACTTAAGGCTTGTCGAACGAAACCGTGATCGGAAGTTGCTTCAAGACATTCGCAGCTTGGAGCCGTCCTTCGACAGGCTCAGGACGAACGGCTGAGGTGAATAAATTCTCGCTTCAAAGCGCCGCTTCAAGCTCCGGTACAATTTTGAACAAATCACCAACCAGACCGTAGTCGGCGACTTCGAAGATCGGCGCTTCGGCATCCTTGTTGATCGCGACAATCGTGCCGGCGTCCTTGATCCCGGTCAGATGCTGGATCGCGCCGGAGATGCCGATCGCGACATACAGCTCGGGGGCAATGATCTTGCCGGTCTGGCCGACTTGCAGATCGCTCGGTACGTAGCCTGCGTCGACGGCTGCGCGTGAGGCGCCGACTGCCGCACCGATCTTGTCGGCGAGCTTGTAGATGATCTCGAAGTTCTCTGACGAGCCGAGTGCGCGGCCACCCGAGATGACCTTGCTCGCGCCTTGAAGATCGGGGCGATCACTCTTGCCCTGGGCGAGATCGACGAAGCGTGTGTGCGTGGGCAGGCTGACGTCGGCGCTCGCGGCTTCGATCGGCGCGGTTGCCGAGCCATCGGCAGCGGCGGGCCACGAGGCCGTGCGAATGGTCGCGACGACAAGGCTCGATGCCGGTGCCTCAACGGTGATGATCGCGTTGCCGGCATAGATCGGGCGCTGGAACGTATGCGAGGAAGCGACGGTCATGAGGTCAGAGATTTGCGCAACGCCGAGCAGGGCGGCGACGCGCGGCATCAGATCCTTGCCGAACGTGGTCGACGGTGCGAACAGATGCGTGTAGCCATTGCCGGCGACTGCAGCGATCTGTGGTGCAAGGATCGCAGCGATGGCATGCGCGTTCTCGGCGCGGCTGAGCGTGAGCACCTTGCTGACGCCTTCGATCTTGGCAGCATCGGCGGCGACCGTCGCGGCATCGGCGGCGAGCACCAGTATGTCGATCGATTCGGGTTTGACCGCGTTCGCTGCACTGACACAGCGTGCGGTGCTGGAATTGAGTTTGCCGTCCAGATGTTCGGCGATGATGAGGATCTTCGACATCGGTGTTCCTTTCTGAATTTATGGAGAGCGCAGTGCGCCGATCAGACGAGACCCTTGGCCTTGAGTGCGGCAACCAGTTCGCCGACATCCTTGACCATGACGCCTTTGCTGCGCTTGGCCGGTGGCTCGAACTTGGTCGTCTTCAGGTGATCGCCTGATTCGACGCCGAGATCGGCAAACGCGATCGTTTCGAGCGGCTTGGATTTGGCTTTCATGATGTCCGGCAGCTTGATGAAGCGCGGCTCGTTGAGGCGCAGATCGGTTGTGATCACGGCGGGTAGATCGATCTCGACGGTTTCAAGGCCGGCATCCACTTCGCGCGTTACCTTGGCGACCTTGTCGGTAATCTCGATTTTCGAGGCGCCCGTCGCCTGCGGGCGATCCCACAGCGCGGCGAGCATCTGGCCGGTCTGGTTGCAATCATCATCGATGGCCTGTTTGCCGAGGATGACGATTTCGGGTTGCTCCTTCTCGATCAGCTTGAGCATGGCGCGGGCGGCGGTCAGCGGCTGGATCGCTTCTTCGGTAACGACATGGATGGCGCGGTTGGCGCCCATGGCCAGACCGTTGCGGATATGCGGCTGCGCATTGGCCGGACCAATCGTGACCACGACGACTTCGCTGGCGATGCCTTTCTCGCGCAGACGCAGCGCCTCTTCGAGCGCGATGTCGTCGAATGGATTGGCGGACAGC
>JBBQTY010000333.1:0-2665 GCA_038234445.1 Lysobacterales bacterium
CCGCTTCGTGCTTGAGGCGTTCGGCGAGGTCCGCGCCGAGCCAGCTGTCGATACCTTTGCGCAGCAGGTAGATCAGCGGAATCAACGCGATCGCTGCGAGTACCTTGTAGCAATAGTTGACCGTACCCACCGCGAGCCAGAGGTTGGTGCTCCAGTGTTGCGGGCCGATCACGAAGGCAATGTAGAGCACCACAAAGCTGTCGATGAATTGCGAAGCAATGGTTGATACGGTGGAGCGCATCCAGATGTGCCTTTCGCCGGTGCGCTGGCGAATTGAATGAAAGATGCGCACGTCGATGAGCTGGCCGACGAGGAAGGCTGTGATGGATCCGGCAATCGTCCACAGACCTTGCCCGAACACATACGCATAAGCCGCCTGCAAGTCAGGCACGCCATTGTTCGTCGCGGCACCCACCCACCACGATGCCGGCGCCAGTGCGATTGCTGCGTAGGCAAACAGAAACGCGTACGCAATCAGGCCGACCGCGAGCCAGGACAAGAATCGCACGCCGCGCTGACCGTAAAACTCATTGATGACGTCGGTCATGATGAAGACGATTGGCCACAGCAACGTACCCGCCGTAAAATTCAGCGAACCCGTCTGCTGAAACAGATTCCACTCGAATGGCCGCAGCCCCAGGGTATCTTCAAGGGCAAAGATCTTGACCCCGATGAATTCCGCGATGATCGCGTTGGCGATGAAAAAGCCGGCGAGTATGAGGAACATGCGTTGCGCGCGCGGCGCTGATGCCGCGGGATTTTCGATGGCTGTCTCGCTCATGCGTCGCTGGTTTCGTCTTCGGGTGGGAGATGAGCATTGCCTGGTCGCGATTGCAGTTCGGCGACAACTTCCTGCAATTGTGCAACCAGACTCTCAAGCTGACTTACGCGCTCGTTGAGGCCGCCGGTGGATCTTTCAGAGGGGTCGGAAATCGACATCGCTGCGTCAAGCGACACCGGGCCGCACAGCAAATGCATGTAGCGCTCTTCGCGCTGACCCGGTGCGCGATGCAAACGCACGACCATCGCCGGCGTCCTCGATGCGAGGCGGTCGAGCACGGTGCGCACTTCATCCGCATCGGGAAAATCACTCAGCCGTTCGCTGCGCGAGAAGAGTTCGTTGAGCGTCTGCGGGCCGCGCAACATCAACAGCGCCAGCAACGTGCGCTGGCGCGAGGTGATGTTGTAGCCGGTTTCGAACTTGTGCGCATAGCGCGATGCGCGCGCACTCAGCGTGCCGGTGACCAGCCCCTTGCCTTCGAGCTGGCGTAGCGCGTGGCCGACGGCGCCGGGTTCGTAGTGCGACATCGGCTCACGGTTTGATTTTTGATTGCAGGCGGCTACGACCGCATTCAGCGTGAGCGGATACGCGTCCGGCGTGGTTGCCTGCTTCTCGATCAGCGAACCGAGAATGCGCGCCTCGATCGCCTCCAGTTCGATCAGGCCGCCGCCATCCTCGGCGGCCGGTTCATCGTTGTGCTCCTCGACCGGCATTTCAGTTCTCCGCCTTCGGTCCGGCGCGATGCTTTTCAAACCAGCCAATCGTGTTGAGCACCTGCGCGATCATGTTGCTCGGACGCGAGTTGATGTGATGCGAGGCACCCGGAATGCGCACCATGGCCGTATCGATCTTGCGCAGTTTGAGTGCCTGATAGAACTGCTCGGCTTCCGAGGCGGGCGTGCGGTGATCATCGTCGCCGACCATCATCATGGTCGGCGTAGTGACCTTGTCGACATAGTGGAGCGGGGAACGCTTGGCGTAGTTCTCGGGATTCTCCCAGGGCATGCCGTCGAACCAGTACTGCGTGAAATACGGATACATGTCCGAGGTCAGCACGAAGCTTGCCCAGTTGATCACCGGCTTCGCCGAGACGGCAGCGCGGAAGCGATCGGTATGACCAACGATCCACGCCGTCAGGCAGCCACCACCGCTGCCGCCGGTGACGAACAGATTGTTGGTATCGATCGAGCCGCGCGCGATGGTCGCGTCAACGACGCTCATCAAGTCGTCGTAGTCCTGGCCCGGATAGGCGTTTTCGATCAGGTTGGCAAACTCGGTTCCATAACTTGTACTTCCGCGCGGATTCGCATAGACAACGACATAACCGGCTGCCGCGTAAAGCTGGATTTCAGGTGCGAAACCGGGGCCGTAAGCGGCGAACGGTCCGCCATGGATTTCGAGGAGCATCGGATATTTTTTCGACTTGTCGAAGCCCGGCGGCGTGAGAATCCAGGCTTGGATGTCGCGACCATCGGCGGACGACTTGACCGTCATTTCCTCGAGCTTGCCGAGATCCCGGTGATCAAGCAGGTTGGCATCGAGATCGGTCAGCGCGCGTGATTTGCCACCGCGCGTCGCTACGCCGAGATTGGCCAGCGCTGTCGATCGGCTGCGCGTATACGCGACGCGGCCTTCACCTGCGGAAAAGTCTCCGCTCGTGTACGGACGCCCGATCTCGGTGCCGCCGACATCGTCGACGATGCGCTCGACCTTGCCGCCCGCTGCCGAGATCCAGCCAAGCACGGTGTGGCCATGATCATCAAACTGCAGCCAGAATCCGCGATTGCCATCCCAGGCCGCAGCGCTGATGCTGAAATCGAAATCGTCGGTCAATGAGCGCGCCTTGCCCGCATCCGCATCACCCACATAGAGTCGAGTCGCCTG
>JBBQTY010000334.1:0-2634 GCA_038234445.1 Lysobacterales bacterium
AGATCCGCTGGTATCGAGGAAACGGTCGCTGAAAACCTGGCCGGGCGAAAAACTCGCGTACAGCCGCGCATTGCGCAGGCGCTCATTGAACGCATCGAGGCCGTTCAGATCGGTACTGATGGCCTGAGCTTCCTTGGACAATGTCTCAGCCAGGTCGGCATTGCCCGCATCGAGCGCCGAGCGTGCTTGCGACAATACGGTTTCGCCGCGCTGGCGACGCAAGCCTTCGATCTGCGAGCGCGTATCGAGCAAGGCCTGTGAACCCGGCCGAATCGACGAAGCATCCGCCAGGATCGCATCGGCATTGACGAAATCATCCTGCGCCGCGGCTCCCAGCGCACGATCCAGAAAGCCGCGCTCAATGCGGCCCAATCCTTCGTCGGCGATGCGGTTGCCCGGATCAATCGTCAGCACTTTGCGATACATCGACAGTGCGTTGTTGTCGCCATCGCCGATCATGCGATTCTGTTTAAGCAACTCGGCGGCGGCAGCCAGCATCGGCATGACATCGCTCAGCGTCTTCAGGCGAGCCTGAAGATTACCGAGCTCGACATCGGAGTGCGGCAGCTCGGCGAATTGCGCCGCATAGCGTTGTGCCTCAGCCTCGTCACCGCGTTCGAGGGCAGCCAGCGACCAGTCGCGAACCGCGCCGCCGATGCGTGCCAATGCATCGTGTGCCGCAGGATTGTTCGGATCCTGAGTAAGAATCTGACGATAGAGACCAACCGCGTTGTTGCCGGGCGGCTCGAACACCTTGCCGTCCTCTTCCTGCTTGCGTGCCGTCTTCAGCAGCGTTGCCACCTCCTTGGTTACCGGAGCAGGCGGGCCCATCGCAATCGCCTCGGCCAGCGTGGTTCCGACAATCGGCTCGCCGCTTGCGTCGTTGCCGGTCAGCGGCGTCGCATGATCGATGACCCAAGGCGTCCCACTCAAAGGCGCCGTGGTCGTCGTCTGCACCTGCGTTTGCGGCTCAAAATGGAAGATACCCGGAAAAAACCGGTAGCCGAGCGCGAACAGCAACAGGATGATGCCAAGGGCACCGCCCCAGTTGCGTTGCTTATCGATGTTCTCCGTACCGGGCATGAGTGCGAACAGAAAGGCTGACAGCAGCGTGTCAGCACCTTAGGCTATCGTGGGACGCGTCCGCAACCGCGATCGCACGTTATTGTTTAGCTCCCGTATCACTAAAGGAAGGCGCAACTTGGCAGCCTGGATTGACCGTACCGAAAACCTGCACGAACTTTCGCAACATCCCGGCCAACTGATCGGCCTCGATACCGAGTTCATGCGCACCGACACATTTGCGCCGAAACTGGCCTTGATCCAGATCGAAATCGCCGGCCACATTGCCTTGATCGATCCGATCGGCGATATCGACATGGGCGGCCTTGGAGCACGTCTCGGTGACCCAGAAACGATCTCGATCATGCATAGCGCGAGCGAAGATCTCGATGCGCTGAGTCCGCTCTTGCCGAATAGTCTCGGCACCTTGTTCGATACCCAGATCGCCGCCGCGTTTGCCGGTCTCGGCCCAGGCCTCGGCTATCAGAAGCTTGTCCTCGCGGTTTGCGGTGTCGACTTACCGAAAGGTGAAACCCGATCCGACTGGTTGCAGCGTCCGCTCAGCGCACCACAGCTCGAATACGCCGCGCAGGATGTCGTCCATCTACCGACCTTGCATGCCGACCTGTCAGCGCGTCTCGCGGCACGCGGATTCGCCGGGTGGCATGCCGAGGATTGCGCCCGCCTCGTCGAACGCGCGCGCCATCGCGAACCCGACCCGCAACCGCAAACCGGCTACCGCGGTGCCGCCGACTGGACACTCGAGCAACAAGCCTTGCTTCGCCGCGTGTTGATCTGGCGCGACGCCACTGCACGGCGCATCGACAAACCACGTCCGTGGATTCTCGATGATCCACGTCTGCTCGATCTCAGTGCGAACCCGCCAACCAACGTCAACGATCTGGCCGAGCGCGCACGCGGACTGCGCGCCTTGCGTGGCGAGCAACGCAATGAACTATTCGAAGAATTGATCCGACCACTCGCCGACGACGAACTCGAATTCGATGCCATTCCCGCTGCCGCCGACAGCGACGAGCGCCGCATGATCCGAATGCTCAAGGAAATCGTCACCGCCAAAGCCACCGAACTCGATATCCCTGAAGGCTTGCTCTGCTCACGCCGTCATCTTGAAACCCTGTATGTCTCACGGCGCTGGCCTGCGGCACTTGAAGGTTGGCGCGAAGCGATCCTGCGCGATGCGTTGATGGCGCGGTTGGGAGACGACTAGAAAACGGCGGTCCAATTTCGTCAATCACGAGCTCCCCCTGATACTTGCACGTCACCCCTGTGAAGACAGGGGCCCAGCGCCTCTCCTTCACAAGCGGCACCAACACCAGCCAACAGCTGCTTGCTTGGCGCAATCCAAACCATCCGATATGATCCGGAAGCACGCAGGAATCGGCCCCAACCGATGATTCATCCCGCGAACGATCAAAGGGGCGGTAGCTCAGCTGGGAGAGCGTCGCGTTCGCATCGCGAAGGTCGTGGGTTCGATCCCCATCCGTTCCACCAATCAGGAAGGCCCGGGCATCTCATCCGGGCCTTTTTTTGTGGCTGGCATTCTCAAGAAAT
>JBBQTY010000335.1:0-2590 GCA_038234445.1 Lysobacterales bacterium
GGCTGGATGAACGAACCCTGCCAGCCAACGGTTCCCTGCTGAGTTCCGTTGAAAATTGGAATATCAAATCGGATCTTGTTCTGTTCGGCGGCGTAGTAGAGACCGAGGATCCAGTCGATCGTGTTGTCGCCAGTCGATTTCAGATCCAACTCGTGACTGGAGTTGGTATAAGTGGAATAGTTGGTTCGGTCTTCCTGATGGGTCGCGCCGGTGGCGAAGCTCGTAGGTACCTGCACGCCGCCGTCCTGATCGAAGGTGGACGAGCCCTCGAAATGGCTGAATCCTGCGATATAGGACAAGGCAATGTTGTCGCCGAGCTCCCAATCCATGCGGCTGCGGAAACTGCGTGATTCGCGATCGAGGTAGGGCGCTGTATCCACCAGCGACGACCAGAAATCCTGGCCCGCCCGCGGCGACTGCATCAGGCTCGCATTCGGCGTGCCGGTGTCGCGGAAGTATTCGTACGAGACGTTCCATGTGAACGCATCGCTTGGCTGCCAAAGACTGCTGACACGGATCGCCGATTGATCCGTGGAATTGTACTTGTCGCCACCGGTGACGAAGTCATTCAGATTGATCGCCTGGAAGCTCTCCGGCGTGCCACCGGAGGCGGCATAGGCTGCCTGTTGCGCGGCTAGTGAAGGCAACAGCGCGCCGGGATCCTGATAGTCGACATAACCATCGTGCTGCTCGTGGGCAAATGCCACACGCATGGCCCAGGTGTCACTGATCGGCAGGTTGATCGCACCGCGACCACCTAAGCGACCATAGTTGCCGAAGCCGAACTGGACATTGCCCGAACTGTCGCCAAGCGTCGGTTTGGCGGTCTGCATGTTAACCGCACCGACGGTTGAGTTGCGTCCCCACAAGGTTCCCTGCGGACCGCGCAATACTTCCACCGAATCGAGATCGAGCAGCAGGGCCGATGCACCTTCCGCACGCGGCGTGTAGATGCCGTCGACAAAAAGAGCGACCTCGGGATCCGCATATTCTGTCTTCGCGCTGTCATTGCCGATGCCGCGCAAGGTCAAGGTGACGACGCCATGATCGCCTTGCGTGGTGCCGGAGAATCCCGGAACCAGATTGGTGATGTCCTGCACGGTGATCACACGCTCCTTGTCGAGCGTGGCTGCGCTGATCGCGGTGATGGCGACCGGCGTCTTCTGCAACGGTGTGCTGCGCTTGGTCGCGGTGACCGTAATCGTATCCAGAGGTTTTGCATCCCTGGATTCCGAGGAAGAGCTGGCGTCGGCTCCTGCGTCTGGTTGTGGCGCCGCCATGACGGAACCGGCCGCGAGTACGGCGGCGATGGAGCTGCAAAGCAGCGTCTTGCGAACAAACATTGGACTCTCCCTCCCAGGTGGTGACGCCCTCTGAGCTTGCCCCATGAGCGCCGATTGGTATCGCGTGGCGACGCAGATTGCAGATCAATGGCAGCGCTGTCAACAATTATTTGACAGCGTTGTCATTTTGTCTAAGTGTTTGTTGCGGCGCAATAAAGAGTTGCTGCAACGCAAAATGACAGCGCCGTCATTTTTGCGTAAGGTGGCGAGTTTTCTCACGCGCGGACTTGGTCCGAACGCGATTCGAGGGCTGTAAACATGTTGCGCAATATCCTGATCGCTGGGGGCGGAACAGCCGGTTGGTTGTGCGCCTGCTACCTCGCCAAGACGTTGAACAGTCGGGCGCCCGATGCCGTGCGCATCAGCCTCGTCGAATCACCTGCCATCGGCATCCTGGGAGTGGGCGAAGGCACGTTTCCGTCGATCCGCGGAGCGCTCTCGCAAATCGGTATCAGCGAATCGCGCTTCATTCGCGAAACCGGTGCGACGTTCAAGCAAGGCATCGATTTTGTCGACTGGGTGCGGCCTGCGGGTAGCGCGGGGTCTCATCATTATTTCCATCCTTTCAATCTTCCAAGCGCTCGCGTCGACGGCCTTGATCTGTTGCCGTACTGGCTGCTCGGCGAAGCCGGTGAAGGTGTCGCGTTCGCCGATGCGGTGACCATGCAGAAACGTGTCGCTGATGCCGGTCGCGCGCCGAAGCGGATGAGTGATGCGGAGTATCAGGGGCCGATGAATTATGCCTATCACTTCGATGCGATGAAGTTCGCCGCACTGCTTGCCGATGAAGGTCGCGCGCTTGGCGTGAATCACCATCTGGCGACGATCACGGGCGTCACCCAGGATGAAACCGGCGCAATCAGTGGCGTCGTCACCGCCGAGCTCGGCGCCTTGCACGCGGATCTCTACATCGATTGCACCGGCATGCGCGCGGCCCTGATCGGCAAGGCACTCGAACAACCGCTCAAGCCGATCAACGATGTGCTGTTTGTCGATCGCGCAGTGACCCTCCAGGTGCCTTACGCGCAACCGGATGCGGCGATTCCGTCACACACCATTTCGACCGCACACGAAGCCGGCTGGAGCTGGGATATCGGTCTGCAGGAACGCCGCGGCATCGGCTACGTCTACTCAACCCGGCACACCAGCGACGATGACGCCGAAGCGCTGTTGCGCCGCTACGTTGGCCCGGCCGCGGATGGCCTCAATGCGCGCAAATTGCCGTTCGAGACCGGTTATCGGCCTGT
>JBBQTY010000336.1:0-2576 GCA_038234445.1 Lysobacterales bacterium
CTGCTTTCGATAGCGCTGAGGACATGCATTGGCGACGACCGCGTGCGCGGCGATGATGCCTTGCGCGATGGCCTGATCGACACCGCCAATGCCGGTACTCTCGCCCACCGCGAAAACATCGCCCACACTGCTGCGTTGATCGGCATCGACACTGACCACGCCATTGAAGATTTGGCATCCGAGCGCACTGGCGACGTCGAGATTCGGGATCAGTCCAAAACCCACCGCCAGCCAATCGCATTCGATGAACTGCTGTCGTGAACCGGTTTGAAGGACAACCTTGCGCACGTGCGTGTCGCCTTCGGCGCGCAACGGCCACGCGTGCGTCGGCTTCGGAACTCCGCGAAGCGTCCACAGCAGGCTCGCCGCCTGGCGCAGAAGTGCAGGAGAAGTGAGCAGACCGATCGCACTGGCAAGGCGTGCGCTCGCGGACGTTTGCTCGGCAATGCAAAGAACCTGCGCACCGTGCTTTTTGAAAGTTGCTGCAGCAGCGAGCAACAACGGTCCGGATCCCGCAACCACCACGCGTTGTCCGGCAATCGACAGGCCATCCTTGACCATCACCTGGAGTCCTCCGGCTGCGCAAACACCCGGCAGGGTCCAGCCTGGAAACGGCAGCTGGCGTTCGCGTGCACCGGTTGCAACGATGACTTTTTGGTAATTGAGCCGGAGTGGTCCTGCCATACCTTCGGCGATCACTTCTCCGGCATGAGGAAAATCAACGACACGTGCGGAAAACTCGCAATGCACTTGCGATCCGCGCAATCGGGCGAACCAGGTTTGCGCCTTCGCATCGCGCGGCTTTGACCACTCTCCACGCCAGATCTGGCCACCCGGTTCGGCTTGCATATCAATCAGGCAAACATTCGCGCCCTGCGCAGCAGCGCGGGTTGCTGCAGCGATGCCACCGGGGCCTGCGCCGATCACGAGGACTTCGCAACGAGTTTCACGCATCAGTGCTGACCTCCATGCCCTCGGCAGTCACGGTCATACACGCCAGTGCGATCTCGCCGTTGACGTGCACGCGACACTCCATGCAGACGCCCATGCCACAGAACGGTCCACGTGGACTTCCGTCAGCCGAGATTCGGAGGTATTCAATGCCTGCATTCACCAGCGTCGCGACGAGGCGTTCGCCGGGTATGGCCGTCGCGGCCTTGCCATTGATGCGCACGTGCAATTCAGGCGGCATGTGCAAAGTCTGCAGCGAATCTAGAGGGCGCATACGGCGTCGGATCAAACGGAAATGCCGACCCTAGAATTTGTGCGGCCATCAGCTCTGCGGTTCCGAGCGACGTGGTGATACCGGTTCCTTCATGACCGCAGGCCAGCCACACGCCTTGCCGTCCCGGACATGCGCCAATCAGTGGTCGATGATCCGGCGTGGTCGGCCGGAAACCGCACCAGGCGCGCAGCGCCTGCAAGCGATCGACTTCGGGAATGAAGTGCCGCGCACGTTCGAGCAAGCGCCCGATCATGCGTGGATCGACTTCGCTCGAGACATCATCGAACTGTCGCGTCGAACCGATCAGCAGTTGACCGTTCGGGCGCGGCTGCACATTGAATGCCACCGACTCGTCAGCATCGCCCAAGGCGCTCTTGGTATAACCGAGTTCAACCACCTGGCGTGACACCAACGGTCGTGCCGCCGCACTTATCAACAGATGGCCCTTGCGCTTGCGCAGCGGCAGACGACCGATCAGATCGGCCGTCTCGCAGCCGGTGGCCAGGATGATCACATCGGCGCGCAGCTCGCTACCATCCTGCAAGATCACGGCGCCTGGTTCGACGCGCTGTACTGCCTCGCCGAGAATGATTTTCGCACCGTTTGCTTGCGCGCGACGCGCAAGGTATCGGGCTACCGTCGGAGGATAGACAATCGCGTCGGATGGCACCGAGAGTGCGCCGCACAGTCCACGCGCCAGTGCCGGCTCTACCGCGGCCAAGGCGTCTGCATCGAGCAACTGACTGTCGATACCCGCTTCGGCCAAACGCTGATGTTTCATTTCCGCACTGTGCATTTCCTCCGCATCGGCAGCAATCCACAGGGTACCAATTGCGCGATAGTCCGCGGCGTCAGGCAGCGATGACTGTTCCACCCGCCAGCGTTCACATGACCACGCCGACAACGCGAGTTCGGCCGGGTCTTCATCGATGACGAGCAAATGTCCCATCGATGCACCGGTGGCACGACCGCCGATGCAATCTCGTTCGATCAACGTCACACGAACACCGTCGCGAGCGAGTCGATCGGCGATTGCGCAACCGACGATGCCGCCGCCGGCGATCAGCACATGCATGCTCAGGAAAATCCCCAGGTCAACGCGTCGTCGGCATCGAACAGCAATCTGCTTTCCGCAAGCACGTGGGCGCGACCGGTAACCTCGGGGATCACCTTGCCTTCTTCGGCATGCGCGTAGCGCGCACTGAAGCGGCCGCCACTGATGCTTTCGACCTGCCAATCCTCGCCCGCAGCGAGCTTGCCGTCTGCCGCGAGACACGCAAGCTTGGCGCTGACACCGGTACCGCATGGCGAGCGATCCCAGGCCATGCCGGGACACATGACAAAGTTGCGC
>JBBQTY010000337.1:0-2549 GCA_038234445.1 Lysobacterales bacterium
GAAGTTCCTGTTCTTCTCTAGCAACGGCTACCCCGACAGCCAGGGCCAGGACATTTACATGAGCCAGGTGCAAACCGATGGCACAGTACTGGCGGGTGTACGTGTAGCCGAGCTGTCCACGGCCGCTGACGACCGCATGCCGAACGTTCGCGCGGATGGCCTCGAGATCGTGTTCAGCTCGAACCGTGCCGGCGGCAGCGCATTCGACCAGGACATTTATGTCTCAACGCGCGCCAATACCAACTCGCCATGGTCCGCCCCGCAACGGATTGACAACCTTGCCATCGACACGACCGCATCGGAAACACGCTCTTCGCTCTCGACGGACGGTAGGCGGCTCTACTTCGGCCGCAAACTCGATATCAACGACCCCGGCGACATCTTCGTAAGCACGCGCGAAAGGCTCGCTTCTTCCAGCGCGACATCCCTGCCCGGCCCCGGTTCGTTGATGCTTGCTCTTCTCGCGACGCTACTCACCGGCGGCGCATGGTTCGCATCACGTCGTCGCTCGCACGCCGCGGTGCCGACGCGGATCGACTCGTGATCACCCCGTCGATCGGAACCGGGTGCGGTGCAGCTTTCGAATGACCTGACGCGTGACAGCGCAATTTCATTTAGGCAAGTCCGTTCAATGCTTACACAACCGGAGCAGAAGTCGCTTTTATGGGCGTCAGACCAGCAAGAGATTTCGTGCGGCAAAAAATATGCGTATTATTCCTTTATAAACACAATTAGTCGTTAAAACACTATTGCTTATATCAATATGTTTGACTGGCTCGGTATTGCACGCCCAATAGCGAAATCGATCCCGTCAGCCTGCTGAACCAAGAAACAGACTCAGCTCGGCAATTCCGAGCGTTTGGATATCTGCGCGCAACGGCTGGGCAGCATCGCCTGACTCATGCGTGGTATCAACGAACACATCGCTAGTGGCCAAGACCGTGGTCACGATGGCGGTGTCTCCGGCTGTCGCCTTCCCCGGCTTTGGCCCAGACGTCGGTGACCCTTGATGTTAAGCTTCTGCATTGCGTCACACCGAATGAGAATTTCAGCATGAACGTACTTCGAGCATTGGTGTTGAGCACACTAATTTTGTCATTGGCGGGCTGCGGAGGCGGTGCCGATCGGTCTTCTGCAAACGGCACCGGGGCGGCTACGGCGAGTTTCGGCGATGTGGCATTTACTACCTACAGCTACATGCGCTTTCGCCTCGTCTTCATCAGTGATAGCAAAGTAAAGAAAACCTGGGCCAATATGGCCGGTCCCGCAGTAGCCGGGACCTTTACCAAGAACGGTAACGAGATAGAAGTTCAGTGGGATCCAAAAGCCGAGCATCATGGCAGCCTGTCCGAAAAGTTTCGACAGATGGGTCCTTGTTCCATGGCTCGATATGTGTGGGTTGATAAGAAGGGTGAGGTTCACGACGATTCGCCCCAAGTGTTTGAGCGAACGGTGCCGAAATGCGACACGGTGCGGGTTACCAACTAGGCCGCAGCAATCTCTGTTGCGAATCCAGCAACTGACAGCGCAACGACGTTGATGCGACCTCGAACCTCTTGATCGGCAAGATCCAACTTCCGATTGAACTTCATTCCGCGCTCGCCGATGTTCTTGTTGCTTTTGCGCGGGTTTGCATCCCTGCCGATCGCGATTTCTACCGGCTTCGATGCGGAAATAGCACCTGCAATTCGTGACATGCATGCAGATGCCGCGACTCTTTTTCACTTCTGCTTCGCAGCATCCTCGGTCGCCGACTTCGCTGCGTCCGTATTATCGGTCTCGATATTTCCGACCTTCACCGTTCCCGTCCGTTCCTTGAATTTCGGATCGTAGGGGTTGTCGCTTTCCCTCAGCTGACGATACGCGAACGAGCCATCCACTTGCTTGCCGCCGGTAAGGTCCCACGCAGTCGATCCGAAAGTCGTCGACTTCTTGGCTTCCTGACTTGACGCCTGCGATCCACCTGCCTGTGCGCCAGGCGCTCCGACTTTGAGACCACCAACAAAACCCAAGCGTGATCCCGTAGCCGCAAGTTTCGCGTCTTTCCAGCGAGACTTCGCGCGCTTCATCGCGGTTTCATCGGCATACTTTGGCACCAGACTCTTGAGCACGCGGTCAGCTTCATCGACTTGCTGTGGAGACAGCGCCGCATAGATTGCGTTGCGTGCCGTCGCGTAGTGCGCGTCACTCCGCTCCGCAGCAAGAGTCACCCAAGCCAAGGCCCGTGGAAGATCGACGGCAACGCCCTGACCCTTGGCATAGATAACCGAGAGGTTGTACTGAGCAGGCTTGTACGCGTAGGAGGCCGATATTTCGTACATTTCGATGGCAAACGCGGCTTGATCTTTCTTGAACGCCTCGGCGCCTTTCGCAAAGAAAAAGACGCCTGGTCGACCGCTCCCGGAAGGCTCGATGTAGCCCTTCCTGCGATCATCGGCATCGGGTGAATCGGAGCTGGCGGAATTACGCGCAGTCGAACCTCGGATCATTGCCGCTTCGTATTGTGCGAAGGACAGTCCAGAAAGCGCTATCGACGATGCGAGTACGGC
>JBBQTY010000338.1:0-2543 GCA_038234445.1 Lysobacterales bacterium
GCGAGCGTCTGCCTTGATCTTGACGAAGGGCTTGTCGTTCCTGAATTGGCGTTGCTTTTCGTCTGCTTCTGTAGGAGCCCGTTTACGGGCGAGCTTTTACGCAGATTGATGGAGAGCTCGCCCGTGAACGGGCTCCTACAGTGAGCGGCGGTTTCCGTTGCGGTTCGGATTGCCCACATTGCGGCGTACGCGCATCATTGCCGGATGGACAAACCCGCTACCGCCATTCTCGCTTCTGCTTGTACTTCAGCCGCCGCCGCCGCTGCCATGGTCGCCAATTGTGTCGCGTATCGATCCGACGGCACGCGCATCGGCGACATTACGCTCGATGCAATCAGCGATGTGCTCGAACTGCCCGACACGTTCGTCTGGGTCGGACTGGTCGAACCCGATGAGGCCTTGCTCGAAAAACTGCAGGAGGAGTTTGGTCTGCATGATCTGGCGATCGAGGATGCGCACAACGCGCATCAGCGACCAAAGATCGAGGCCTATGGCGATTCGTTGTTTATCGTTGCGCAGACGGCCCAAGTAGTCGGTGCCAGCATCGAGTTCGGCGAGACGCATATCTTCGTCGGCAAGCGCTATCTGGTGACCGTGCGTCATGGCGCCTCACTCTCCTACGCGCCGGCTCGGCGCAGTTGCGAGCAATCCCCCGAGATGCTCTCGTACGGTCCGAGTTACGGCTTGTATGCGGTGCTTGATTTCATTGTCGACAATTTCATGCCGATCGTACGCAGCTTTCGCGAAGATCTGCAGGAACTCGAAGAGGACATCTTCGAGGATACCTTCAAGCGCGATACGATCCGTCGTTTGTACAACTTGAAAAAAGAACTGGTAACCTTGCGCCTCGCGATCGGTCCGTTGCAGGACATCCTCAACCAGCTCACGCGCATGTATCCCGGCTTGTTGCGTGATGAAGTGCGACCGTATTTCCGCGATGTGCTGGATCATGCCGCGCGCATCAATGAATCGACCGACACGATGCGCGAAATGCTCACCGCGGCGCTCAGTGTCAACCTCTCGCTGGTCACAGTGGCGCAAGGCGAGGTGGTCAAGAGTCTTGCCGGCTGGGCTGCGCTGCTGGCCGCACCGACCCTGCTGACCAGTTGGTACGGCATGAATTTCCACCACATGCCCGAGCTCGACAAGCCGTGGGGCTACCCCGTGATGATTGGTCTCACCGCGATCATCTGCGGCGGATTGTTCTGGCTGTTGCGTCGCGCGAAGTGGTTGTGAGTCGATCGGATGAGCGTGACTTGGCAACGCCAGCTGGACCTGTCTCTTGATCAGATGTCGCTTTCTGGACGATCGATCCGAGATGAGCTTCAAAATCGAGCCACACCCAATAAGCATACCGCTCGTCATCCCTGCGCAGGCAGGGATCCCGTGACTTTGACGTTGCAGATGAGCGTCGCAAACCGTGCCTGCGCAATCCCACTTGCCGCCTGCGGATCAAAGAATCAAAGGCAGAGGCGCTGGATCCCTGCCTGCGCAGGGATGACGAGCCCATTGGACGCGGTGCCGTCGGGTGGCTACGGCGAATTGCCGTGAATGCGAAAGATGTGATCAAGAGACAGCGGCTGGAAGGGGGCAAAAAACGGTCCAATCAACGTTGTTCCTGCGTCTCGCGCTTGATGACGAAGCACAAGCGCAACGCATTGGCGACCCAATCAAACGAGATGGCATGAACACGATTGCAGGAAAGATGGGCTGGCTCGCCCTCGCCATTCTCGGTGCTTTCAGCCTCGGCGTGATCGCGCTCGATCGCGGCGAAACGATCAACGCGATCTGGCTGGTGACGGCGACGGTTTCGATTCTGCTGATCGCGTATCGCTTCTACAGTCGATTCATTGCCGAGAAGGTGTTGCAACTCGATGCGACGCGGGCGACGCCCGCCGTCCGCCGCAATGACGGGCTCGACTTCGTGCCGACCGACAAGCGCGTGGTCTTCGGCCATCATTTCGCCGCGATCGCTGGCGCAGGTCCGTTGGTGGGACCGGTGCTCGCTGCACAGAGGGGCTATTTGCCGGGGACGTTGTGGATACTCGTCGGTGTGATTTTCGCTGGCGCGGTGCAGGATTTCATGGTGCTGTTTTTCTCGGTGCGCCGCGATGGAAAATCGCTCGGTGACATCGCGCGCGCCGAGCTCGGACCGGCCGCGGGCATTGTCGCGATGATCGGCGTGCTGATGATCATGTTCATCATTCTCGCAGTGCTTGCACTGGTCGTGGTCAAGGCCTTGGCCGCCAGCCCTTGGGGTACTTTCACGGTGGCGATGACAATGCCGATCGCATTGTTGATGGGCATCTACCTGCGCTGGCTGCGGCCGGGCAGGGTGCTTGAGGTATCGATCATCGGTCTGATCCTGCTGCTTGCGTCGATCTGGCTTGGTGGTGTGGTCGCGCATGATCCGGCATGGGCGGAGGCTTTCCACTTCGATGGTCGTGCACTGGCATGGATGCTGATCGTCTACGGCTTCATCGCCTCCGTGCTGCCGGTATGGATGCTGCTCGCGCCGCGCGACTATCTGTCGACGTTTCTCA
>JBBQTY010000339.1:0-2465 GCA_038234445.1 Lysobacterales bacterium
AGGAGTTGTGGTGAATCTCGAAATACTTTCCGAACAGCGTTGCCACGGCGGAGTGCAGGGTTTTTACCAGCATGCTTCTGTTGAAACCGCAGGCGCGATGAAGTTTGGCGTGTTCCAACCGCCGCAAGTTGCGACTGGCGAGGTTCCGGTTCTTTTTTTTCTGGCAGGTCTGACTTGCAATGCCGAAACGGCCGCGATCAAGACGGGCGCGCAGCACCTCGCAGCGCAACTCGGGCTGATGCTGATCACCCCCGATACGAGTTCGCGAGATACCGGCATCGATGGCGCGACTGGAGATTGGGAGTTCGGCGAAGGGGCCGGCTTCTATCTCGACGCAAGCGCGGACCCTTATAAGGAACGCTTTCGCATGTACTCGTATGTCACACGCGAGTTGCCTGGATTGATCGAAGCAAATTTTCGCGCCGATCTCGCGCGCTGCGGCATCTTCGGACACTCGATGGGTGGGCATGGCGCGCTGACGATTGCGCTGCGCAATCCCGGGAAATATCGATCCGTTTCGGCATTCGCGCCGATCGTTGCGCCTACCCAGGTGCCGTGGGGACACAAGGCATTGCCGCGATATCTTGGTGAGGATCGCGAGGCGTGGAAGCTTTGCGACAGCGTCGAGTTGATCAACAACGGTCATCGCTTTGACGGCACCATCCTCGTGGATCAGGGCGATGCCGATCAATTCCTCGCCAATCAGCTCAAGCCGGAGTTGCTGAAGGAAGCCTGCGAAGCCTCCGGGCAGGCGCTTGAGCTGCGCATGCAACCGGGTTATGACCACAGCTACTGGTTCATTCAATCATTTATCGACGATCACCTGCGCCATCATGCGAACGCGCTCAAGGCCTGATTGCCAAACAATTATCGCGGCGAAACCCACATCGTGATGTCGGCATCGAAGACGATTTCGTCGGCGGAATTGCGCACTTTGACGATCGCGTGCAGATCCTGCGCCATGCTCGTGTTGGTGATGGGCTCAACACGTGCCGTGGCCTGCAGTACGCCGAGTGCTTTTTTCAGATAGCGCACCGTCATGCCTTTCGGAATCCAGCGCATCGAGTCCGGGATCGTCACTTCGGTGACCATGCCGCCGGCCAACTCGGCGGCATTGCACATGGCAATCGCATGCACGGTGCCGATATGGTTCTGAATCGAGCGGCGCTGACGCAGGCGCACCATGCAACGACCCGGTTCGAGCACTTCGATACGCGGAGCAATCGTTCCGAAGTACGGCGCCTTCCAGCAGACGATGCGCGAGAAAAGCCAGCGGCCCGGGCCGGAGCCGCCGAATTTTCCGAACATCTTCAATGCGCTTGAGGCCATCGAATCAAGCCACGTTGCGCAGGGCGTTGGGTTGCTTCTTGGTCACCGCTGCACGCAATTCCTCTGGCGCAAAATCATCGACCGAGATGAACTCGAACGTCGCGTGGCGCACATGCGCAAGCAGCTTGCGCTCGGCCGCGCTGATGATGCTTTTCTGTTCGGCTTGGGCGAGCTGGGTGTCGTAGTCGAGACCATCGAGTTCGCCTGCCTTGACTGCCTTGAGGAATTTGCGTTCGACGGGTTCGGCGGCGATCACGTCGGGCAGCAGCGCATTCATGCGGCCAACCGGATTGTTCGCCGACGGTGTCAGATAGGCGCCCGAAATCAATCGCGTGCGCGCTTCATTCGGCGCAGTCAGGATCGCGGCAACACGACGGCCCAGTCGATCGGATGGCGGCACTTCGCGACGGCCAAACGGGAATACCATTATGCGCAACAGCCACGCGATCGGGCGCACCGGGAAATTGCGGATCACGCCATCAAGCGCCATCTGCATGCGCCAGACGCATTCGTGAAATGCCCATGCCAGCAACGGTTGATCGGTGACCGGACGCCCTTCGTCTTCATAGCGCTTGAGCATGCTCGAAGCGATATACAGATAGGACAGCACATCACCGAGGCGTGCCGAAATCTTTTCCTTGAACTTGAGTTTGCCGCCGAGCACGAGCATCGAGACATCGGAGACCAGAGCAAGGGCGGCCGAGTAGCGATTGAGCTTGCGGTAGAAGCGGCGCGTATAGGCGTCGCCGGGTACCGAGCCGATCTTCGCGTGGGTCAAACCGAGCACAAAGCTGCGCACACCGTTCGAGATGCCGAAACCGATGTGCTTGAACAACAAGTTGTCGAACTTGCGCAGGCGCTCGCTGTAATCAGGCAATGCGGCCGCCTGCATTTCTTCGAGTACATACGGATGACAGCGAATGGCACCTTGTCCGAAGATCATCAAGCTGCGCGTCATGATGTTGGCGCCTTCGACTGTGATCATGATCGGCACACCTTCCCACGAGCGCCCCATATAATTGCTCGGGCCAAGGATGACGCCCTTGCCACCATGCACATCCATCGCGTCCTGGCAGATCTGGCGACCCCATTCGGTGGCGTGGTATTTGGCAATCGCTGACGGCACTGCGGGCTTC
>JBBQTY010000340.1:0-2416 GCA_038234445.1 Lysobacterales bacterium
GGTGCGCGTGCAGTTCATGATCGTGTGGCAGCGATACAACTTGAACGGACCCTCAAGCTCATCGAGACGCTCGCCGGTATCCTCATCGCGGCTGTCGACAATCCAGCGATAGGCCTGCAGCAGGATCGCCGGACCGAGATAACGATCGCCGTTCCACCAGTAGCTCGGGCAGCTCGTCGAGCAGCAGGCGCACAGGATGCACTCATAAAGACCATCGAGCTTGGAGCGATCCTCCTTCGATTGCAGTCGCTCCTTCGCCGGTGCCGCACTCTGTGTGCGCAGCCACGGCTTGATCGAGGCGTATTGCGCATAGAAATGGGTCATGTCCGGAACCAGATCCTTGACCACCGACATGTGCGGCAATGGATAAATCGGCACGTCGCCCTTCGAGCAATCCTCGATCGCCTTGGTACAGGCCAGCGTATTCGTGCCATCGATGTTCATCGCGCACGATCCGCAAATGCCTTCACGGCACGAGCGACGGAAGGTCAGCGTCGGATCGATCTCGTTCTTGATCTTGATCAGCGCATCGAGAACCATCGGTCCGCAGGTCGCCAGATCGACTTCGTAGGTGTCGATGCGCGGATTCTCGCCATCATCGGGACTCCAGCGATAGACGCGGAATTCGCGCACGTTCTTTGCGCCAGGCTTCGCCGCAAAGCGCTTGCCCTGCTGGATCTTCGAATTTTTCGGAAGCGTAAACTCAGCCATGACTCGAATTCTCCGTGCGAACCGTGATTCTGATCCGCAGTATTTTGAGTACCAAATAAACAACGATTGCGAGTGGCGGACAAAGCAAAAAGAACACGGCCCAGAAAACCAGCTGACTGCGATCCGGACTACTCGCGTACCAGCGGCGTAAAACAATCCCGGCAACAACAACCAACGCAATCCAGAGGAGATACCAGAGACCGTTCATTCCACTCACCGAAACTCTCCTCTTGCCGGTAACTTCCCGATCGCGCCTGAAGGCGCTCCTACGAATCCCAAATCTCGAATCACCAATCCCGCTCCTGCTTTCCGATTCCCAATTCCCGATTCCCGGCACTCAATACACCCGCTTTGCCGGCGGAATCACTGCAACATCATCGGTGAGTGTGTACATGTGAACGGGTCGATAATCGAACGCCGCCTTGCCTTTTTCATCGACCTTGACCAGCGTGTGTTTCTGCCAATTGACATCGTCGCGCTCGGGAAAGTCTTCGTGCGCGTGTGCGCCGCGGCTTTCCTTGCGCTGCTCGGCCGAGTTGATCGTGGCGACGGCGTTATAGAGAAGGTTCTGTAGTTCGTAGGTTTCGATCAGATCCGAATTCCAGACCAGCGAACGGTCGCTGACCTTGACGTCCTCGAAACTTGCGAAAACCTTGCCCATTTTCTCGCAGCCCTCGGTCAGCGTTTTCGAGGTACGGAAAACGGCGGCATCGGCCTGCATGGTGCGCTGCATGTTGAGACGGATTTCGGACGTCGGCGATGCGCCATTGGCATTGCGCAGCTTGTCGAGATTGGCCAGCGCCTTGTCGCAAGCTGATGCCGGCAAGCGCTTGTGCAAGGCGCCCGGCTTGATCGTTTCCGCACAACGATTGGCAACCGCACGACCAAAAACGACCAGATCGAGCAAGGAATTTGAACCCAGACGGTTGGCGCCGTGCACCGACACGCAGGCGGCCTCACCAATCGCGTATAGGCCACGCACGACCTGATCGGGATTGTCACCGACGCGCTGCACGACTTCACCGTGATAGTTGGTCGGAATGCCGCCCATGTTGTAGTGGACCGTCGGCAACACCGGAATTGGCTGTTTGGTCACATCGACATTGGCGAAGATACGCGCGCTCTCGGCGATGCCAGGCAATTTTTCGTTGATGACGTCCGGCCCGAGATGGGTCAGATCGAGCAGCAGGTGATCGTTTTCGTCACCGACACCACGTCCTTCGCGAATTTCGATCGTCATCGAACGACTGACCACGTCGCGCGAAGCCAGATCCTTGTAATGCGGGGCGTAGCGCTCCATGAAACGCTCACCACTTGAGTTGCGCAGAATGCCGCCCTCACCGCGAACACCTTCGGTGATCAGGCAACCGGCGCCGTAGATGCCGGTAGGATGGAACTGCACGAACTCCATGTCCTGCAAGGCCAGACCCGAGCGCAGCAACAGGCCGCCACCATCGCCGGTGCAGGTATGTGCCGAGGTCGCGCTGAAGTAGGCGCGTCCGTAACCTCCGGTCGCCATGACAACGCCTTGGCCGCGGAACAGATGCAGGCTGCCTTCGGCCATGTTCAACGCCAGCACACCACGACACACGCCCTCTTCGTCCCAGATCAGGTCAAGGGCGAAGTACTCGATCATGAATTCCGCATCATGGGCGAGCGACTGCTGATATAGCGTGTGAAGCATTGCGTGGCCGGTACGATCTGC
>JBBQTY010000341.1:0-2357 GCA_038234445.1 Lysobacterales bacterium
CCTTCGCATGGGCGACGGAACCTGGGGAGGTGAGGGAAAAATGGCGGGGATGCTGCACGACGAAGTCGCTTGCTCTAGATGCACAAATGCATGGCAGAGGCACTGGGCCACTGCCTGCATGCGGACGGCGAGTTTGTGAGGCCTGGTATGCAGAAAATTGGCCCGATGGATCCGATAGCGAATCGCGAACATTTCGCCCGATTCAACCCCGGCGGGAACCAATCGGCTGCGATGCGCTCTCATCATTCTGTCGTGAATGGCGCGACAGCGCACTTGGAGGTGGACAATGACCAGACGGATATTTCTTTCGATTGCACTCGCAGTCGCGGTAACGGCTCCGGCAATCTCGCTCGCGGCTGACAAGGCCGAATCTGCGAATCCGGGAAAGCCCACACTTGACGTCATCATGTACTCGACGGCGACCTGCCCGTATTGCGAAAAGGCGCGGCAATGGTTCACCAGTCACAAGGTGGCCTGGGAGGAGCGTGATGTCGAAAAATCCGATACCGCGCGCAAGCAATGGCAGGATATGGGTGCTGTCGGTACGCCCGTTATCGTTGTCAACGGCAAGCGCTTCACCGGATTCATGGAAGCTGCGCTCGAAGCCGAGATTGCGAAGTATCGCTGAGCGTATCGGTAGGATCGTGGCAACTTCGACATGCGAACCTGCTCGCGCGCCGAAGAAACTACTCGATCAATCCGGAGGGACGACGTGGCATCAGTCTTCGAGAAGATGAACCTCAAGGATCAGCGCGAGATTCTCGTGCTCAACGCGCCTGAGTCTTTTGAAACGGAACTGGCGTCACTTAAGGGTGTTGTCGTCCAGCGTGATCCACGAAAAATAACGGCCGTGGTATTTGCGCTGGCATTTGCGACCAAGCAGGCTGAGGTTGACGAGATGACTCGCTTGTTCGTCTCCAAGGCGCAAGGCGATGCCATGCTCTGGTTCGCCTACCCGAAGGGAACGTCGCGCAAGTATCGCTGCGAATTCAATCGCGACAACGGCTGGGATGCGCTACGCAAGGCCGGCTTCGACAGCGTGAGGATGGTTGCCATCGACGAGGACTGGTCAGCGCTGCGATTCCGCCGCGTCGAATACATCAAGATCCAAACTCGAGGCGCTGGCGGTTAGCGAGCAACTAGGAAATATGGAGTCCGCCATTCATGCCGCATCGCGCAGCCGATCAACGACGAGATTAATGGCATCCGTCAGCGAGTGACGGCGGGTTCCGCCCTATCCGCGCTTTTGTAGGAGAGGCCCTCAGGCCCGATGCCCTTCGCTACGATGCGGGGAAGAGCATCGCCGCCATGAGGGGACAAACGGCTAAAGGCGCTTCCTACGATGGGCATCAGGATTGAGGATGAAAGCGCTTCCCGCAAAGAAATGCATCTTCAGCCCAGCACGGCCCAGGCAATGCCTGCCGCGACAACGATCACCGCCGCGGCGATCCAGAGCTTGATCTGACCATTCGCGCTGGCGACAGCGGGTTCCGGCAAGCGATTTCCCGAGCGCCGATTACCGGATGCATCATTTTGCAAAAGATCGGTGTCAGATCCATGGCGGAGCAATCCGACCATTTCGGAAATCATCGCGTCATCGAATTTCTCGGGCTCGAATTGGCTGAGTCCGTACTTCGCGAGCAACGCTTGCACCTCGTTGGCGTTGGGAATGTATTTCATCGCCCAGACCGAAAACGATCGTGCTTCGATCGGATGGCGTCCGAGTACCTTCATACCGCGGTGGCGCGGATCGAGTCGGATGGTTTCAACCAACGCATCGATCGCATCGGCTTCCCCTTCAAGGCATTGGAAGAAATTTCCATCGCTAAAATACAAGGCCCCGACCAAGCCGACGCGAGGATTGTTTCGTCGCGACTGCATGAGGATTCGCGCAACGTTGCGGTTGATACCACCTTCGCCTTGATCGTGGGGAAACGCAGCGTGGCTGGAATAAACAAGGCGTTGAAAATTCGACATGCGGGACTTGATCCTTTGAGGAATTGCTGAAGGAGCGATCGATCGGCGTGAGCGCCTTCAACAAACGCCTGCTCCACGCCAAACCATTGCAAGGAGCCTTCCGTGCGATGGTCTTGCTTTGGATTTGGCCGCACCTGAACGTCACCAAGGATGACGCAATGCTTTCAATAGGGACAATCGTTTGTTTCGATCAATCGAATTGACCGAATCTATCGAGAGCAAGATGCAGGGCGGGCGAGAGTCCGCCAACTGCGTTGCTGGCAAGCAGTCGCAAAGCCAGTTGCAAGCTGGATTCCCTGACTTGCGGCGGGCTACACGCTGCGTTTCCCGCCCAATGTTCTACAGACGTTTACCGAACCAATCGCGAAAGCGTTGCAGGC
>JBBQTY010000342.1:0-2313 GCA_038234445.1 Lysobacterales bacterium
TTGAAGGCGAAAGGCTTTGATGTTCCATTTACCTGTGGGGCGACCAATGGCTCGTGCTACGCCAAACGACCGGGCCATAGCGATCAGACAGCACCCGGGCTTTTGGGGCTTGCAATCGACGATCCTCAAATGCCCAAATACGACCACGACTACATCCGCAACTACTTCAAACTCAATGCGCGTTACCTCTTTGGCGTGCTAAAGCACCCTGAAGGCACGGTCTATGTGAGCATCGCGTTTGCGGAAGAAGGCAGCGGAAACTATGCATTCGTGCGCGTAGTGACGACCAAGGAAATGGACGAAGGCAAGATCGAGTTTGTCGGAGCGGGGCAGATGCAGGATGCACTCTCCGATAAAGGACGCATCAGCCTCTACGGGATCCAGTTCGATTTCGACAAGGACGTGATCAAGCCCGAATCCAAACCTACGCTCGACGAGATTGCCAAGCTCTTGCGAGCCGACCCTGGGTTGCAGCTCGCGATCGTTGGCCACACGGACAAGAAAGGAACGGACGACTACAACGTCGAACTGTCAAAGCGCCGCGCAGAAAACGTCGTAGCTGCGCTGACCGATGAGTATGCCATTGCAGCATCTCGGCTCAGTCCGCACGGTGCAGGCGCCAGCGAGCCACTGGCATCAAACGACACCGACGAGGGCCGGGCGAAAAACCGGCGCGTGGAACTGGTGAAGCAATGATGGACCGCGACACGCTGTGACCATTCGGCTGCATCGCCTAGTCCAAGTTGCCGCACTGATTGAATAGCACGTTCTGTGATCTACAGTGGTATTGATTCGAGATTCCGCAATTTCATGCTCTCGGCTGAGCCAAGTCCGCTCTACGATTGCAACTAACCAGGTACGCGAGGGCAGCTGAGAATGATCGATAGCGAACTCGAGGCCTTGCATATACTGCGCGACGCGCTGGATACCGATCCCGGTGAACGCGAAAGCTTCCTTTCGATGCGCTGTGGCGCGGATACGCAACTGCGCGAGCGCGTTGACGCGTTGCTGCGCGGCATTGCGGACGATGACTTTGCCAGTCCGGACGATTCCATGCCGGGGGCGGGATCCGAAGATTCCCTCGTGGGAAACCTGCTTGGGCCGTTCCGCGTGGTTGAGCGCATTGGTCGTGGCGGTATGGGTATCGTCTATCGGGGCGAACGTGAGGGCGCGGATTTCAGTCAGCAAGTCGCGATCAAATTGATACGGCGCGGTTTCGATTTCGACGACATCCGCGCGCGCTTTCTTCGAGAACGTCGCATTCTCGCGCACCTCTCGCATCCGAACCTCGCCCGCTTCATCGATGGCGGCATCGCAGACGACGGTCGACCCTGGTTCGCACTCGAATTCGTCGACGGACAGTCCATTACGGCCTGGTGTGATGTCTGGCGGTTGGACATCGATGCGCGCGTTGGACTATTTCTCGACGTCTGCGCCGCGGTCCAGCATGCGCACGCGCAATTGGTTGTGCACCGTGATCTGAAACCGGCCAACATCCTCGTCAACAAGGATGGCCATGTGCGCCTGCTCGATTTCGGTATCGCGAAGCTGGTCGATGGTCACGAGCCGGGTGCTCAAACGACAATCGGCATGCGCCCATTGCTGACCCCGGAATACGCCGCACCCGAGCAGTTCCGTGGCGAAATTTCTGGCGTGGCCACCGACATCTACGCACTCGGTGCGATCCTCTATGAATTGGTTGCCGGCGTGCTTCCGCTTGAGGTCGATCGCAATGATCTCGCCGCCGCCGAACGTATGGTGCGCGAGCAGCCTCCATCGCCGCCGGCAACGGCCATTGCCAGGGAATCGATGGATTCTTCGTCAGATCATGCAGCGCTCAAGCGACGTCTGCACGATCGCAGCGTGACCTTGCACACATACCGCGGCATCGTCCGCGGCGATCTCACACACATACTCGAAACGGCGCTCGCGAAGGAACCCGATCGTCGCTACGCGTCGGTTCGGGAACTTGCCAGTGATCTTTCGCGCTGGCGCGTTGGTGCGCCGGTGCGCGTATCCGGCGATCGGCTCAGCTATCGTCTGCGCAAGTTCATCGGGCGCAACCGGCTGGGCGTTGGCATCGCGGCGGCGGCCATCCTGCTGATCGTGGGCTTGACCACGTATCACGTGAGCACGCTCAATGCGCAGCTCGCGCGCACCGAGGTCGCGCGCAATCGCGCGCAAGCATCGCTTGAATTCCTGCGTCACGTGCTCGAAAGCCCTGATCCGCAAAACGGCGTCGGTGCCGAGATGAAACTCGGCGATTTCCTGCATGCATCCGTGGCCACGCTTCGCGAGGACAAAACCCTCGAT
>JBBQTY010000343.1:0-2304 GCA_038234445.1 Lysobacterales bacterium
GTAGCGCATTGTTCGGCTTCCTCGCGATCCAGATCAGATGTCGCGCGCCTTTGTTGCCGTGCGCACGCACCGGCACCTCGTCAACGTCAAATCCGCTTTGCCGCAGCCGCTCGGTAAATTTGCGATTGGTGTGCGCCGACCAGATTGCGAGCACGCCGTTTGCACGCAGCGCGCGCATCGAAGCGGCCAGACCCGGCAGCGCATAGAGCCAGTCATTGCCAACCTGGGTGATGCCATCGGGACCATTGTCGACGTCGAGCAGAATCGCATCGAAACTGGATTGAGCGGCCTTGATCACGCTGGCGACGTCCGTCTCGATCACCTCGACACGCGCATCGTTGATCGGATGTCCCGCGTGCTGGCCGAGTGCGCCGCGATTCCAGGCGACGACGCCGGGGACCAGTTCCGCCACGACAATCCTCGCTTGCGCACCGAGCGCGGTGAGTGCTGCGGCGAGCGTGAAACCCATGCCGAGGCCACCGATCAGAAGCCGCGGATTGGCAACACCCGCGATTCGCTCGCAGGTGATCCGGGCCAGCGCATCCTCGGAACCATGCACGCGCGTCGACATCAGATCGCCACCGCCGGCGATCTTGATCGAGTAGTGCTCACCCTCGGCGAACAGGCGCAATTCGCCGCCGCCCGGAATCGGCGCAACGTCGACCAAGGCCATCCGATTCATGTCAGTTCGCGCCTCTCGTTGCATCCACTCGTCACTTTCGCAACCGCCTTCAAACAATCATTCCAGCAGTTTAGCGGCGATGATCCGAGCATGCTCGCCCCTTCGTCACAATGGCCCTTAGCCATTTCAGCTGCGCCAACGCGCGCTTTGAAGGACAATCACGTTTTTCCCGAACAGCGAAGCCCCTCCATGGACTCTGCAACCCGCGAACGCCTCAGCGGCGAACTTGAATCGATCCGCGAACAGGGCTTGTTCAAAACGGAACGCATTATCGCCACGCCGCAGTCATCGTCGATCCGCACGATCGACGGTCGCGAAGTATTGAATTTCTGCGCCAACAATTATCTGGGTTTGGCTGACAATGCGGAAATCATCGAAGCGGCGAAGAACGCACTCGATACACACGGCTTCGGCATGGCCAGCGTGCGCTTCATCTGCGGCACGCAGGATCTGCACAAACAGCTCGAAGCGACGATTTCGGAATTCTTCGGCACCGAGGACACCATCCTCTACACGAGCTGCTTCGACGCCAATGGTGGCCTGTTCGAAACCATCCTCTCCGATGAGGATACGGTGATTTCCGATGCGCTCAATCACGCTTCGATCATCGACGGGATCCGTTTGTGCAAGGCCGAGCGCCGTCGTTACGCCAACAGCGATATGGCCGAACTCGAAAAGCATCTGATCGAGACGCAAGGCAAACGCACCCGCCTGATTGCTACCGATGGCGTGTTTTCGATGGATGGATTCATTGCCAAGCTTGACGAAATAGTCGCGCTGAAAAAGAAGCACAACGCCTTGCTAATGGTCGACGATTCACATGCGACCGGATTCGTCGGCAAGACCGGCCGTGGCTCGGCCGAACTGCATGGCGTCATGCACGAAGTCGATATTTACACATCGACCCTCGGCAAGGCCCTCGGCGGAGGTTCGGGCGGCTTCACCACCGGACGCCGCGAGATCATCGACATGCTGCGCCAGCGCTCACGCCCGTACCTGTTCTCAAACACCTTGCCGCCGCCACTCGTCGCCGCCAGTCTCAAGGTCTTCGAAATCCTCTCGCGATCGACTGAGCTGCGCGACCGCGTCGAAGCCAACGCCCAGCACTTCCGCAAGCGCATGAGCGAAGCCGGTTTCGATCTGAAACCCGGCAATCATCCGATCGTCCCGGTCATGCTCTACGACGCAAAACTCGCCCAGCAATTCGCCAATGCCCTGCTCGAAGAAGGCATCTACGTGATCGGCTTCTTCTTTCCGGTTGTTCCACAAGGCCAGGCACGCATTCGCACACAGATGAGTGCAGCGCACTCGATCGCGCAGATCGATCAGGCGGTGGATGCGTTTGTGAAGGTTGGACGGAAACTTGGGGTTATTTGATTTGGTAGCTTTGATTTTTTACCTTCTGTGACATCCAAACAAACTCAGGACAATCTCGGCTCCGCTGAGGCTGGGGCCCAGCGATTTTTAACTTCTGAAACGGAAGCACGCTCCTACGTCGCGCGGCATCCCTGCCTTTTTTCACTCGCCTCAACTCGCTCGTCGTCCCGGCGGCTCTCAACAGCCAAATGGCTGGTCAAGCCTGGACCCAGTGACTTTGCTCGTGAATTTGCGCATTTAAAGCA
>JBBQTY010000344.1:0-2234 GCA_038234445.1 Lysobacterales bacterium
GTCGAGATCGGACGCTTCAACCTCATCGCGGGCGATGCGTGGACCTGCGAGTCGCGACTTGATGATGTAGTTCTCGGCGCGCGCGGTCTTGAGGTGCTTTGGAGTCTTGAGGCGACACCGGCGGTTGTGTCGTTTTCCGCCGCTCCGGGCGCAGCGCCCGAGGTTCATGCATTTGCTGGACTTCAGTCGGTACCCGATGGACTCAGCTTGAATGCGGGGCAAGCGGACTTCAGCGCAACGCTGAAACCGCAAGCCTGCATCGAGGCATTGACCGACACCACCTTCGGCTGGTCGATCGAGGTGACGTCGGGAGACCAGAAATTTGCCGGTTGTGCCTGGCGTGGATTGGCTGCCCATTGAGCGTTCGCAGGGATTCATTTTCGAAGGCGATGGCAACAGAAACACTGAAGAAAATTCGCGTCCATGCCGCCGATCGCGCCGAAGCAGATCTCGACGTGCTTTGCCCGCCTACCGCGCGATTTGGCGTGCTCTGGCTTCCCGCGCTGGGTGTCAGCGCCCGTCATTACGGGGCGTTTGCAAATGCGCTTGCCGAACAAGGTATTGCCAGCGCCGTGCACGAGTGGCGTGGCGCCGGATCGAGCAATAGACGCGCTTCACGCGATTGCGACTGGGGCTACAACGAGTTACTCACAGTCGATATTCCAGCCAGTCTGGCTGCCGCTCGCGAAGCATGTCCGAATCTCGCTTGGATCATTGCCGGGCACAGTCTCGGCGGTCAGCTCGCTGCTCTTTTCGCAGCACTGCATCCTGCAGCGATCGAAGGCGTCGCGTTTGCCGCCAGTGGCTCGCCGTACTGGCGTACGTTCCATGGCCGCATGCGCACGATACTGCGCGCTGTTCCATGGATTGTTCCTTTTGTCACTTCAGTGTGGGGCTACTATCCAGGCAAGCGCCTTGGATTCGCCGGTAGCGAAGCGCGAACGCTGATGCGCGATTGGGCGCGCACTTCGCGCAAGGGTTGCTACCCAAACACCCAAGCCGGCGCTGATTCGGAACACGCGCTGGCACAATTGGCAAAGCCGATTCTAGGTATTCGGTTAAGCGAAGATACGCTTTGCCCTGAAGCTTCATTTGAATGGCTGCTCGACAAATTCCCGCGCGCGTCGATTGAGCGCGAGTTCCTCACCTCCGATGATTTTGCCTCCGGACACGCCAACCATTTTTCCTGGCTGAAAGATCCACAACCCGTCGCCGATCATCTTGCAGTATGGCTATGCCGGGTTATTTGAATTGGCATCTGACGACGCGTTATTTTGACATGGTCTGCAAACGCAACATCTGTGCTTTGTGATGGATTCCAGATACATCAGCCGTTC
This sequence comes from Lysobacterales bacterium, assembly GCA_038234445.1. Classification (GTDB taxonomy): domain Bacteria; phylum Pseudomonadota; class Gammaproteobacteria; order Xanthomonadales; family Rhodanobacteraceae; genus Dokdonella. The sequence continues at coordinate 1,338 of JBBQTY010000344.1, forward strand.
GCCCTGAGCCTGTCGAAGGGCGACGCCAAGTTGCCGAGCCGCTCCGATACTCCCGATCAAGATTATTTTCGACAACGCAGGCTCGGCTCATGACGAACGGAAGTTGATCAAAATGACTTGGGCTTTTGTCGCAGGGCGATTAGCCACCGTCTTGATTCTTATGCACCCAATTGATTTCGCGACACCAGAAAAATTCCAGGAGTCCACATGACCTTGTTTGAATCGCTATCCCTGCGTGATGTGAGTTTGCGCAATCGCATCGCGGTATCGCCGATGTGCGAATACTCGGCTATCGAAGGCGTGCCCCAGCCTTGGCATATGGTCCATCTCGGCAGCCGTGCTGTCGGTGGCGCAGGACTTGTATTGACCGAAGCGACGGCAGTCGAAGCGCGTGGGCGGATTTCACCGGCTGATACCGGGATCTGGAACGACCAACAAGCTGATGCGTGGTCACCGATCGTCGATTTCATGCGGGCTCAAGGAGCGATACCCGGTATCCAACTGGCTCATGCCGGGCGCAAGGCGAGCACCGCAGCGCCATGGTCACAACCGACGAAGGTTGAAGTGGGCGAGGGTGGCTGGGCGCCGGTAGCACCTTCTGCGCTCGCCTATTCCGATGACTATCCGCAGCCCGATGCACTGGATCCGGCGGGAATCGCCGAGATCATCGAGGCTTTCCGTCTGGCCACCAGGCGATCGATCGACTGTGGGTTTCGTGTCATCGAGATCCACGCAGCACACGGTTATCTGCTCCACCAATTCCTTTCGCCCCTGAGCAATCATCGCGAGGACAAGTGGGGTGGCAGCTTCGAAAACCGGATACGTCTTACTCGTGACGTAGTCGCAGCGTCTCGCTCGGTGATGCCGGAAGGTCTGCCTTTGCTGGTGCGCATCTCG
>JBBQTY010000345.1:0-2167 GCA_038234445.1 Lysobacterales bacterium
GTGCGCGGCTTCACGCGTGACGTGAAGGGTCGCAAGCACTACATGGATCACCGCATCAATTCGGTGCAGGAATACCTGGCCAAGCACATCCGCCAGAAATACGAGATGTTCGACGTCAACGTGTACCAGGAAAACATGTTCCACACGAAGATGCATCTGAAGGACTTCGACCTCGACACCTACCTGTTCGAAGTCCAATCCGACGACCTCTCGTTCAAGGAGCGTCAGCGCATCGGTGCCCTGCTGCGCCGCGAGATCGAGGAACTGTTCCACGGTCGAAATTTGGCCTGAGGGCCTGAATGCCGGGATTTGAGATTCGGGATTCGGGATTCGAAAAAACAGGGACAGGCACGATTTCGCTTTTACTAATCCCCAATCCCCAATCCCAAATCCCGAATCCCTAAATGTTGTACGCCACCGCGCGCATCACATTTGCCGCCATTCGCATCATGCCCTTGACCGGGGCTGGCAGGCTCGCGCCGCCTGCAGCCAATGCCTGCTCTGCGTGGCGCGCTTCGTCTTCCTTCATCTGAGTGACGATCGCGCGACTACGTTGATCGGATTCCGGAAGCTTGCTCAAGTGGCCTTCGAGATGCGCTTCGACCTGGCGCTCGGTTTCAACGACAAAGCCCAGGCTCAGTCGATCGCTGACCAGTCCGGCCAATGCGCCGATCGTGTACGCGCCGCCGTACCAGAGTGGATTGAGCAAGCTCGGGCGATCACCGAGCTCGTGCAGGCGTTCTCCGCACCAGGCTAGATGATCGGTTTCTTCAGCCGCGGCTTCGAGCAACTGATGGCGCACCTGAGCATCGCGAGCAACCGCGGCCTGACCCGAATACAAGGCCTGCGCACAGACTTCGCCAACATGATTGACGCGCATCAAGCCACCAGCATGGCGGCGCGCCGAATCATCGAGTTCGGCCTCTTCGACTCCGATCGACGGTGAGGGACGCCTGGATACCGGCTGCGGATCGAACGCCGTCACGAGGGCGCGCTCGATTTCGACGAAAATACGGTCAAGTCGGGAAAGGGTTCGGGTCGTCATGGGTTGGTTTCCAATTGGCGGGCCAGCAAGGCCAGCGCATGCAGGGTCGGAATCGTTGAGCCGCGCTGGCGCAAACCGTTACCGAGAAAGATCCGGCAACCGATGTTCGTGGTCAAGAGAAAATCGGGCGCCAGAGGCTCGATTTGATCGAGCTTCTCCGCGCGCAGAAGGTCAGCGCGTTCGGGCTGTTCGATGAAATAGCTGCCAGCGGCACCGCAACAGCGCGGCTGATCGGGCAAGGCGAGCAATTGAAGCTGCGGAATCCGCATCAACAGCGAGCGCAGCGGAGTCGAGCCGCTACCAACATTCATCTGCGTACACGGCAGATGCAGGGCGGCGCGCTCGGGCAATGGCTTGAATCGCAGCGTATCGATGCAATCGTCTGCCGCAATAAAACCAAGAATATCGGCGACAGCAACGTGACTATCGTGCATGCCGTGATCGCGCAGACTGCCGAGACAACCTGAGGCACTGACCAGCACCGTCGGTGAGTTGCAGGCTTCCAAAGCAGCGCGCGTCGATTGGGCAGTGGTCGCCGCGGCTTGGCTATCGCCCGCATGCAGGGCGAGCGCGCCGCAACAAACGGCCGCTGTCGGCTCGACCACTTCGTAGCCGAGCGCTTCGAGCAGGATTCGTGCACCGGCCAGCGTGTCGCCATCCAGAACGCTCGCTACGCAGCCGGGGAACAAGGTGATGCGGCCGCGCGTCGGCGCTCGACGGTGAATGACCGGGAGCTTCAGCGACATGACCTTGCCCGGCACTTCGTTGGCGAGGCGTCGGGTCAGACTTGCTTTCGGCAGCTGGCCCGCCAGTCGTGGCAGCCAGCGATCGGCGCGCAATATTGATCCGATACGAGCAAAGCGCACCAACACCCGCGGATTCCGCAGCCAGTGCCGCAAGCGATCAGGTTTGGCTCGCAACGGCGCCAGCAGCGCGCGCGTCGCGATCAAGATGTCATCGTATTGAACCTTGGATGGACAAACCGGCTGACACGAGAGGCAACCCAGACAATGATCCAGATGGGCCATGGCCGCCGCGGACGCCGGCAATTGGCCGCTTGCGAGCCGCCGTGCCAAGGCAATCCGACCCCGCGGCGACTCGGCTTCATGCCGATCCAGCCGG
>JBBQTY010000346.1:0-2150 GCA_038234445.1 Lysobacterales bacterium
TGCCCTCGTTCGACGGCAGCACGCCATCAACGATCAGGAACGAACACGCGCGAATGTGATCAGCGATCACGCGCAGCGATTTGTTCTCAAGATCGGCGGTGTTGGTCAGTTGCGAAGCGACCTTGATCAGATGCTGAAACAGGTCAATTTCATAGTTGCTGTGGACGTGTTGCAGGATCGCGGCAAGCCGCTCAAGGCCCATGCCGGTATCGACGCAAGGCGCAGGCAATGGCGACAACACGCCATCGTCGGCTCGGTCAAACTGCATGAAGACGAGATTCCAGATCTCGATGTAACGATCGCCATCCTCATCGGGTGAGCCGGGCGGCCCACCAGGAATATGCGCGCCATGATCGTAGAAGATCTCGGTACAAGGACCGCAAGGACCTGTTTCGGCCATTTGCCAAAAGTTGTCAGAGGCGAATGGCGCGCCCTTGTTGTCGCCGATGCGCACGATCCGCTCGGGCGGAATGCCGACTTCATCTCTCCAGATCGCATATGCCTCGTCATCGGTCTGGTAGACCGTGACCAGCAGACGATCCTTTGGCAGCTTCCAGACTACAGTCAGCAATTCCCATGCCCAGAGGATCGCATCGCGCTTGAAGTAGTCGCCGAACGACCAGTTGCCGAGCATCTCGAAAAAGGTGTGATGGCGCGCCGTATAGCCGACCTGGTCAAGATCATTGTGCTTGCCTCCCGCACGCAGACAGCGCTGGACATCAACAACTCGCGGACTGGGAGGCTTCTCGCTACCGAGAAATGCGTTCTTGAACGGCACCATACCCGAGTTCGTGAACATCAAGGTCGGATCGCTGGACGGAACCAGCGACGCCGAGGGCACCACGGTGTGACCCTTGGAGCGGAAGAATTCGAGAAAATCGGAACGGATGTCGGCGCTGGTTTTCATCAATCTGTTCAATCCGGAGTGCGGACACGCCGATGAACGTCCAAGCGGAGTTCTCAATCGAACTCGTCACCGGGATCGCCGATGTCGGCGCGCGTGAGAATGCTTACTGTGGCGGCATCGAAGCCACGGCGCAAGAGAAAGGCCGCACGTCGGCCGCGCTCTTTGACATCCGCCGCTGGCTTGCGGCCGAAATGACGTTGCAACTGACGGGCGGCGAGATCGCGCCAAACGCAATCCAGATCCTTGATCGCAGCGGCGATTTCGGCATCGGTAACACCATGTGACTTGAGTTCGGCGAAGATTCGATGCGGCCCATAGCCATTGGCCGCGCGTGAGCGTGCCAATAGTTCGGCAAATCGCTCATCGCTCTGATATTTCTGTTGTATGAGGGCGTGGATCGCCTGGCTGGATTCGTCATCCGCAAATCCGCTGCGGGCCAGCTTGGCCTTGAGTTCGCGTTGGGATTGTTCGCGACGCACGAGCAGGCCCAGCGCCTTGTCATAAGCGCTGGGCGTTGCCTTGGGAGCTTTTTTGGATTTGTCGTCGCTCACAAAACATCTCGCTTGCTCAGGGTGTTGCGAGACATTATCAATGGAGTTTCGTAGAACAATTCACGACGAATTGCTGCGCGCCCATGCCCTCGACGCGACGCGCCAGGGGCTGTTGTCGTCAGGCCTCCTCAACCTCTTCCTCAACGGCGCGTGCGGGTGAACTACCGGGCTTGACCAGCAATTTTTCGCGCAAGGCCGCGTCGATCTCGTTGGCCATTTCCTTGTGCTCCTTGAGGAACAAGCGAACGTTGTCCTTACCCTGACCGATGCGATCGCCCTTGTAGCTGTACCAGGCGCCGGATTTTTCGACCAGGTTGTGCAGCACGCCAAGCTCGATCAACTCGCCTTCGCGTGAAGTGCCTTCGCCATAGAGGATCTCGAATTCGGTCTGGCGGAATGGCGGCGCAACCTTGTTCTTGACCACCTTGACCCGGGTTTCCGAACCAATCACTTCGTCGCCGCGCTTGACCGCGCCGATACGGCGAATATCCAGACGAACCGAAGCATAGAACTTCAGCGCGTTGCCGCCCGTGGTGGTTTCCGGACTGCCAAACATGACGCCAATCTTCATGCGAATCTGGTTGATGAATATGACCAAACATCCTGATTTCTTTATGTTTGCTGTCAGCTTACGCAGGGCCTGACTCATCAATCGCGCTTGCAGACCGACATGCGTATCGCCCATCTCGCCT
>JBBQTY010000347.1:0-1868 GCA_038234445.1 Lysobacterales bacterium
GATTGGTTCAGATCCCGATACGGATCTGACCGTGCTGCAGATTTCGGCTGAGAACCTGCAAGCCGTGCCGCTGGCGATATCCAAGAACCTGCGCGTCGGTGATTTCGTCGTCGCGATTGGTGATCCGTTCGGCCTCGGCCAAACGGTTACCTCGGGCATCGTCTCGGCACTCGACCGCAAGGGAATCAGCCGCGGCTACCAAAGCTTCATCCAGACCGATGCATCGATCAATCCAGGCAACTCGGGCGGCGCCTTGGTCAACTTGCGTGGCGAACTGGTCGGCATCAACTCGATGATCTTCTCGCCATCGGGCGCCAGTGTCGGCATCGGTTTCGCGATCCCGAGCGATCTCGCGGCAAATGTCATGCGCCAGTTGATCGATCATGGCGAAGTGCTTCGCGGCGCGCTTGGCGTCGACACCCAGGACATCACACCCGAACTCGCCGCAATGCTTTCAGTGACCTCCGGCAAAGGCACCGTCATCACTCGCGTGCGCAAGGATGCGCCGGCTGCCCTGGCCGGTCTGAAACCCGGTGACGTGATCACCGCGATCAATGGCAAGACGATCAGCTCGACGCAGGATTTGCACAACGTCGAAGGTTTGTCGCCGATCGGCACGCCGCTGGTGGTCACGGTATTGCGCGAAGGCAAACCGCTCAACGTGAACATGACGCTTACAGCGAGTGCGAACACCAGCGTTCGTGGCAGTGATGTCGATGAGCGCCTCGGTGGTGCCCTGCTCGCTGATCTCGAAGAAAGTCAGCGCCGGCCCGGACTCAGCGGCAGCGTAGTCAAGGACATCGACCGCGCCAGCCGCGCCTATGCCAGCGGCTTGCGCGGCGGCGACATCATCGTCGGCATCAACCAGCGCGACATCGATGACACGGGCGAGCTCGGCGAACTGCTCAAGCGCACACCCCGGCAATTGCTGCTGACCGTCGTGCGCGGGCAGAGCTTGTTCTATCTGCTGCTGCAGTAGTTCCGTTTCTGTGGGAGAGGCCTCCAGGCACTTGCCCCCTCTAGGGGGCGATGCTCTTTGCACATTTCACAGCAGCGTATCGAACTTGAAGTCATCTTCCGCGAGACATTTTCCTACAACAGATTCCGAAATCGCCTATCGCCGTAGTTCTCGATTGCACCGAGCATGGCAGGATGAAACAACCATGCTTTCCTGCCAATGGAAGTTCGAGCTTGCGCAAGGGTCGCGCCAGTGAGACGGGTCGCATCTATCTCGTCACGTTCAACACGTCTCATCGGCTCAAGATTTTTCAGGAATGGCCCTGCGCGATCGCCTTCGCGCGCTCCTTGCATAGTCGGTCGTTGCTGAGGCAATCCCGACTGCTCAGCTGGGTGCTGATGCCTGATCACTGGCATGGCTTGCTGGAATTGGGTGCTGCGGACTCGCTTTCGACTTTGGTAGGGCGCATCAAGGGAGCTACCGCAAACGCCATCAACATGGAGCGCAATTGCCGCGACCGCGTCTGGGCCGAAGGATTTCACGACCGCACACTTAGGCGAGAGGAAGACCTGCTATCGATTGCCCGGTACGTCGTCCTCAACCCCGTGCGGGCAGGCCTCGTTACTCGAATCGCCGAATATCCATTCTGGGATGCCATTTGGTTGCGCGAGCAATAGCGATGCATCTTGGCCGCTGTTCGAGGAGAGGCCTTCAGGCCAACAACGAAGCACTAGCGCGAAGCACGCTCAAGAAATCCGCGCCGCTCGCTCGGCTTCTGTGGGAGAGGCCTTCAGGCACTTGCCCCCTCTTGGGGGCGATGCTGTGCAGCAATCCCGGAGAAGAGCATCGTGGCTGAAGCCACTTCCCACAAAAGGCGGCTTCTGTGGGAGAGGCATTCATGCACTTGTCC
>JBBQTY010000348.1:0-1713 GCA_038234445.1 Lysobacterales bacterium
TCCATGTTGCTCGACCTGAGTCTGCTTGCCGCCGAACTCGATCTTGATGTGCTCGTCGAAGTACATGATGAGGAGGAGCTTGAGCGCGCACTCGAAATCCCGGCGCCGTTGATCGGGGTCAACAACCGCAACCTGCGCACGTTCGAGGTATCGCTTGATACCAGCTTGAACTTGCGCAAACGCGCACCGACGGATCGCATTCTGGTCAGCGAAAGCGGCATCGCCACGATCGAAGACATCGCGCGATTGCGCGGCGCCGGCATTGATGCATTCCTTGTCGGCGAAACTTTCATGCGCGCAGCGGATCCGGGTGACGCCCTCAAGCAGCTGTTTTTCGCAAACTGATGAATCCGTTGGCCGATGACGCCGCAACCTTGCTTGCGGCCGAACAAGCTCCGCGCGTTGTGCTTTTCGATTTTGATGGCGTGCTCATGCGCGGCGATGCGTTTTCGCGCTTCGTAATCTCGCGCTTGAGGCGATCGTGGTGGCGTGCGCTGCTGGCCCTGCTCTTGCTGCCGTTGCTACTTCCGTTGTTTGCGCTGCGTTCGTTGCGTATCCCGATCGTCGGCATTCTTGTACGCCTCAGCTTGCTCGGTGTCAGACCACCGCGCTTTGAAATGCTCACGCGCGAGTTCGCCAATGAACTGGTCGGCAAGCCGCGCATCTTTATTAGAGAGGGCATCAGTGCAATGCGCCGACACATTGTCGATGGCGATCGCGTCGTCATTGTGACGGGCTGCGAGGAAACGCTCGTGCGCGCGATTTTTGACTCGATCGGATTGCCCGATCTCGAAATCATCGCTTCGCGCCTGCGTGGCGGGCGACTGGGCATGCGCAAACTGGTGCACAACTTTGGCGCGGCAAAGCCGAAGCAGATCGCGTTGCACGGAATCACTGAACCCTGGGATCTGGCCTACAGCGATTCCGCGAATGACATACCGATGCTCAAGCGCGCGACCGATGCAGTGCTGGTCAATGCCGATGCGCAAACAAGCTTGCGCGTGCGCCGCGCGCTCGGCCGCGAGGCGCGCGTGGTCAACTGGTTCTGAAAATCAGTTCGCGCTAGTCCGGATCAGCGCGCCGACCGAGCACAACGATGGTCTTGCCGGCCACCGTGATCATGCCCTGCTCTTCGAGCTGCTTGAGCACGCGCCCGACCATTTCCCGCGAGCATCCGACAATACGGCTGATCTCCTGTCGCGAGATGCGGATTTGGGTGCCTAGCGGATGCGTCATCGCATCGGGTTCGTTGGTCAGATCGATCAAGGTCTTGCCGACCCGACCGGTCACATCCATGAAGGCGAGGCGGCTGACCTTGCGGCTGGTATGCAGAAGTCGATTGGTCAATTGCGAACCGATCGCGAACAGGATTTTCGGGCACTCCGGCTGCAGCGGCCCCTCGAAAAGATTGAACAGCCGCTCGTAGCCGATCTCGGCGAGTTCGCAGGGTGTGCGCGTACGTACCATGACTTCGCGACGCGGCGTCTCGACGAACAAACCCATTTCGCCGATGAATTCGCCGCGGTTGAGATAGGTGAGGATCAATTCGCGACCTTCTTCATCTTCCGAGGAAACGGTCAGCGAGCCATCAATCACGTAGTAGAGGATGTTGGCGGAATCGCCCGGACGGATGATTGCGGTCTTGTTCGGATAACGGCGGCGATGGCACATGCCGAGAAATTTTTCCATCGCATCGCGATCCGGAATCAGCGA
>JBBQTY010000349.1:0-1699 GCA_038234445.1 Lysobacterales bacterium
ACGATGAGGTCTCGGCTGGGAAGGATGTAGCGCCCCGCGCGCCCCGCGCTCGTGACGAAATCCGATGGCGCCGTCGTGCGGATCTCGAACGGCAGCACCCCGAGCTCGCGCAATTCCTTCTTGACAACGACGGCGATGTCGTCGAGGTGCGCGTAGCAAGCCGCCAACTCGGACGACGTATTGACGATCGCGACCTTCGGCTTCAAAAGGTCGCTCGCCGGGATGCCAAGCGAGGCCCACTGCGCGCGGCGGGCTACGCCCAAAGCAGAGTTCCGGGGGAAGTTACTGCGCAATTCGGGCATTATCGTCTCGTCTCGTCTCGGTCGCGGGGCAGCCGCTACGCACATCGCCGTGCGCCAACGCTTACGCCAGCTCAAACGTACGCGATGCGACCATTAAGTCGCAATGCGTATTTAAAATCGGCAATCTTGTTGACAAGGGAAAAATCGCGATGGTACTTTTCGGGTTGAAACCTCCTGCATACGTGAGGCGAGTGCATCCGACAAAGGTCGCGCTTTACTGAGCAGCTCATGTGAGCGAGCGTGCCTGAGTGTTCGAGATCCCCGAAAGTCAATGAAGCCTAGAGGAGTGGTTTATGCGTGTTTCTGAAATAATGAGGAAAAAATCGGTTTGGTTAGCAGCTATTGCTGTGGGTTCCGTTATTGTTCTCACCGGTTGTTCGTCCGGAGGTTCCGGTCTGGCGACAGCCAGTACAGGTAACGACGTCGCTGGCGGCCCGACCACAGCACAGCTTGCCCAGATGCAGACCTTGGCCGACGCGTGGACCAGCCAGCCTACGTTCAAGGCGCCTGGCCCAGCATTTAACGTCTCTTCCTTGGCGGGCAAAAAGGTCATGGTGATACCCACGGCCAGTCAGATTCCCCCCTGCCAGCAAATCGCGAAGAACGTTGTAGATCTCGCGGGCGGAGTTGGGATGAAAGCCACGCTCTTCGCAAACAGCGGTGGGCCCCAGGGGTGGATACCTGGCATTCAGCAGGCGACCAGCCAAAAGTACGATGCAATTGTTCTCATTTGCGGCATCGAACCAAATCTCATCAAGCCTCAAATTGAAGCCGCTGAGGCAGCTGGAGTTGCGGTCATCGATTCAGGTCTAGGCGATGCTGCTTTGCACACACCTAATGAGATTGTGACGGCGTCCACCAACATCGGCGAGAGCGTGCCATACACCGTTGGCGCGGCTCTGGCATTCCTCGCTGCCAAGGGACAGCCGATTGATTTCTTGGAAATCACTGCCAACGACATCTCATCCAGCGTGGTGATGAGCACGGCATTTCACTCCTTCGTTGCGAAGAACTGCTCAGCGTGCAAGATCAAGTCGATCAACGTGGCGGTTCCGGATTGGGGCACTAAAATCCAGCCTGCGGTGAGTTCCGCGCTCCTGGCGGACCCGAAGATCACGGTCGTCATGACGAGCTTCGATGGGATGGTTCCATCTGTGAATGCCGCGATCAAGGCTTCGGGGAAGAACGTGGGTATTTACGGGGCCACTGGAGGGACGCCGGAACTGATCGCGCAAATGGGCAGTACAAGTTTCAAGATGATGACAAACATTGGCTCGTCGGAAAGTTGGCGAGCTTACGCGGCCGCTGACCAGATGTTCAGGGTGGTTAGCAAGGCAGGTGCGCTTCCGCCTGACAATGAGGCTGACGGCATGCGGGTATTCACTAAGCAGAACTAT
>JBBQTY010000350.1:0-1679 GCA_038234445.1 Lysobacterales bacterium
CTTGCAGAAATTCTTCCTCGTCGCGGGGAAGGGCATCGAGCTTGAAGCGCTCCACAAGCAGATCGGGATAGTGGCGCAGCAAATACTCAGCCGCGAAATGGCCGACGTCGTCGTATTCCATTGCGGTATCGCGGATCGCACCGGTAACGGCCAGCCGGTAGCTGCTGGCCGGGTTTTCGACCTTGGGCCACAAGATGCCCGGCGTATCGAACAGAATGATGTCGTTGCCAAGATCTATTCGCTGCTGGGATTTGGTCACCGCCGGCTCGTCGCCGGTTCTGGCGATTGAACGGCCCGAAAGAATATTGATCAGGGTGGATTTGCCGACATTCGGAATCCCGACCACCATCGCGTGAATCTGGTTCTTGTTCGCTTCCCGTTGCGGAACCATGCCACGACACAAGCCCATCAACGCCTTGATACCCGCCGGTTGATCGCTACGGGTCGGAAATGTCTTGACGTTGCGTTGCTGCTCAAACCGCGCCTGCCACAGCGCCGTCACCGCAGGATCGGCAAGATCGGACTTGCTCAATACCTTGATGCAGGGTGTGTCTCCACGCAGCCGGGCAATCGCCGGATTTTCGCTTGACGAGGGAATGCGCGCATCCAGAATTTCGATCAACAGATCAACCTGCGGCAGCAGCTCGATCATGTCCTTCTGGGCCTTGTGCATATGCCCCGGGTACCAGTGAATCGTCATTGCTTGAGTCCTTGAAGCGGCGCACCGGAAAGAGACCAGATCGGGAGTGAACGCGCGCAAGTCTAACGTGACCAGCGCGAAGGCCTCACACGTCACCCACCACGCTTCCCCTGTAGGGAGCCCCTTCAGGGGCGAGCCCTCCGTCACAGCGGCGAAAATCTCGCCCGTAAACGGGCTCCTACAACAGCCCGCCCGCGCAACGCTCCCCGCTTCCCTGTAGGAGCCCCTTCAGGGCCGATGCTCCCCTTGCAATACCTACGCGGCCAATCTCAAGCCGCATCCAGCAAGCGCCGAATCTTCGGACACCAATACTACTCGACGTCCACTACTCCAAAATCGAGCGCAAAGCGTCGAGCGCTTCCGCAACTACGGCGGTCGGCGCGCGTTCAACCTTTCTGAAAGTGCGAGCACGCGCATCCACGGTTCGGGTCTGATCGCACAACACGACACCCTGGGTCCTGGTGCCGGTGCCCATCAGCGTCACACTGAAACCCGTCTCGCGAGAGGCGATTCCACCCTGGGTGATCGGCGCCACCAGCAGCAGGCCGGATGCCTTGTTGAACGCGTCCGCCGAGAGCACCAGAACCGGCCTCGATCCCCGAATTTCTCGCCCCTTCACTGGATCCAGGCTCAACTCCAGAATATCGCCGCGCGCAGGCAGGCGGCTCACAGCAACTCGCGGCCGACCGCGGCATCTTCCAGCGAATCGTCATCGCGCTGCCATGCCCCAGGCGACTTCGGGCTGGATGCCAACCGGTCGGCCAGGCTGCGACGGGCAGGGGTGACCGAGAGCGTGCGACCCTCCACAACGAGCTCAACCACCGAGCCCGCTTCCACCGCAAGCGTCTGGGCGATCGATTTGGGTATGGAGAGGATGATCGAACCGCCGGATTGGCGAAGCGTTGCAGCACAGGACATGGAATTTCCTCGGCTCGATGTTTTACTGGAGTAAAATACTAGAGGCTGCGCCTGAATTACG
>JBBQTY010000351.1:0-1572 GCA_038234445.1 Lysobacterales bacterium
CACATGACGCAAGATCCCGCCCGCTTCGAGCGCTTGCAGCACACCAAGATTGAAGGTGGCCGAACGGATGCCGCCGCCCGAAAACGCGAGGCCGACGGTTTCCGCATTGGCTGGGATACCAGACACTTCTCGACGCCGAGCCGTCCATATCCGCTCGGCGCTGCGCACCGGCTCGAATTCATCCGAATAATCCGAGATCGGTTTCGGCTCGCTCATCGTCATGGCGCGCAATTCGGCGGCGTGAAATCCGCCGGGGTTTCAGGCAGGTCCCGATGGATCTTGAGATATTCGATGATCGACCAGCGCTCATCCTCGCTGAGCAGGGGCCCAATCACGCCTGAGGGCAAGGGATGCGCTTTCGGATCGGCCTTCGCCGCAGCGAGCTGTTCCGGCGTAGCGACAAATGCGTGGCCGCTGTTGTGGTTGCCATCGATCGTCGTGTCGAACCAGAAACCATCGCGATCCTCACCATTGACTGGCTGACTGACGTAGCCGACATTCTTCGTGTCGAAATCGCGCAGCCCGACCAGAAAACCTTTGCTGCGTTGCTCGGGCGGCATCAGCATTTCATGTAGATTCGGCACAGAACCATTGTGCAAAAATGGCGGTGTCGCCCAGACACCTTCAAGCGGGCGTGGCTTGTAGCCGGCGATTTGCTGCGGCAGATCGAGAATGCCGAAGCCGCCGAGACACTGCTGGCGCTCGTACGAAATATCATGGTCGGCGAAATATTTCGCCTTGATCATGAGGCCAAGGACATTGAGTCCCTGCCCTTCGCTGAGGCTGCTCACATCGAGCTCTGCAAGCTGGGCGTCGATGGTCGCTTCACCGCCGGTCACATCGTCGCGAAGTGCTTGCGTCTTGCACGCGAGATCGCATTCCCACGACGGCGCATCAGTTTTCGCCGGCGTTCCAGTGGAATCGATTGCAGCCGCAATCGCGCTGAAACTGTCATGGGCAATCGAAGGAACCGGATCGGCATCCGGATTCGGATAGGCCGCCAGCAGCGCTGCCAGAACAGCGGCATCTTCGCCTGACGCTTCACGAGCGGCGATCACTTCATCGAGATGCATACGCGCGCTGCGGGCCAGATTTCGGATCAACTGCGGACGTAACACGCGACTGATTTCCTCGCGCGTGATGCCGGCCTTGCCGAGGTCGTAGCGACGCGTGATGAAACCATCAGCCTCACTCGAATCGGTGCCAATGAGATCGACCGGAATCACCTCGATCTTCCATTCGGTGCCAGGCCACGGCTTACCTGGCGCGCTCGCCAGTTGTTCGGCTCGATTCGCCGGATGCGGGCCATGGCAACCGGCGCAGTCTTTTTCGAAAAGGATCTCGCCGCGGGCTGCGAGCTCCTGATCGACTGGCCCAAGCAGATCTTCCGGCCAGCGCGGCGGTGTCAGCTTCTGCAAGGTGTGCTCGATACGATCGAGATTCGGCACGCTGACCGATGAGTCGTAACGTTGTTCTTCCGGGATCGGATTGCCGTAGTCATCGGTCAGCCGGATCACCGCGCCGACACCGAGCGCCTCACCGATATTGCGTGCCAACGGCTGCTTTACCGAG
>JBBQTY010000352.1:0-1521 GCA_038234445.1 Lysobacterales bacterium
CGTCGAGCGCTCCAACAAGCGCGCATGCAGGTAAAAAATGTCACCCGGAAAGGCTTCGCGACCGGGCGGACGCCTCAGCAAGAGCGAAATCTCGCGATAGGACCGGGCATGGTGGGTCAGGTCGTCGTAGACGATCAACACGTCACGACCCGATTCCATGAAATGCTCGGCGATGCTGGTCGCGGCATACGGCGCGACATACGCAAGCCCCGGTGCCTGGTTGCCCTCGGCGACAACCACGATGGTGTAATCCATCGCTCCCTTTTTGCGCAGATTGGCTACCGCCTTGGCCACCGCAGAGGCGCGTTGGCCGATCGCGCAATAGACGCAAACCACATCGCGACCGTTCTGATTGAGGATTGCATCAATGGCAATTGCCGACTTGCCGGTGCGACGATCACCGAGGATCAATTCGCGTTGACCGCGGCCGACCGGAATCAGTGCATCGATAACCTTGAGACCGGTCTGCAGCGGCACGCTGACTGGCGCCCGATCCATGATGGCCGGGGCCGGTCGTTCGATCGGCAACCGAGCACTCGATGCGAGCGCTCCCTTGTCATCGAGTGGACGACCGAGCGGATCGATGACGCGGCCCAGCAGTCCCTTCCCTACCGGTACATCCATGACGCGACCGGTGCGCTCGACGCGATCACCGGCATGCAGGTTGGCGTAGTCGCCGAGCAGAACGACGCCAATATCATCCTCATCAAGATTGAAGGCGATTCCGTACACACCACCGGAAAACTTCAGGAGCTCATCCGAGCCGACGTTTGGGAGTCCCGAGACTTGGGCGATCCCAGTGGAAACACGGGTGATCGTGCCGATTTCCTGCGCCATGATCTGCGCCGAAAAACCCTCGCGCGCCTTGCCGATTTCGCGAATGGCGCGCTCGACGGTTGCACTCAGATCTGGCGAGTCGGCAATCATGCAGCACTGACCTTCGCGGGTGGCACGGCGCCAGTCGGCGGTTCTGTCGCAAGCTCGGTGTCGCTGCCGGACGGTGGCTCACGGACCAGTTCGGCTGTTGCGCTAGGCGAGGATTTGTCGGAATCGTCTTGCGTTACGCGCTCGCTGGCAATCCGTTCGATCTCTTTCTTCAGTGACAGCAGATAGCTATCCACATTCCAGGATACGAGTTGGCCGCTGGCACTGAGCTCGATGCCGCAGATCAGATCCGGCCGGATTACAAACATCACCGGCGTGGCGAGGGAAAACGATCCCTCCAACATTGCTTGTATGGCATCTCGCTGCTGCTTGGACAGGGTCAATGCGCTGCTCACCGTCGGCAATGGTGAGGCGATATTCAACGCGGCAACAAGATCGGCTTTCGCCTCGCCGTCGAGCGCGCGCAGGCGCTGCATGAAGATTTCAGCGATGCTCGATTCGAGATCGGTCGTGGCAAGTTCGTGCAACGCCTTGCGCGTTATCGCGAGAACTTCATTTCGCGCACTGTCTTCGATCGCCCGACTCAGTCCGTCGGCCTGCGTTCGCAAGGCTTCCTGTCGCTTCGCGGCCCAGTTG